>CAZVZH010000036.1:17810-28981 GCA_964630705.1 uncultured Saprospiraceae bacterium | reverse complement strand
TCGAAGCCATCGCCAAGGTGCTGCAAGTGCCGGCCGAACAAATCGTTCGGGAAGACTGGGTAGGGCAGGCGCAGGTGTTGGTGGCCGGGCCGCAGCCTTGAATTTTTAAAGAAAAAACAGCAGCGATATCGAAGGTTGATTCACTTGTCATCATTTAAACCTGCTGTATTATGCCCTATTCCGAACTACTAGCCGACCGCGTCCGCCAAATTTTCCGCGAAAAAAACACGCCCTTCGAAGAGAAGAAGATGATGGGCGGCCTTTGTTTCCTGGTCGACGATAAAATGTGCGCCGGCATCGTAGACGAGCGCCTGATGGCCCGCATCGCCCCGGAAACCTATGAAGCGGCGCTTCAACAACCCGGCTGCCGTCCGATGGATTTCACCGGAAAGCCCATGAAAGGGTACGTGTTTATCGACCCGACCAGCACCGACCGCGATGCCGATCTGCACCGCTGGGTGCAATTGTGCCTCGATTTCAACCCCCGGGCAAAATCCAGCAAAAAGAAGCAGTAAGGGCAAAAAAAATCCCCCGCGCGGAGCCTCCGGCGGGGGATTGGTATGTTTTGAAAAACGGCGGTTGGTTTACTTGCCGCTTTCGTCGTCGTCGCTGAGTTGCTCTTTGAGCTGGGCCAGTGCGGCCAGGTCGCCGAGCGTTTCTTTTTCCACTTTCTTCTTCACATCGGCGATGGCGGTAGCCGTTTCGCCTTCTTCTTTCGCTTTTTCAGCGCGGACAACTGCGTCGGCCTTGGTTTTCAAATCCTCCAAATAGCGGGAGTGGGAAACCAGGATGCGGCGGTCGTCTTTGTTGAATTCGATGACTTTGACCGTCAGCGTCTCGCCCACGTCGACCACCTGGCCGTCGTCTTTGCGGATGTGCTTGGCCGGGGCGAAAGCTTCCAGGCCGTGCGGCAGTTGGAAGGTGGCGCCTTTGTCGTCGCGTTTCAGCACCGTGGCTTCGTGGTAGGAACCGACGGGGAAGAGGGCTTCGAAAGCGTCCCAGGGGTTTTCCTCCGTTTGCTTGTGGCCCAGGCTGATCTGGCGTTTGTCTTTGTCGATATCCAGGACGACTACTTCGATCGGTTCGCCGACTTTGGTGAACTCGCTCGGGTGGGCGTAGCGCTTCGTCCAGCTCAGGTCGCTGATGTGCACCATGCCGCCTACGCCTTCGCTCAGTTCGACGAAGATGCCGTAGTTGGTCATGTTTTTGACCGTGCCGGTGTGGCGGCTGTTGACCTGGAATTGCTCGTCGATTTCGCTCCAGGGGTCGGCGGTCAGTTGTTTGATCGACAGCGACATTTTGCGGTCGGCACGGTCGATGGTGACTACGCGCGCTTCCACATCCTGGCCCATAGTGAAGTATTCCTTGGCGTTCACGCTCTGGTTGCCCCAGCTGATCTCGCTGATGTGGATGAGGCCTTCGACGCCGGGCATGATTTCGACGAATGCGCCGTAATCTTCAATGTTGACTACGCGGCCTTTGACCGTGGCGCCTTCAGTGATGTCTTCCGGCAGCACTTCCCAGGGGTGCGGGGTGAGTTGCTTGAGGCCCAGGCTGATGCGTTTTTTGTTTTCGTCGAAGTCGAGCACTACCACGTTGATGCGCTGGTTGAGTTCGAGCACTTCGCTCGGGTGGCCGATGCGGCCCCAGCTGATGTCGGTGATGTAGAGCAGGCCGTCGACGCCGCCCAAGTCGAGGAAGGCGCCGAAGTCGGTGATGTTTTTGACGATGCCTTCGAGCACCTGGCCTTTTTCGAGGCTGGCGAGGATTTGCTCGCGTTGTTCGGCCAGGTCGCTTTCGATGAGGGCTTTGTGGCTGACCACGGCATTTTTAATCTGCTCGTTGATCTTGACCACTTTGAATTCCATGATCTTACCGACGTACTGGTCGTAGTCGATCACCGGTTTAATGTCGATTTGCGAGCCGGGCAGGAAGGTTTCCAGGCCGCTGCAATCGACGATCAGGCCGCCTTTCGTTTTGCTGATAACGGTACCGCTGATGATGGTGCCGTTTTTGAACGAATCGACGATGCCTTCCCAGGCGCGCAGGATTTTGGCTTTCTTGCGCGAGAGGCCGAGTTGGCCCTGGCTGTCTTCCTGGCTTTCGACGTATACTTCCACTTCGTCGCCGGCTTTGAGTTCCGGCATGTCGCGGAATTCGTTCATGGAAACGAGGCCGTCGCTTTTGTAGTTGATGTCGAGCACGACGTCGCCGCTGCTGATGGCGCTCACTTTGCCGCGGATAATTTCGTTTTCCGTGACATGGCGCAGGGTGATGTCGTATTTTTTCAGGTATTCGGCGCGCTCAGCATCGGTATAAGCGATAGCGCCGCGCTTGTCCATGCTCCAGTTGAAATCGTCGTGGGCGCCACCGGTCACCAGGATGTCTGCCTCGGGCAGTTCAACGTCTTCTTCCTCGTCTTCAACGGCGGAGTCGTCGTCTTCAGCGGTAACCACAGGGGCCACGGCTTCTGCATTGTCTTCCTCGGAGAGCGGGTTGGCGTCATCCTCATCCTCATCTTCTACGACTACCTTTTTGGCTTTCGCCTTGGCAGCCACTTTTTTAGGCTTTTCCTCCTCCTCGTCCAGCGCCACCGCCACTTCTTCCTGGGGAGCTTCTTTTTCCTCAGCAACCAGGTTTTCCGCTTGTTGGCTTTCTACCTCCGGAGCGGTCTCTTCTGCCGGGGTTTGGTTTTCCTCCTGTTCGGGGGTCACTTCTTTTTCGTCGTCGAGTAACATAGGTATAAACGGTTGATTTTGAGGCTTTTTATTTGTTTTGTTAAATGCCGGCTTCACTTGGGGGCGAAACCGTTACCCCAGCTTTTGTACGAATTAGATTTGTTCGGAACCGAAAAGTGAATTTTCATTGGAAGTGAACAGGCCAAATAACGCACTTTCAAAAGCGGGCGCGAAGGTAAGCGCTTTTTTTCTGGCGGCAAAGCTATTTTCAAAGAAGCTGAACTAAAAGAAAAGCTGATAATCAGGGGCTTATTGGCTTATTTTGTGCCTCAAAGTCGCCGCCATGATCCACCTTTTAATTGCCGACGAAAGCCATACCCCCGTTGTTGCCGCCTTGCTGGAGCGTTTGTTCGAGGAAGTAGAGCACGATCTGAGTTTTGAAGAAATTGCAGACATGTTTGCAGAACTGGACGCCGACGATCATCATTCGACCCTGCTGGCGCAAAACGAAGCCGGCGACACGGTGGGGCTGATGACCCTGGTGGAGTCGCTTTCGCTTTCCGCAAACGGCCGGTACGGCGTCATCAACGAGCTGTACGTGGAGCCCGAATACCGCTCTGAAGGCGTGGGTAAAATGTTGCTCGATTTTGCTAAAATGATCAGCGCCGAACGCGGCTGGGCCCGACTGGAAGTGACGACCCCTGGCGACGAATTTGATCGGACACTGCGGTTTTACGAACGCGAAGGGTTCTGGAAAATAGGCCCGCGCTACAAGTACAGTTTTTAGAAAAACGTCCCTCAGGGCGTTTCCGCCACCGCCGGCGCTTTATCCTCCGCTGTTTTCAAACTTTCCGGAATACCCCGTTTTTTACCGCTCATGTAGCTGTACATCGCCGGAATGACAAACAAGGTCAGCACCAGCGAAAACAACAATCCGCCCACCACCACTATGCCCAGCGGAATGCGCGAAGTAGCGGCGGCGCCCAAGGCCAGCGCAATGGGCAAGGCGCCGAGCACGGTGGCCAAGGTGGTCATCAGGATGGGGCGCAGGCGGCCTTTAGCTGCCTCGACGACGGCTTGCACTTTGTTTTCCACTACCCCGGCGCGCATTTTTTGGTTAGCAAACTCCACGATTAATATTCCGTTTTTCGTCACCAATCCGATCAGCATAATCATACCGATCTGGCTAAAAATATTGATGGTGTACTGCCCAAGCGCCAGGGTGATGAAGGCGCCGGCGATAGCCAGCGGCACGGTGATCATGATGATGAGCGGGTCGCGGAAACTTTCAAACTGCGCAGCCAGAATGAGGTAAATCAGCCCAAGCGCCAAGAGAAAGGCGAAGGCCGTGTTGCCGCTGCTTTCGCGAAAATCGCGCGAGGGGCCGCTAAGGTCGGTGTTAAAACTATCGTCGAGTACCCGCGCAGCAATGGCTTCCATGGCATCGATACCCTCGCCTAAGGTTTTGCCAGGGGCGAGCGCTGCACTGATCGTCGCCGATTTGTAGCGGTTGAAATGGTAGAGCATCGGCGGGTTGCTGGTTTCGGTAAAGCGCACGAGATTGTCGAGCTGAACCATTTCGCCGGCATTGTTGCGTACGTAAAGGCTGGCCAGGTCGAGCGGCTCGTCGCGGTCGTCGCGGTCAACCTGGCCAATCACCTGGTACTGTTTGCCGTTCATCAAAAAATAGCCGAAACGCCGGCCAGACAAAGCCAGTTGGACGGTTTGGCTGATGTCGAGCACGCTGATGCCCAGCTCGGCGGCCTTGAGCCGGTCGATTTCGATCTGGATTTCGGGTTTATTAAATTTCAGATCGGAATTGACATTGGCAAAGGCGGGGTCTTTGGCAGCCTCCTCGAGGAAGCGGGGCAGGGCATCTTCCAATTTTTTAAAATCCAGGTTTTGAATCACAAACTGGACGGGCAGCGAGAGGCTGGCGCCAAAACCCGTAGAAATCGTTTGCTCCTGGTTCGGAAATATGCGCGCGGCGGTCATGCCCCGGGTCATGCCCAGCAGCTGGTCGTAAATTTCCTGTTGGCTGCGCGCGCGGTACTCCGGCTCCACCAAACCCAGGCTGATGAACCCGCTGTTGGCGCCGCCGGTACGGCCCGCTCCGGTAATGCCGAAAATCATTTGGTGCTCCGGAACGGAGTCCATGACCGCCGCCACCAAATCGTAAATGATCTGCTCTGTAACGTCGAAATCAGTGCCTTCCGGGGCCGACACGACCGCCCGGATAGCACTGCGGTCTTCCAGCGGGGCGAGCTCCGTTTTCAGGCTTTTTTGAAAATGCCAAATGGCGCCGAAACAAGCCAGGAGGATCAACCAGCTCACCCAGCGGAAGCGCATGAAACTGCTCAACGCTCGACCGTACGCTTGGTCGAGGGATTTAAAAAAAGGCTCGGTAACCCGGTAAAACCAACCGTGGTCGTGCGCGTTCCGCCGGCTGAGCTTGACATTGAGCACCGGGGTGAGCGTGAGCGAAACGAAGGCCGAAATCAGCACAGCTCCAGCGACTACTATCCCGAATTCGCGGAACAGCCGCCCGGTAAAACCCTGCAAAAAAATGACGGGGATAAACACCACCGCCAGGGTGATCGAGGTGGAAATGACGGCGAAAAAAATCTCCCGGGTGCCTTCGCGGGCGGCCGTCCATTTGTCCATGCCCTGTTCGATCTTTTTGTAAATATTTTCCGTGACCACAATGCCGTCGTCGACGACCAGTCCAGTAGCGAGTACGATGGCCAGCAGGGTGAGCACGTTGATGGAAAACCCGAACAGGTACATGATAAAAAACGCCCCGATCAGGCATACCGGAATGTCGATCAGTGGGCGCAGGGCGATCACCCAGTTGCGAAAGAACAGGTAAATAATCAGCACTACCAGCGTAATGGCGATGATCAGGGTTTCTTTAACCTCCAGGATGGCGCGGCGTACGAAGGTCGATTTGTCCAAGCCCACGTCGATGATGATATCCGAGGGCAGCTCGCGTTTGAGTTGGGCAAATCGCCGGTAAAACTCGTCGGTAATCTCGATGATATTGGCTCCGGGTTGCGGGATGAGCGCCAGGGAGACGTTGGAAACGTTGTTGCGCCGCGCGCCGAAGTCGTCGCTTTCCGGCCCGAGCACGGCTTCGCCCAAGTCGCGGAAACGGATGGTTTGGCCTGGCTGCACCGCGTTTCCGGGCACCTGTCGGACGATCATGTTGTTGAAATCGGCCTCTGTTTGCAGGCGCCCGAAGGTTTTGACGGTGAGCTCGGTGGCGCCGCCGCGCAGTTTGCCGGCCGGCAAATCGACGTTTTCGCGGTTCAGCGCCGTTTGCACGTCTTGCACCGTCAGCCCGTGCGCGGCCAGCCGGACGGGGTCGACCCACAGGCGCATGGCCGGGCGTTTTTGCCCGAAAATCCGCACTTCGCTCACGCCCGGGATGGTCTGCAATTTTTCCGACAATACATTTTCGGCAAAATCTGACAGTTCCATCACGCTGCGCGTACTGCTCTGGATCGGGATAAAAACGATTGGGTCGCTGTTGGCGTCGGCTTTGCTCACCACGGGCGGCGCATCAATGTCTTGCGGCAGGCTGCGCAACGACTGGGCCACTTTGTCGCGCACGTCGTTGGCGGCGCGCTCCAGATCGGCGCCCAGGTCAAACTCCACGGTAATCGAACTGCTGCCCAGAGCCGACTGGGAGGAAATCGAGCGGATGCCGGCAATGCTGTTCACGGCCTTTTCCAGGGGTTCGGTAATCTGGCTTTCCACCACATCGGCGTTGGCGCCTGTGTACGAAGTGCGCACGGTGATGGTAGGCGGGTCGATGGCCGGGTATTCCCGCACGCCCAGGTAGCGGTAGCCGATGGCGCCGAACACAATGATCAGAATGCTCATGACGGTAGCCAGTACGGGGCGGCGGAGGGAGAGGTCGGACAAATTCATAACGCGGCGTTCGTTTTTTCAAAACAGGCTCCAAGATCGGTTTTTGCCGGAAAAGTTTTGAAACAAAGGAAGCGCTCCTCGGGATGCAAGCCAGCCGGAATTTTTTGCCGCATTGTACCTTTGCCGCATGTCTAACGAACAACTCAAACCTCCCGCGGCAGCTCCCGCCGCCGACACCGCCCGGCTCGAAATGCTGGCCAACCTGCTCGACAACCGCTTCCGAATTCCCGGCACGGAGGTTCGCTTTGGCCTCGACGCGCTCATCGGCCTGGTGCCCTATTTGGGCGACATTGCCGGTTTTGCCGTTTCCGGAATTTTATTCTCGGTGATGTTGCGGCGCGGCGCCGGCCCCCTGATGCTGCTGCGCATGATGGGCAATCTGGTTGTCGACGCGCTCGTAGGAGCCATTCCCCTGCTGGGCGATTTGTTCGATATCGGCTACAAAGCCAACCGGCGCAATGTGGAATTGTTGAAAAACTACTATGCCGAAGAAGGCCCCAAACCGAAGGTGAGCACGTCAATCCTGATACTTTTTTTACTGTTTTTAGTTTTTCTGGCGGCGCTGGTATGGGCGGTTGGGCGCTTGGTATGGATGCTTTGGGAGTGGTTGGTTGTTTGATGGCGTGGATCTGACGAGGTAAAAACGCTCTTGCACATCAAAAATCCATCTTCAAGCGCAAATTCACGCGCCGCCCCGTCAGGTAATTCGGAATGGCGTACTGTACATCGGTGATGGCCTTGATCCAGGTGTTCGACGCTTCGTTGGCTACTTTCAACAGGTTAAAAACCTCCAGGCTGGCCCAGGTATTTCGTGTAAACCGCAGGAAGTGCCGCGGCCGCCGGTTGCGCCACTCTTGTTTCCACAGCTGAAACCCGAACCCGATATCCACCCGGTGGTAGGGCGTGAACCGGTACGGATTGCGATACTCGACATTGTTGTCGACCACGCCGAAGGGCAGCCCGGTACCCACCGTGAAATTGAGGTGCATACGCACATTTTTGTTGCGGCGCAGGTAGTCCTGAAAAAACGTCGACAAGGTAAGGAAGCGGTCGGTGGGCCGGGGCACGTCCTGCACATTGCGGCCTTCCGTGTCGCCGATCTCCCGGATTTTGTGCTGCACCCCGTCAATGGCTTCGCGGGTGCGCAAGAGCGAGAGGTTGACCCAACTTTCGGCTCCGGGCACAAACTCGCCGTTCAGGCGCACGTCGATGCCGGCCGCATAACCCCGCGAGTCGTTCGCCCCGGCGTAGCGGATACGCACATTGTCGAGGTCGTACGATATCAGGTCCCACATTTGCTTGTAATACACCTCCGTGATGAGGCGCATTTTCACCGGCCGGCGCTTGCCCCAAAGAAAATCGTAGGTAAAGCCGCCCACCACATGCGCCGATTTTTGTGCCTGCACATCGGTGTTCACCGTACCGTCGGGGCGCCGCAGCTCGCGGTAAAAAGGCGGTTGGAAATACAAGCCGCCGGCCAAGCGGTACGACAGGTCTTTGCGGATGTGCAAGGGTTTGTACAACAGTTGCACCCGTGGGCTCAGCAGCCAGCCTCCGTTCAAATCCCAATACTGCCCGCGCACACCGGCCGTTACCTGAAACTCGCGCAGGCCTTCCTCCCGCCAGGTCCAGGTGTCCTGAAAAAAGGCGGTATAGCGGTTGCTGTTCAAGCGGTTTTGCGTTTTCAGCACCCGGCGTACAAACAGAAAGTTGGTATCGAACGGCAGGGAGTACAAGGCGGAGTCGAGGCGTTCCCACTCGTTTATTTTATCCAGAATGGCTTCGTTTTGCCATTTCACCGACCATTGCAGGAAGTGGCTGCGCGTGAGCCCGGCATCCTGGCGATCGTTTTGCAATTCGATGCCGCCGCGGTACTCGGCGTTGCGCACATCGAGGGTGAGGTAGTTGCGGATCCAGGTGTGCTGGGTGCCCGTGCCGAGCACATTGACAATCTCGCCAAACTCGTCGGATCCCAGGTTTTCCTCGATTTCCCCCAACAGGTAGTAGCCGAGAATATCGAAGCGCTCATTTTCCTGGCTGCGCCAGGTCGACATCAAAAACTTGTGGTACAGCGGGTTGCGTTCCCTGTCGGGCAGGTAGGTAAGCGATACGCCGCCCATCGCCTGGGTAAAATCGTCAATTTCCTGACCCTCGAAAACGGTGCGCAACTGCAGGGCGAAGTCGATCAGGCCAAAGGCTCGGGTGAGGCTCTCCGGCACAAACTTGTACACCGAGCGGTTGTAATTTCCGATCAGCCCGATTTGCCAGTCGCGGTTTAGGTCGTAGGTCAGGTAGGTTTGAAAATCGTAAAAATCGGGCACGTACTCCCCCTGCACGTCGAGGCTGCCGAGCAGGGTGCGGGTGGTTTTGTAGCGCGCGCCGAACAGGTAGCGAAAGGCCCGGTAGGGGTCCTGTCGGTTTTTTCGGCTGCCTTCCAGGTGCGCTGAGGCGCCGAGCAAACTGGCGCTGGCGCTGGCGCGCAAACTGTCGGGGCGTTTGTACTTGACATCGAGCACCGACGACATCTTGTCGCCGTATTTCGCCTGAAAACCGCCGGACGAAAACGACAGGTCGCGCACCAGATCGATGTTCGGAAAGGTCAGGCCTTCCTGCTGGCCGGCGCGGATGAGCTGGGGCCGGTAAATTTCAAAATCGTTGACGTACACCAGGTTTTCATCGTAGTTGCCGCCGCGCACCTGGTACTGGGAGCTGAGCTCGCCGCCGGTGCCCGCGTTGGTGCCCAGGGCGATGTGGGGTAGCACGCTTTCGAGGTTGCCGGTGGAGCTGGGCAAGAGTTTGAGCGCTTCCATGTTGCGCTCGCGCACCATGCCGGCATCATCGAGGCGCCGGTCGCGGATCACTACTTCGAGGTTCGATTCCGTGGGTGCGAGGTCGAGGTCGAGGGCAAAACGCGCGCCCGGATCCAAGGGCAGCACATCGGCGTAACTGTCTTTGTAGGCCACTCGCCGGAAGCCCAGGGTGAGCCGCCTGCCCGCCGGCACCTGGATGGCGTAGTTGCCGCTTTCGTCGGTGCTCACCGCGTTTTGTCCGTCTTTGATGTAAACGGTGACCAGTTCAACCGGCTGGGCAGTGGCGGCGTCGAGGATGCGGCCGTACACCGTGGCGGTTTGTTGGGCAGACAAAACAGCGGCCAGCTGGAAGAGAAAAATACCGGTGAGCAGGAGGCGGGTATTCGTCGTAAACACGGTCATATTTTTTTCGAAGCGGTAAAACTTTTAATTCAGGGTAAAACTTCGGCTACCACAAAAATACTGCCCGTCACCAGCACCAGGTCGGTCGGAGCGGCCGCCCGGCGGGCTGCCCGCAGCGCGTTTTTTACTGAGGCATAAGCCTTACCATGCCGGCCCAAAGATGCTGCTTTTTCGCGCAGAACGGCGGCATCCAGCCCACGTGGAATATCAGCCTTGGCAAAATAATAGCGTGCGCCGGGCGGGAAAAGTTGCAGGGCCGGCTCCACGGGTTTGTCGTTTACGAAGCCCAAAACCAGGTGTAATTGCCCGGAATGTTGTGTCGACAGGCGTTCGAAAACCAAACGCAAGCCTGCCTCGTTGTGCGCGCTGTCGCACAGCACCAGCGGGTCGCGGCCGATCAGCTGCCAACGGCCGATAAAACGGGTGCTGATTTTCAGTTGCGCCAGGCCGGTTAACAGGGCTTCGAGCGCGGGCGGTTGGAACAGCTCCGGGTGGCGGCCGCACAGGATTTCCCAGGCTTGCAACACCGTGGCCAGATTTTTCTGTTGAAATGGTCCGGCAGCATCCACGCGTAATTCGGATAAGTAAGGCTGCTTGTTTTTCAAAACGGCGTAACGCGCCGAGGTCCAGTCCGTTTGGCCGAGTTCGGCCAGTTCGAAATGCTGGTCGGCAAAAACGATTTCCGAGCGGCACTCCTGCGCTTTTTGCAAAAAAACCGGCGCGGTTTCCGGGTGGGTTTCGCCGATCACTACCGGCACGCCCGGCTTGATAATTCCGGCCTTTTCGCCGGCGATAAGGGGGAGGGTATCGCCGAGCAGGTTCATGTGGTCGAAGCTGATATTGGTAATCACGCTCAGGAGCGGGTTGATCACGTTCGTGCTGTCGAGCCGGCCGCCCAGGCCCACTTCCACAATGGCGATGTCGACTTTTTCGCGGGCAAAAAAATCGAAGGCCATGGCTACGCACAACTCGAAAAACGAGGGCTGAATCGCTTCGATCGCCGGGCGGTGTTGTTCCACAAAATCAGCCACCGCCCGCCGGGAAATATACTGCCCGTTCACTTTGATCCGTTCGCGGAAATCTTTGTAATGGGGTGAAATGTACAGTCCAGTTTTCAAGCCCGCCGCCTGGCAGGCGGCCGCCAGCATGTGGCTCACCGAACCTTTGCCGTTGGTACCGGCCACATGCACGCTTCGAAAGCGCCGCTGCGGATCGCCCAGGTGCCCGCACAAGGCCAGGGTGTTACCCAAATCTTTTTTATACGCCGCCGGGCCAACCCGCTGAAACATCGGCAACTGAGCGTAGAGGTAGTCGAGTGCGGCCCGGTAAGTCATTCGAATACGGAATA
>CAZVZH010000036.1:0-17710 GCA_964630705.1 uncultured Saprospiraceae bacterium | reverse complement strand
CGGAATACGGAATACGGAATACGGAATTGTACGCCATTTAGTCGGAGGTGAAATTGGGCGACAAAGGTAGAAAACGTCCCTACCCTACATCAAAAAAATTCCGTATTCCGCATTCCGCATTCCGCATTCGAAAGAGTCGGGCAACACAGGCCGAAAACATCCCTGCCCACAATCAAAAAAATTCCGCATTCCGTATTCCGCATTCCGTATTCCGACCGGGATTTCGCACATTTGCAGGGCTGCTAAAACAGGAGGAACCGCCTGTCTAATCCTTCTAAGTTTATCCGATGAAAATTCTCTTCGTCCGCAATAGCCGGATCCCTGTAAAAACCTACGACGACGCGGAGCGGGTGATGTGGTGGCTGGCGCTTCAGCTGCACGAAAAGGGGCACCACCCCGCCTTTTTGGCAAAAAAAGGTTCGGAGTGTGCCTTTGCGCCCACGCTGGTCCTCGACGAAAAACGCCCGCTCGACCCACAAATCCCGGAAGATACCGACCTGGTTCACTTTTTCGACCGCCCCCCGGCGCCGTTTGAAGGCCTGAAACAGCCCTATCTGATCACCAGTTTTGTCAACAGCACCCAGCCCGAAAGCCTTGACCCCAACACGGTGTTCGTATCGGCCAGCCATGCCGCGCGCCACGGCGGTTCGGTGTATGTATACCCCGGGCTCGATTTTCGGACCTACGGCGAGGTGCTGCTCGATTTCCCGCGCAACTATTTTCATTTTCTCGGCGACGCCGCCTGGCAGGGAAAAAACGTGCGCGGCGCCATCGACCTGGCCGCCCGTGCCGGCGCGCGGGTACATGTGATCGGCGGCTCGCGGGTCAATTTTCGCAAAGGCCTGCGCATCACCCTCAGCCCCAGCGCCCGATTCCACGGGGTGCTCAACCGCGACGGCCGCAACATGATGCTCAATGGCTCCAAAGGCCTGCTCTTCCCAATCCTCACCCACGAGCCCTTCGCACTGGCCATCCCCGAAAGTTTGTATTTCGGCTGCCCGGTGTTCGGCACGCCTTATGGCCCCTTACCCGAATTGCTCTGCCGTAAAACGCCCCTTGCCGACGGCCGAAAATGGACCGGCCAGGTCGATGGTTGTTTTTCGGAAATGGGCCTGCTGTCGACCAAACGCTCCGAACTCGTCGATGCCATCCGCCACGCCGATTCGTTCGACCGCGACCGCTGCCTGCAATACGCCGTCGATCTGTTTTCAGCCGATCGCATGGCCCGCGAATACCTCCAGCTTTACGAGCGGGTGCTCAATGGCCACCCGCTACACGCCCGGCCGCCCGTGGCGGAAGAGCCGCCTTCCAGCGCCTTTTTGCCGCTGGAAGCCTGAACATTACCCGGACTCCGGCGTTTCAAGACGGACTTCCAACCTGTTTTGCATCCAATTTTTGAAAAAATGACTTGGTTCGCTTACTCGCTCATTACCCTGGCCGCCTACGTAGGCATGGAATTTATGGCCTGGTTTACGCACAAATACCTCATGCACGGCTGGCTGTGGAGCTGGCACGAAGACCACCACCGGCCCAAGCACGAAAAGCATGGTTTCTTTGAAAAGAACGACCGGTTTTTTCTGGTTTTCGCCATTCCCAGCATGCTTTGCTACCTCGTCGGCGGGCTGACAACGCACTTTTGGGTGTTGTTTATCGGCGTCGGTATTTCGCTCTACGGCCTTACCTACTTTTTGATTCACGATGTCTACATCCACCAGCGCTTCAGCTGGTTTCGCCAGCTCGACAGCCGCTACTCGCGCGCCATCCTGCGCGCCCACGGCGCCCATCACGCCAAAACGACCAAGGAAGATTGCGAATCGTTCGGCTTGCTGGTGGTAGCGCCCAAGTTTTTTAAAAAAAGGAAGTAAAACAAGCCGGCCGGTGTGGCCGAAATTTAGACATACTCCTGGTCAGAACGCCTCCCAATCCTCGCCCAAACCCTCGGCCGGATGCCAAAAATGCCGGTTGAAATCCACCACCCGGTCGGCTTCCACCCGGACGCCTTCCGCTTCTAATAGTTCGGCCATCAAAGTCGGCGTGGCAAAATGATGCCGCCCGCTGAGTTCGCCCTTGCGGTTCACCACGCGATGAGCGGGCACGCCATCGCTGGAGAAGCTGTTGTTGAGTGCCCAGCCGACCATACGCGCTGCGCCCAAGGCCAGAAAGTCGGCAATGGCGCCGTAAGTGGTGATGCGGCCAGGCGGCACCTCACGCACCACGGCATACACCAGATCGAAGTAGCTGGGTTGCTGCTCAGCCATTTTTTTCGGCATTTCCGCCGCCGGCGCGTTGGGCGAGCTGTACGTAATCTTGCCAGCCTAGTCGCTCGGGACGTTGTTCGAAATAGGGGTCGTTCATCAGCAAGTCGGCGGAAAAAAAGGGCTTCAAAGTGTTGCGCAGCATTTTGCGCCGCTGGTTGAACGCCGTTTTGACGATTTGTCGAAACAGGCGTTCGTCGCAGTCGAGCTCCAGTTTTTCTTTTCGGCTCAGGCGAATGACCGCCGAGAGCACCTTTGGCGGCGGGTGAAACGAGCCGCGCTCCACGGTGAACAAGTATTCGGTTTGGTAAAACGCCTGCATCAGCACGCTGGTGATGCCGTACACTTTGCTGCCCGGCGGGGCCACCACGCGGTCGGCCACTTCTTTTTGAAACATGCCCACCATTTCAGGTATTTGCCGGCGGTAGTCGAGCATTTTAAAAAAAATCTGGGTGCTGATGTTGTACGGAAAGTTGCCGATCAGGCAAAAAGGGCGGTTTTCAAAAAATGTCGCCGGGTTGAAGGCCAGGAAATCCTGCTCGATCAGGCGGCCCAGCAGGTCTGGAAAATGTTGTTGGAGGTAGGCCACCATGTCGCGGTCGGCTTCCACGGCATACAATTCGAAGCCCTTCAGCTCCAGCAGCTGCCGGGTAAGCATGCCCGTTCCGGGCCCCACTTCGAGCACCAGGCCGGTGGTTTGCGCCTGGCGGAGACCGCCGGCGATGCGCGCCGCGATGCTGTCGTTTTTTAAAAAATGCTGGCCGTAGGATTTTTTTGCGTACATATTTTTCTGAAAAATCTATCCCTGTGTGGCGTTCCGGCCGTCGCGGGCCCGTTTTAAAAACCACAAGGTAAAAAACAAAAACCAGCCCAGGCCGATCGCCGTCTCGAGGGTATATTCCACCAAAAAGGAGGTCCAGGCCATGCCCTGAAAAGCCAAAACCAATGCATCGGATCGTTGCGGGCCGGCAAACACCGGAACCAGCCAACCCAGCAGGCTCAAGGCCAACCCAAACAGGCCTGTGCCGGCCAGGATGTACAAAAACTGGTTGTGTGGCAGTTTGGGCGTGTCGGTGTAGCCGGGGAAATTCCGGGCGATGGCAGCCTTTGTTTCTACTTGCAAATCGCCGGCGCCCACGCCGAGCCAGGGGTGCTCCTGCCAGATCTGCCAACCGGTTTTGAGCGATACCCAGCGTTCGGCATCTGAATAGGTGGCGCCGGTATTTTCACGGTATTGCTGCCAGTCGTACACCGTGTAAGCCAGTTTTTGTTTAAGGCTCGGCATAGTTTGGATGGCCAACCAGGGCGCCAGGAAGAGCAAGATCAGCGCGGCCAGGGCGACCGACCATTTTCGGGAGCGCCACACCCAGCATACCAGGCTGATCAACAGAGCGGTGTACAAGGCTGCGAGGCCGCTGCGCACCGACAAAACGTGTACAAATACAAACAGAAAAACAACTGCCGCACCCAGGGCTGAGCGCTCCCAGGCAAAGCGCCACACCCAGCGCTGCTGCCACAGCCAACCGCCCGCCAGCACGGCCGTGCCCACCAGCAGGCTGAACCGGATATGATTGCGGGGTACCGGAATCGGACGACCCTCGCGCATGGCGTCCAGAATTTCGGCATAGTGCAAAAAATAATTTGCTCCTACGCCCAGGCAAAGCGCCGTCATCCAAATGACCAAACCATACAAAACCAGGTTCAACTGGCGCGTACTCAATGCTGGCAGATTGGCAAACACCCAGGGCAACACCAAAAAAGGCAGGCGTACCCGCACCCGGGCCAGCCAGTACCAGCCGTCGTCCGACCATAAGCCGCTCAGCGCAGGCGCCAACAGCAACAGCAGCATGGCGGCATATGCCGGTTGGGTGAAAAGCCGCCTGAAAGAAAACGCCAGCACCCGGCCCGTCAGGAGCAGTATCCCGCTCTGGTTTTTCTGCGCCTGCCCGCTATCCCGCAGGGCCGACCAAAATGCCGTAAACACCAAAAACCACATGCTCAGCGAAAGCACGAAGGGCGCTACGGGTAAACTCACGACCAGAGCCAGGGCAAAAAAAACAGCGGCTTCCGATGGCGCTTCCGGCCGTCGGGCCCAGCTGCGTACAAATGAAAGGGGTGGGTGCATGTACAGGGCGGACAGCCCGTTTGCCGGGCTTGTCTGCCGGCAAAGATAGACGATTGACAGGCGCGTGCTGTATTTTTGACGGTGGAGGCCCGGCGCCGGCCGATTTGATAAAATCCCGATTGGTCGAACTTCCCTACTTTTGAGGCGTTTTAGAAAAAGCCTATGATGCGCATTTTACATTTACTTTTTTACATATCAGTCCTCGTCAGCTTGCTTTCGTGCAATGGCGAGGCCCCGCCCCGTGCAACCGATAGCCCGGCGATGACCCGCGAAACACCCTCGCCTCTGGCTACCAGCAATGAATCGCCCGCCGCACACTCCGGCAGCGGAGGTAGTTTTGAAAACCTGATTTCCGACTACGAAAGCAAAGACCGCGTCATCTGGCAAAAACCGAACATGGTCATTTCCATGCTGGGCGATCTTCGGGGCAAAACGGTGGTCGATATCGGCGCCGGCAGCGGTTATTTCACCTTTCGCATGGTGCCTCTGGCTGAAAAAGTAATCGGCGTGGACATCGACCCGCGCTCCATCGCTTTCATGGACAGCATCAAAGTGCGCCTTCCCGAACAATACCGCAGCCGCTTCGAAAGCCGGCTGGCCCACCCCGACGACCCAAGTTTGCAACCGGAAGAAGCCGATGCTGTTATCATTGTCAATACCTATGGATACATCGAAAACCGGGTAACATACCTGCGGACACTGGCCAAAGGCATGAAAACGAACGCCGATCTGCTGATCATCGATTTTAAGAAAAACAGCCTGCCTATCGGTCCCGACGACGCCTACAAAGTGGCTGTCGGGCAGGTGGAAGACGAACTGCTGGCGGCCGGATTTTTGGTTTCTACCATCGACAACGAAGCACTCGACTACCAGTACATCATTTTGGCAAAAAAACCCTGAAACTATAACGCTTACTCATGCGCGGCTCGCTCAAATTATTTACCTGGCTGGGAATTCCGGTACACCTGCACTGGAGTTTCGGCTTGATCTTTCTCTTCGCCCTCTGGGTAGGGTTTACCAACAACTTCAGCGCGACAGGCACCCTGTGGCTTATTGGCTATATTAGTGCGGTGTTTGGCTGCGTCTTGTTGCACGAATACGGCCACGCGCTGATGGCGCGGCGCTACGGCGTGCGTACCCAAGACATCATTCTGACCCCCATCGGCGGCATAGCCCGCCTGGAGCGCATGCCGGAAAAACCGATCCAGGAATTTTTGGTGGCCATCGCTGGGCCGCTGGTGAATGTGGCCATTGCCATCCTGCTGTTCGCGCTGGCTGCCGTGTTGTTCCAAGGCGAGCGGTGGGAACTTTTTAACTGGTCGTTGGGACAGTTTTTTTCCGTTGACGCAACCGGCAGCGAAGCCGTCGACAGCACGGGCTTGGTGGATGAAAACGGCATCCCCACCGCCTGGTTTTTGTATTTTTTCACCTTATTGCTGGTTACCAATGTCATTCTGGTGCTGTTCAACCTGGTGCCGGCATTTCCCATGGACGGCGGGCGTATCCTCCGCTCCTTGCTCTCCATCCGCCTGGGCCGGGTGCGCGCCACGCAAATCGCCACCTGGCTGGGGCAGGCGATCGCGCTGTTGTTCGTTTTCGCCGGCGTCACCGGCTTGTGGGGCTTCGGCATTACCCTGGCGCTGATCGGCTTTTTCGTATTTATCACCGCGCGCACCGAAAACGCCATGGTGCGCCTCGACGCGCTGCTGCGGCGCTTCAAAGCCCGCGACGTCATGCGGCCGCAATTCGCCCGGCTCACCGCCAACGACTGGATGCAAACGCCCGTCGCCCTGCTCCAGCAAGGGCTGGAACGCCATTTCCTGGTGTTCGACCTGGAAGACCGCCCGGTGGGTATTCTGGAGGAGCCGCAGATCGTCGCCGCCCTCCGAAAAAATGACCTGAGCGCTGAAATCGCCATCTACTTGCGCCCGCAGGTGAGGGTAGTGCACCAAGACCAAGGGCTGGAACACGTGTACCACCTGCTCCAGCCGGGCGGCATTGGCATTGTAGCCGTAGCCGACGAAGGGCGCATCATCGGGGTGATCGACCAGGCGGGTTTGCAGAATTTTTTGCGGCTGCATACTGCGCGGTAGACTCAAATCAGTTCCCGCAAAACAATCGTCTTCCGAATTTTCTGATCGCCCCGTTTGATCACCATGCGCACCTTTTTCCCGGGGCTTTTTTGAAAAAAACGCTGCACATCGGCCAGGGTAAAAAACGCAGTGGGCAGGCCGCGGATGCGCAGGATCTGGTCGTCACGGCGGATGTCCGCGTCTGCTGCCGGCGAGTTGGGCAACACATTTTGCACCACGTATTTGTTGAAATGCTGGCCGCTGGCGATGATGTTCAGGCCGCTGCGGTCGTACACGAAAGCGTCGCGGTACGTGCGGCTGGGTTTGAGCCAGATTTGTCCTTTTTGATAGTCGATAATCAATTGAAAGTGGCTGAGCAAGGTATTGCCGACCAGGCCGTGCCGGCCGTTGAGGTAGTCCGGCTGATCCAGGCTGTCGAGTTCCTGAAAATATGTAATGACCCCTGTTTGTGAAAAACTGCCCAGCGCAATGCGGTGTATCCGGCCGGTAAACCCCTCCAGGTAGCCTCCGAGGCCCATACCGATGTTGCTGGGGATAGCGGTAGCGGGCGGGCGTACCAGAGGGTGTGTATTGGTGAACATCAGGAGCGGCAGCCCGGCCCCGGTATCGATCAGTAGTTTGACCGGCGCCACCGAATCGGGCAGCACCTGCATAGTGGTGTTGATGTAAATTTTATTCCGGAACACTTCCATGGGCACCGCAACGTAGTCGCGCTCCTGCATCTCGAAGGTCGCCCGGTCGTACAGGGTCAGCATTTGCCGGTCGTAATTTATTTTTACGATAAAGCGGGAGAAGGCCATGGCCGATAAAATGCCGTGCACATCGACCCCGGCGTATTCTTCAAAGCGGAAATAGTCCTCCTGCAAGACCAAAATATCCTCCGCCGGCGCGTATACTTTTTCGGGAATATCGAAACGGATATTGCGTGCCAAGTAGGCCACCAGTTCCGTTTTCAGGTCGGAGCCCGCCACGCGGAACTCGCGCTCGTACCGTACCCGGAACAGATCGCTGATTTCCCGCTTGGTCAGGATGGTGTGTTCGGCCCCGGTATCGAAAATAAATTTCAAAGGGATCAACCCGTTGAAGCGGAGCGTAATGACAATAAAATCATTGATATATTCGAAGGGGATGTCGACGTGCCTGCGATTATTGACGGCCTGAAATCCGCTTTGTGCGGACGCGGAACTGAGCAGGGTGAGCCAACACCCCAAAATGTAAATCCATTTCATAGCCAATGCGGGTGAATGCAGTGTAAAGCTGGCCAATTTCTTCAAATTGCTCCATTCCCGGGGTCAAAAATAGATGAGTGTACATCTTTTACAAATGTACGCCCCACACCAGCGGCAGCACCAGATACAGGAAGCCCAGCAATAACAAAATGGCCAGGGCGTCGAGTAAAAAACCTGCCCGGGCCATATCGCGTGTGTTCAAATACCCGGAGCTGAACACAATGGTGTTCGGCGCTGTTGCCACGGGCAACCCGAACCCGAAAGAGGCCGCTAGTCCGGCGCTGAGCAGCATGCCGAAGGGGTCGGCGCCCACGGCGGTGGCCAGCGCCGCCAGCACGGGCATCATCATGGAGGCCGTGGCGATGTTGGAAGCGATTTCACTCAGCAGGGTCACCACTGTCAGCACGGCCAGCAGGATCACCGCCGGGTGCAGGCTGCTGAGTTGTTCCATTTGTTTGCCCATCCAAACGGCCAGGCCGCTGACGTCGAAACCCTTGGCCAGCGCCAGCCCCCCGCCGAAAAACAAGAGCACGCCCCACTGGATTTTTAAAGCATGCTCCCAGTTGAGCAGCGGCTGCCCTTGATGGGCGTTGCCGGCCGGCACGAAAAACAACAACAATGCGCCGGCGGTGGCTACCACGGTATCGTTGCTGTTGGGCAGCCACTTGTACCAAAACAAGGAGCCTGTAAGCCAGGCGAGAATCACGGCGCCAAACAGGTACATGAGCCGGCGTTCCGGCACGGAGAGGGGCCCGAGGGCCTCCAGTTCGCTGTGCAAGGCTTGCCGGTAGCCCGCGCCGTGGCCGTCTTTTTCCGGAGGGAACATCCAAATGAGCAAGCCCCAGCACACCAGCAGCAGCACGGCGGCGAATGGAAAGGCGAAAGTGGTCCATTGCCAGAAATTCACCGTCTGATGGAGTTCCTGCTGCACATAGCCGAGGAAAATGGCGTTGGTCGGCGTGCCGACGATGGTGGCCAGGCCGCCGATGGAGCAGGCGTAGGCCACGCCCAGCATCAGGGCTTTTCGGAAATTCCGGTTGTCCTGGCCCGAACCGATCCATTGCCCGCTGCTCACGGCTATGGCCACCGGGGTCATCATCACCGCCGTAGCGGTATTGGAAATCCACATGGAAATAAACGCGGTTGCCACCATAAATCCGAGCACCATGCGCGCCGGATTACTGCCCAGCCAAAGCACCATGCGCAGGGCGATGCGGGTGTGCAGGTTCCAGCGCTCGATGGTTTGCCCGAAGAGAAAACCGGCGAGAAAAAGAAAAATGATCTCGTTTCCGAACTCCGCCGACACGTTTTTCAGCGGCATTACACCGCACAATGGAAACAAAATCAGGGGCAACAACGCGGTTACCGCCGTATGCGTCACTTCGGTGATCCACCACACCGCCATCCAGACCGTCACGCCGGCCGTGTATTGTGCGGGCGCTGACAAACCTGCCGGCGCGGGCGCCAGTACGATCAGTAAAAACAGCAGCGGACCTGCCAGTTGCGACAACCAGTTGTGCTTCATGCTTCGGCTCTATTCGTGACTAAACGCCGCTTGTTTTTTATCCAAATAAAAAACAAGCGCCGCTCCAAGGTAGGAACAGCGCTTGAAATAGTGCATACTCCGCGCCGGCAAGTTTTTGCCTGCGAGACGGCATTTAATAACCCGCCAGCGGCCTAGCAGTACGTCTCGTAGGCCATTTTCAGGTTGGCCGCAATGATGTCGGCCGAGCGGCCTTCGATGTGTCGGCGCTCCAGAAAGTGCACGAGTTTGCCGTCTTTAAACAGGGCAATGCTGGGTGAAGAGGGCGGATACGGCGCCAGGTACTCGCGGGCCTTGTCGGTCGCTTCCCGGTCAACGCCAGCAAAAACGGTGACCAGCCGGTCGGGGCGTTTTTCCGATTGCAGCGACATTTTGGCGCCCGGCCGCGCGTTGGCCGCAGCGCAACCACATACGCTGTTCACGACCAACAGGGTGGTGCCATTTTGTTGCTCCAGTATGTTTTCTACTTCGGAAGGCGTGTTCAGCGATTCAAAACCGGCGCTGGTCAGGTCTTGCGCCATGGGGGTAACTAGTGCTATTGGATACATAACGGGTGTTTTTTTTAATGTGGTCAATGTGTTTAATGTGGTCAATGTGGTGCAAAATTATTAAAACAGCGAAAACTGGGGCGAGTTCAGTCGTTTTTGAATGCTGAAAACAGCAGCTTAGGGTGCTGATGTTTTTCGACTGCAGGACTTATGCCTCAACCACGCGGGTTTCCCAGGTAATGGTAGCGCCGGCCAGGCGCAGGGTTTCGGAGGCGCTGCAATATTTTTCCAGCGAACGCGTCACGGCGAATTCGGCTTTAGCGGGGTCTACTTTGCCAAAAACGGTAAACACCAGGTGCGCTTTTTCCCAGGGCGCCGGCAAGGGCTGTTGAAAGCGTTCGGCCTCGATATCGATTTGAAGGTCGAGCACGTACTGGCGTTGTTTACGCAAAATGTTGAGCACATCGACGGCTGCACAACCGCCCAGGCTCATGATCATGAGTTGCATGGCGCGCAAGCCAGTGTTGTTGCCGCCGGCCAACTCGGGTAGCGCGATTCGAATTTCGTTGCCGGCTTCATCAGAGCCAAGCATGGCGTGTCGGTCGGGCGCCAGCCGAAAGTGGAGCTGCATGTAGGTAGCGTTTAAAAGCGGAGAAGTGCTGGTTGAAACGAACAGAACGGCGTATGGTTCAAACTGCACCGCGCCGTGTGGGCGAAACCGCCGGCCGGTTTGGGGAATGTGCTTGAAAAGTTCGCGAAGTTCCATAAATTAGCCAGCGGTCCGGCACTTGGTATCGTTCCTGACGCACGGTTTAGCGCCAATCCGTAAACCGCACTTTCACCTGAATTCGATTTCGTCATGGTTAAAAATCTACTCCGCGTATTTTTCCTGTTTTGTTCCGTCGCCACAGCCCTGGCACAACAAGCCGTCGCACCGCCTATCGGCATTGCGACCGAACTTTCCACGGCTATTTCCGGCGGAAAATCGCAATTCGTGCGCACCTTCGATCACCGCTTTGCCGACGGCACCCAGGGTTCGCCTTTTCTGGTCGACTACTGGCTGCCCGGCACGCTCATCTTGTTCGACTCCACCCAAACCGGTGATTCGCTGGAGTTTAAATTCGACACTTATCTCAATGAAATTTGGGTGTTGAAAAACCGGCAAGACTCGGTTATCCTTTACTCCACCTACATCCGCGCGCTTGAGCTGCGCGCGCCCGATGGCCGGCAGTGGCATTTTAAAAAATATCAGGTGGACAACAGCCACAGCCCGGTGCTTTTCTACCAGACCATTTTCGAAGGCCGGCAGTTCACCCTGGTTAAAGACGAGCGCAAACTGCTGGTAAAAGCCAACTTCGTCGACCGGGGCGTGTACACCACTGGTTTGCCCTACGATCGTTTTGAAGGGAGCACGGTCGATTATTTTGTACAGCCGGCGCCCGGCAAGCCCTTTGTAAAAATTGCCCTGAAAAAGAGGGATTTTTTAGCGCTGGCGCCCGCCGCCCGGCTCAAGGCGCTGGAAGCATTTTGCAAACAGGAAAAGATTGGCAAAAATCTGACGGAAGCGGAAGCGGCTAAAATCCTGGCTTTTATGGAGCGGGAGTGATGTTCGTATGCCGTGTTTGTTTAATCTTACCACTAAAGGCACTAAAAAACACTAAACCACACTAAAGTCCTGCTTTTAGTGTGGTTTAGTGTTTTTTAGTGCCTTTAGTGGTGAGATAACAAATTTGGGGTGACCGGAAGGAATCCGCCGGCCGCCACATTAATTTATTGCCCCACTCCTTTGATGTATTCTTCCACGAGTTGTTTGTAGTACGGTTTCAGCGCTGGCGATACGGTGCGGAACAGATCGACCTCGGCGCGGCGGCGCTTGAGGTATTCTTCCAGGGCCGGCGGTAGCTTGGCGGCTTGTTGTTTGGCGGTTTGAGCTTGGCGTTGTTCGTCTTGTTCCTGTTCGCGTTCGGCGCGTTCCTCTTCCAGCAAGCGGTTGAGAATTTGTTGCTGGCGTTTGAGCATTTCGTTGGTCAGCCGCTTGTTCACCAGATCGGTTTCGATCCTATCCATTTCCTCCATGAGTTCGTCGAGGGCTTGGCTGCCCTTGCCTTGTTCTTGCTTTTGTTTTTGCAATTCGCGCAAGGCGTTGCGCAGCGCGGCTTGTTGAGCGGCCATTTGGGCGAATTCGCGACTCATGCCCGGCTGCCCACCCTGGCCTTGCCCTTTGGCTTGTTCAAGGCGTTGCTTGAGGGCTTTCATTTGTTCGCCCAAGTCGCCTTGCCCTTTGGTGATTTTATCCATCGGCACCTTGCCCGACTTGCCGGCACCTTTTCCGCCGGGCTTGGAGCAGCTGCCGCTGCCGGGTTGGCCGGCCGCCATTTGCTGTTGCATTTGATCGAGCACTTCGGAGAGCATGAGCGCCAGGTCGTTAAATCCTTTCATCGTGCGCTGCTGGTACTCGCTGGCGGAGGTGACGAGGCGCTCTTCCAAGTCGTCGATGCTGTACTGGAGCGCTTCGCGGATCTCGGCAACTTTGGACGTGATCATGCCTTCGATCTGGAAATTGCGGGCAGCCAGCGCCTGAAGGCTATCCTGCACAATTTTAAAATCGTCTTTGATTTTGAACTGTTCCTGCGTCAGATCCACGTAGCGCGGGGTATTCACTGAGGTGCCCGCGAAGCTTTGCATGGTTTGTTCCTGGTTGAACGACAGGCCGATGAGGTTTTCCAGCAATTGGCGCAGCATGGCGATGTCTTCCTCCATTTGTTCCTGTTCGCCGGCCTGGCGGTTTTGTTTCATCTGGTTGGCCAGGTTTTTCATTTTGTTGGCGGCGCTTTTTTGCTTTTTACCGCCTTTTTGTTTTTGGCCCTGGCTCATTTGTTGTTGGGCGTCCTGCATATCTTGCTGGATGTCTTGCATTTCGCCGGTATTGTCGTCGATCTCCTGCGGCCGGCGGAGTTCTTCATTTTTTTTCAGCATTTGCTGGTGCTGACGCTTCAGTTCTTCCATGCGCCGGTTAAGTTCTTCCTGTGCTTTTTTCAGGTCTTCGGCCGACATGCCTTCCTGTTCGGCCTGTTCGGCGAGTTCTTCCTGCTGCTGGGCCAGTTCTTCGAGTTGCTCGATTTGCTGCTGGAGCATGTTTTCTACTTCCAGTTGTTTGTAGAGTTCCTGCAGGCGGTCGAGTTGTTGGCTGAGTTCCTCGCTCGACATTTGCATTTGCTCCATTTGCTCGAGCATCTCGTCTTTGTTGAGCTCCTGAAGGAGTTTTTCAATGTCCTGCATGAGTTTTTTCATCTCTTCAGACATGGCTTCTTCGAACATTTTCTGGAGCTGGTCTTGCTTTTCCATCAGCTCCTCATTTTTCTGCTGTTCGAATTCCTGCTGGAGCTGGCGGCTTTGCTCGAAATTTTCGCGGGCCTGCTGGATTTGTTCTTGAAGTTGGCGCTGGCGGTCGAGCAGGCGTTCCATTTCTTTGCGCGATTTCCAGTCGAGCTCTTTTTGTTGGAGCACGCGGTTGCGCAGTTTTTTCATTTCCTCCTGAATGCGCAGACTTTCCTTGAGGGCTTTATCGAGTTCCTGTTGAATTTCTTCGGCAGTTTGCGCCTGTTCTTTCCGGTACTCGTCGAGGGTAGGCATGCGCCATTGCATGACGTTGGTGCGGGCGCTCTTGCTGCCGTTGACTCCGTCGTTGTCGAACACCTCAAAGTAGTAGGTAATTTCGTCGCCGGGTTGGATGTCGAGGTCGCGGATGTTCCAGCTATAGTCGTACTGAATTTGTTTGCCGGAGGCCTTGGGAACTTTCACGGTGCTCAGGGGCATTTGGCCGCCTTTGGCGCGGTTGATCTGGTAGTTGAAAGTGAGGTTCGACAAGCCATAGTCGTCAGAAGCGTCGCCGGCAAAAAACAACATCCGGGCATTGGTGCTGTCGCGGAATTCCTCGACGCTGATCTGCGGGTGCAGGTCGGGGATGATCGTGATGGTGTAGGCTACCGAGTCGGCGTTGGGCAGTTGATCATTGCTGAGGTAAACCTTGTACGACTCATCTTTAAGTGCCCGGCGGGTGAAGGAGAACAGTTCGTCGTCGAAACGTTTGGACGCAGCGGCCGGGTCGGCGCCGAAACGCATCGCCAACTGGTCGGTGTACTGGGCATTAAATACCCAATTGATGTTGGTGCCCTGCGGCAACACGAGGTCGCCCACATTGGCCAGTTCCTCCGCTTTTCGGCCGATGTATTCAGGGAAATTAAGTTTGGTGGTAAACGACAAAATGTTGGGACGGCGCACCACTTTCAAAGTGTAGTCGTCGCTTTCGATTCCGCCAGCAAAAAGGCGGAATTCGGTATCTTTCTGAACGTTGCTGAAGGTATAGCTAAAGCGGTCGGCGGCGTCTTTTTGCAAGCGGTATTGCACGTTGCCAATTTCGATAAACATTTCATTGGGCAACGCCTGGCCCTCGGTGCTCACCTCGAGCACAAAGTCGGAGAACTGCACCGCCTTCAGCGCGTTGGTGTTGATTTTGAAGCGGAAAGGCGCCGGTTTTTCAAATTTTTTCGTGCTGTTCAACAAACGCATGGTGCCCTCGCGCAGGATGTTCGGCGCGCCCAAAAACAGGAACAGCAACAACAAAACCGGCGGCAAGGCATAACGCAGGTACTTGCGGTTTTTCTGCAAATCGATGGCCGCTGTGAACGGCACCAGTTTGATCTCCTCGCTCTTCTGGTCGATGGAAGCGTTGATTAGTTCGGCGTAAATGGCATTGGACGACGCCTGTTGTTTCAGCTGCAAAATGTTCAACAGCTTGTCTTTCACATTGGCGAAGTGTTCGCCGATGATCTGCGCTGCCTGCTCGTGGTTGATCACCTTACCCAGGTGAAAATAGTGCATCAGCGGCAGGGCCACCCAGCGGTACAGTGCCGCGCCCGAGGCCAGCACAAAACTCCAGAGCATGACCGTACGCACGGTAGTGCCGAAGTAAAAGTAGTATTCCAGTACGTTGAACAGGATGAACAAACCCAACACGGCGCCCACAGTGTAAAGCGAACCGCGGAGCAGCTGGTTGATGTAAAACTTGCGAATGAAACCATCGAGTTTTTCGATGAGCAGGCTGTAGTTGTCGCGTTGCATGAGTAACGGGCGCTTAATTTTTTTGAGTATTATCCGCATTCAGGAGAAACCGCAGCGACAAAACATCCGGCGGCAGGATTTCCCAACAGAAAAAACAGGAAAGACAAAAATGCGAAGAAATGCTTTCCTAAAACGGTTTTATCGGCAAAAGGGTCGTAAAAAGACGCTTTTTAACAAGATCGCTTCGTAAACACGGTCAACGTTGGCGCTGGTACTTCTCTTCAAACCGCCGGTACAAGGCCTTTTGCTTGTTGTCCAAACTGATTTCCCGGCCCTGAATAAACGCCGCTGTCACCTGATTGCTGCGCATGTCGAGCGCATCGCCTTCGCTGATAAACAAGGTAGCGTCTTTGCCGGTTTCGAGCGAGCCGGTACGTCCGCCTACGCCCATAATGGCCGCCGGACTGAGGGTGATGGCCTGAACGGCCGCTTCGTAAGGCAAGCCGTAGGCCACAGCCTGGCCAGCCAGAAAGGGCAGGTTGCGCTGTTGCCAAAAATCTTCGGCGGTGATGGCGAACGGAATACCGGCAGCGTGCAAGGCTGCCGCGGTTTTGAACGGCTGGTCGATGTCGTCGTCGTCGCGGGATGGCAGGCTGTGCGGCGTGCCGAGCAACACCGGCGTCTGGTGGGCTTTCAGAAAGTCGGTGATCAGCCAGGCATCCATAGCACTAACCAAAACGGGTTGCATGCCAAATGACTCGGCGAACAGCACGGCTTCCTGCATGGTTTTGGCATTGCCGGTGTGGATGTACAGGTTTTTGCTTTTGTCAAACAAGCCGCGCATGGCTTCAAATCGAAGGTTTTTCAGCGCAGGGTCGGTGTTTTGCGCGTAGGCCTTGGCTTCGGCAAAATAGCGCTGGAGCTCCTGTACAGTTTTGTCGTAGGCATTGCCCTGCTCTTGCTCGGCATTGGGCTCGGGCAGACCAAATCGGCGGCGCGCACTGGGGTTGGGCCAGTTCAGGTGAACGCCGTCGTCGGCGCGCACCGCGGCGTCTTCCCAGTTCCAGGCGTCGAGTTGCACCACGCTGGAAGTGCCCGAAACCAGGCCGCCCGAGGGCACAATCTGCGCCTGCAAAATGCCGTTGGACCGCACCGTCGGCTGCACATCGGAGTCAGTGTTGTAGGCCACCAAGGCACGGGCGTTCGGGTTGAGGCTGCCGATCTCGCCGTGATCGACCGTGGCGCGTACGGCCCCGATTTCCACCAGGCCCAGGCGCGATTCCGCGGCGATAAATCCGGGATACACGTGTTTGCCGGTAGCGTCGAAAATTTTCGAAAATTTAGAGCGGTCGAGGCGAATGGTCGTCGCGTCGGCCACCAGGGTCAGCTTGCCCGCTTCGAAAGCGATGGCGCTGTTGGGCAGCACCTGGCCGTTGCCCAGGTGGGCCGTTGCGCCGAGAATGAGGATGGCGCCGGATTGTGCCGGGGCAGGCGTGGGGGGTTGGGCGGGGAGAATAAAGCCCAGGAGCAGGTTCAGGGTGAAAAACAGGATAGTTTTTTTCATGACAAATTTCCTCGTTCGTTGTCGGCTCGAAGGCCGGTTGTACATGGAATGGGGTTGCGGGCGCACTCACTTCACCGCGCAACTCAGCAGCTGCCGCCCCTCGATAAAGCCCTCCAACACATCGCCAATCTGTACCGGCCCCACGCCGGCGGGTGTGCCGGTAAAGATCATATCGCCTTTTTGCAGGGTAAAATACTGCGAAAGGTAAACAATGAGGGTTTCAAAAGTAAAGATCAGGTCGCGTGTGTGCCCGTCTTGCACCACCGTACCGTTTTTTTTGAGTTGAAAATGAATGTCGGCGGGGTTGGACAGATCCTCCAACGGCACCCATTTACTTAAGGGGGCGGAGTGGTCGAAGCCTTTGGCAATTTCCCAGGGTTGCCCTTTTTTCTTGAGCTGGTCCTGCAAGTCGCGGGCGGTAAAGTCGATGCCGAAAGCCACCGCGTCGAAATATCGACCGGCGAATTCCGGAGCAACGGAACGCCCGTTTTTACACACCCGCAGCACGATTTCGCCTTCGTAGTGGAGATCGCTGCTGAAGTTTGGGTAAAAAAACGGTTTGTTATTCACTACCAACGCCGTGGGGGGTTTCATAAACACCAGCGGTTCGGAAGGTACTGGGTTATTCAATTCCTTGGCGTGGTCGATGTAGTTGCGGCCGATGCAGAAAATTTTCATGCGGCGAATTTAAAAAAACCATAAGCCTCCCGGCACTCGTATATGCCCACAAACAGCACAATTTTTCAACTAAACATTCAAACAGTATGAACACATTTCTGAAAAAAGCCGGTTCGTTTCTGGCTTTCGTCCTTTTTGCCGTCAATGGCTACACCCAGAACAACACCGTTTTGGTAGGCGGCGAGGCCATGTTCCCTAAAAAAGACATCGTTTCCAACGCGGTCAATTCCAAAGCCCACACCACCCTGGTGGCCGCCGTTCAAGCCGCGGGTTTAGTCGAAACCCTCCAGGGGGCAGGCCCGTTCACAGTGTTCGCGCCGGTTAACGACGCTTTCGAAAACCTGCCCGCCGGCACCGTCGACAACCTGCTGAAAACCGAAAACAAAGCGACCCTCAAAAAAGTACTTACCTACCATGTGGTATCGGGAAAGTACGATTTCAAAGCGCTTGCGGCCCGAATAAAAAAGGGCCAGAACACCCTGAAAACCGTCAGCGGTGGCACCCTTACCTTTATGATGAACGGTCCGCGCAACATCGTCGTCCGGGATGAAAACGGCAATACGGCTAACATCACCACCTACGACGTGTACCAATCGAACGGCGTGATCCAGTCGATCGACGCCGTGCTCCTGCCGAAATAATGGCACAAAGCTCAACCGTGGAAACAACACTTG
>CAZVZH010000035.1:22041-29520 GCA_964630705.1 uncultured Saprospiraceae bacterium | reverse complement strand
CTCAGCGTTTGCTCCGAAAAAAAGCCTTCAGCAACAAGGAACTTTCATGCTCCGAAATGCCCATTTCCAACCTGGTTTTGGGGTGCAACAGGTTTTTTCCACCGTACAGCATAAAGCCGCGCTTGTCGTCGGAAGCGCCGTACACCACGCGGCCGATTTGTGCCCAGGCCAGGGCCCCGGCGCACATGACGCAGGGCTCGAGCGTGACAAACAGGGTGCAGTCGGGTAAATATTTGCTGCCCAGGTGGCTCGATGCGGCAGTCAGGGCGAGAATTTCGGCGTGGGCCGTCACGTCGGTCAGTTGCTCGGTTTGGTTGTGCGCGCGGGCCACGATGCGGTTGTCGCACACGACTACGGCGCCCACAGGCACCTCGCCCGCTTCGTAGGCTTTTTGCGCCTCGGCCAGGGCTTGCTGCATGAAATAGGCGTCAGAGTGGACGGAGAGCATTTTTTTAGTGTGGTTAATGTGGTCAATGTGGAGGAATGGGCGAAATTGGGAAAATTTCGGTGTTGGGTGTTGGTAGGGGGTAAAAAATCTATTCAACACTTCTGGAGGATAATTCAAGCGGTTGGCAGCCCCTAAATAGATTTAAGGTGAAGACGATGCGGCTGGGTCGCTTAAAAAAATTACTTTTGTTTAAAATACCAGCAATATGACAGTATTAGTGGCCGAAGAACTGCGCAGGTTTACCGTGGAGGAATACCTGGAACTGGAAAAATACGCCGAGGTAAAACATGAATATTACCGCGGAAAATTGATTGCTATGCCCGGAGAATCGAAAAGTGCAAATCTCATCAACAGCAACCTTAAATTGCTGCTGACCAAACCGCTGCGGAAAAAAGGCTTTCATACCTTCGATCATGATGTAAAAGTTACGGTAAAATCCGGAGAAGTGTATCGGTATCCGGATTTTGTGGTTGCACCTAAAACGGACAATCAACACGATTACCTCGTAATGGAACCGATTCTTTTGGCTGAAGTGGCGTCGGAAGGTTCCTGGCACACCGACACGTTTGTGAAATTGCGCGAATACCTTAAATTGCCGGCGCTTCAATACTATTTGATTATCAGCCAGGATGCCTGCCATGTGGAATTTTGCTTCCGCGATGAAAAAGGCGAGTGGGACTTCAGGTTGTTCAGAGAACCCACGGATGAAATTCCGCTTCAGCTGTTTAACCTGAAAATTCCACTGGCTGAACTGTACGAAGAGGTAGAATTCCCGCCAGCCTGAAAATTTTGCCGCCTTCCAGTTTTCGCGTTTCGGAAGCAATTCGCGACCTTTGCGCATGGAAATGAACAATGCCCGGCCGAAATTCCTCGGCCAATCGCTCACCTTCGACGACGTTTTGCTCGTCCCCGCTTACAGCGAAGTCCTTCCCAGAGAAGTTGATATCTCCGCCCATCTCACCCGCGGCATCCGCCTGAACGTGCCCATCGTTTCGGCCGCCATGGACACAGTTACCGACCGCTTGCTGGCCATCGCCATCGCTCGCCAGGGCGGCATCGGCATCATCCACAAAAACATGAGCGTGGATGAGCAAGCCGACCAGGTGCGCTCCGTCAAACGTTCGGAAGCCGGCATGATCATCGACCCGGTCACCCTGCACGCCGAAGCCACCGTAGCCGAAGCCCTGCAACTCATGCAGCGCTACAGTATCGGCGGCATCCCGATCATCGACGCCGCCGGCAAACTCGTGGGCATCCTCACCAACCGCGACCTGCGCTTCGAAACCGACCAGTCGCGCCCCGTCAGCAGCCTGATGACGAAGGCCAACCTTGTGACCGCGCCCCTGGGTACCACGCTCCAGCAGGCTCGCCAAACGCTGCAAAAACACAAGATTGAAAAACTGCCCGTGGTCGACGACCAGTTCAAACTCATCGGCCTGATCACCTACAAAGACATCATGAAAGGCGTGAATTTCCCGCACGCCTGCAAAGACCCGCTCGGCCGTCTGGTGGTGGGCGCGGCCGTTGGGGTCACCTCCGACATGACCGACCGGGTTGAAGCCCTGGTCCGCGCGGGCGTCGATGTAGTCACGGTGGATACCGCGCACGGCCACTCCCGCGGCGTGCTGCAGGCGGTCAAACAATTGAAAAAGAAATTTCCCGACCTGCAGGTTATCGGCGGCAACGTAGCCACCGGCGAAGGCGCTTTGGCCTTGGTGGAAGCGGGCGTCGACGGCGTGAAAGTCGGCGTCGGGCCCGGGAGCATCTGCACGACCCGCATCATTGCCGGCGTCGGCGTGGCCCAACTCTCGGCCATCAACAACGCCTACCAGGCCATCCGCCACACCGGCGTGCCCATCATCGGCGACGGCGGCATCCGCTATACGGGCGACATTGTAAAGGCCCTGGCTGCCGGGGCCAGTACCATCATGGCCGGTTCGCTGTTTGCCGGCGTGGAAGAAGCGCCCGGCGAAACGATCATTTTCGACGGCCGTAAATTCAAAACCTACCGGGGCATGGGCAGCCTGGGCGCCATGAGCCAGGGTTCTAAAGACCGCTATTTTCAGGATGTGGAAGACGATATCAAAAAACTCGTACCCGAAGGCATCGAGGGGCGGGTGCCGTACAAAGGCACCGTGGCCGAGGTGATGACCCAGTACGTCGGCGGCCTGCGCGCCGGCATGGGCTATTGCGGGGCCGCTACCGTGGAGGCTTTGCAAGCGAACGCCCAGTTTATCCAGATCACCAACGCGGGCATGACGGAAAGCCACCCGCACAATATCACCATCACCAAAGAGTCGCCGAATTATAGCCGGAGGTAGCGTGCGCTAGAGTGCCACGCGCACGTCGGCCGCTTCGAGCTCGAGCTGCACCCTGTTTTTCGGCAGGTGTTCGAGCAAGGTTTCCACCAGGGCTTCCACCAGCCGTTCCTTGACCAGGTGCCGGTGCGTCACCAGGCTCACTTCCCGCATCGGCTCGGGTTTGGCCAGGCGTTTTACTTTTTTCAGCTGCTCGGGCGTGAGGTAGAGGGTGGCCAGTTCGGGCAGGATGGTACTGCCATTGTTGGCGTCGACGAGTTGTTTGAGCGTTTCGAGGCTGCCGGCCTCGTATTCCACGTGTTGTTGGGTTTTACTGCGCAGCGCGCAAATGTTCAGGATTTGCGAGCGCAGGCAGTGTCCTTCTTCCAGCAACAGGAGTTGGTTGGGGTCGATGTCTTCAGGCAACAGAAATTCCTTGTCGTATGACTGTGCTGAATACACCACAAAGGGTTCGTAAAACAAGGGCGTTTCCCGCATACCGCTTTGCGGCAAGGGCGTCACCAGGATGCCGGCATCCAGGGCGCCGGCCTGGAGCATTTCCACGATGACCGGGGTGGTGCGTTCCGAGATTTTAAGCCGCACCTCCGGGTATTTTTTTACAAACTCCTGTAAAAAAAGCGGCAACAAATACGGCGACAACGTGGGGATGATGCCCAGGCGCAGCTCGCCGCTCAGGGTTTCCTTGGTGGCGGCGGCCATCTCGCGCAAACGCTCCACCTCGCGCAATACCTCCCGCGCCTGCGCGATCAGCTCGCGGCCCACTTCGGTGGGCACCACCGGCTGCCGGCTGCGGTCGAATATTTTCACGTCCAGTTCGTCTTCCAACCGTTGAACCATCATGCTCAAGGTGGGCTGGGTGACGAAACAAGCCTCGGCGGCTTTGCCAAAATGCTGGTGGGCATCCAGCGCGACGATGTACTCCAGTTGTTGCAAATTCATGCTGTAAATATAGAAATAGCCTATGTTCAAATAAAAACTATCAGTTTGATCTATGGCGCACGGCGTGTTATCTTTGTAAGAAAACATGATGTCTGAACGAAATGCTATTGGCCTGCGCACCGATTTGGTGCAAACCCTCGCCGCCCAACTCAACGAACTCCTGGCCAACTACCAGATTTTTTATATCAATACCCGCGGATTTCACTGGAACATTAAAGGCGACAAGTTTTTCGAATTGCACCTCAAGTTTGAGGAGCTGTACACAAACCTGCAACTCAAAAACGATGAGATCGCCGAGCGCATCCTCACCCTGGGCCACACCCCGCTGCACACCTACACCGATTACCTGAAACTCGCCGCCATCCGCGAACGCCCGCAGGTGTCGGACGGCGCGGCCGCCGTGCGCGAAATTCTTTCCGCTTACAAAACGATTTTGCTGTTGCAGCGCGATATCCTGGAAAAATCGGCCGAAGCCGGCGACGAGGGCACCAACGCTCTGATGAGCGACTACATCCGCGAGCAGGAAAAAGAGGTGTGGATGTACTCGGCGTACCTGAATGAATGACAAGAGCGTTTCGCCATTAGTGATTGCCTTCGGCCAGGGTGTACACCTGCAAGGCCTGTTCCCTGCCTTTCAACCGGACCTCCCCGATAGCCAAACAGAATCAGGTGGATGATCCCTAAAAATAAAAACATCTCTGCCGAGTGGTGTACGAACCAGTAAACGCAATCGAATGCCAGTACCAGCAGGTACAGGCTCAGCATTGAACGATAATACCTTTTTCTCATCAGCAGCCAGGACCGGCGCGCGCAACGGCGCCGTTGTGATACGTGCTTACCCTGCTTAAGGAACGTATTATTTGATCGTTCCTAAGTATAAAATGCGGGAAGTTTGCGCCAGCGCCCGTATTTAAAAACCAGCCCTGGGGTTAGCGGCAGGGCGAGCCAGAAAATGCAGCAGGCATGTTTTTGCATATTGGCAAACATATTGAAAAAAACAGACAAACACGGCAGGCGTCTTCGTCGAGGAGATCGCCACAGCCATCGAAAAGTGGGTTTTCTCCTGAATCGAACGCTCAATTTAGCCGCCCGTGCGCTCATTTTTTTAAGAAGACAGTTCGTTATGCAAGCCATCTTTCGCAACCAATATGGTTCTCCCGATGTACTTCAGCTCCAGACCCTGCCCAAGCCGGAGCCCAGGGCCGATCAATTGCTCGTACGCGTGCGCGCCAGTACTGTCAACCGGACCGACTGTGGCATCCTGCGTGGCCGACCCTTTATTATTCGCTTTTTTACCGGCTTGTTGCGGCCAACTCTGGCTACGACCGGTACTGATTTTGCCGGCATTGTAGAAGCGGTGGGCCCCGACGTTTCGGGCTTCCGAGTAGGCAGCCGGGTATTTGGTTTTGACGACAACGGCTTGTCGTCTCACGCAACTTACCTGCTGATTTCGGAGAAAAAAGCCTTGGCTGAAATACCGGCCAATTGCTCCTTCGAACAAGCGGCTGCCAGTCTTGAAGGCGCGCACTACGCCTATAATTTTATCAGCAAGGTCGACTTAGGGCCGAACCACCGGGTGCTGATCAACGGCGCTTCCGGCGCTATCGGATCGGCAGCCTTGCAGTTGGTGAAAGCCCGGGGTTCGATGGTCACAGCCGTTTGCAACACCAAAAACACCGCGAGGATAAAGGCGCTGGGCGCCGACCGGGTGATCGATTATGAAAAAACTGATTTTACCCGCGACGCAGCGCGTTACCATTTCGTTTTCGACGCAGTGGGCAAAAGCTCCTTTGGCCGGTGTAAACGGTTGTTGTTGCCGGGCGGCGTTTATATTTCTTCCGAATTAGGCTGGATGGCTCAGAATGTTTTTTTAGCGCTGGTAACCCCTCTTTTCGGCGCTAAAAAAGTAATTTTCCCGATACCCGTCGATATTCCGCGTAGCTTGCAAGTGATCACCAACGCCATAGCGGTGGGCGCGTTTGATGCCTTAATCGACCGAACCTATCCGCTGGAAGCCGCTGCCGACGCGTTTCGCTATGTGGAATCGGGGCAAAAAACCGGAAATGTCGTGCTGGTAATGCCGGAAGCGGAATAGCCCCCTGAATTTTACCGGCAGATTTTGCGGCACGCGCTCAGGAACTTGTAATGGATCGTTCCCAAAAGCAGATATTTGCCAGCAGCCTTGTTATCAACTTCTGCCATGCGCCTCACCATCGTCCAAACCGAACTCCACTGGGAAAACCCCGCCGCCAACCGCGCGCACCTGGCCGCCCTGCTTCGCCCGCTGGCCGGCCAAACCGACCTGATCGTGCTGCCCGAAATGTTCAGCACCGGCTTTTCCATGAATGCCGCCGCACAGGCCGAGCCCGCCGTCGGCCCTACTTACCAGTGGCTGCACGAACAAGCCCGGCTGCTCGGCGCCGCTGTTGCCGGCAGTGTGATGTGCAGCGCGGACGAGCGATTTTTCAACCGCTTGTTTTTTGTCAAACCCGATGGCGTCGCGGCGCATTACGACAAGCGGCACTTGTTCACCCTCGCCGGCGAGCACCAAACGTACACCCCGGGCCGGCAGCGCTTGCTGGTCGACTGGCTGGGCTGGCGCGTCTGCCCGCTCATTTGTTACGACCTGCGCTTCCCGGTGTGGAGCCGGCAGCAAGGCGCCGATCGCTACGATTTGCTGCTCTACGTAGCCAACTGGCCCGCCCGCCGCGGCGCCCACTGGCGCAGCCTGCTGCCGGCGCGGGCGATCGAAAATCAAAGCTATGTGGCGGGCGTCAACATTGTGGGCGTCGACGGCAACGGGCACGAGTATTCGGGCGACTCGGGCATTTGGGATTATTCCGGGCAGGCAATTTGCCAGATGAGCGGCCAGGCCGGCGTTTTTACCGCCCGCTTATCGCTCGAAAACTTGCAGGCTTACCGCCGGCAGCTCGCCTTTTTGGACGATGCCGACGCGTTTGAAATCCGCTGAACACTGGGTGGGGAGGAAACAATTTTGGTGTGATGGCCTGGATTTTCAAACATTTTATTACTTTTGCCTTGTTCCAGTACGCATTTTAATCCCGTTTCTACTTTCACACCCGGAGTGTTCCGGCCCGATTTCCCAGGCTGACCCTCCGTGAAAACACCATTCCTATTTTATGAGCGACCCTTCCAGTTGTTGCTTTACTTTTTTTCGCCGTAACCTCCTTTTCCCCCTCTCCATTTTACTTTTACTGGCTGGCTCCGCCTTTTGTCCGACCCGGGCCCTGAGCCTGGAAATGCAGCAATACCGGGCTGAAATCATCGATTTTGCCCAGGAATTTGTCGGCATTAAATACCGCTACGCCGGCCGCAGCCCCGAAACGGGTTTCGACTGTTCGGGTTTCACCAGTTTTATTTTGAAAAAATTCGACGCCCTGGTGTCCTCCAGTTCGGCCACGCAATCGCTGCAGGGCGTCAAAATTCCGCTGACCGAAGTGATGCCGGGCGACTTGTTGTTTTTCGGCCGTCGCGGCCGCATCCAGCACGTGGCCATGGTGGTGGAGCACAACGACAATGGTATTGTTTGCATCCACAGCACCTGTTCGAGAGGGGTGATTGTGGAAAATGTAAGCACCTCGTCGTACTGGCGCCCCCGGATTCTCTTTGCCCGCGATGTGCTGGGCCGCCGGCTGCCGGAGAGCAGCAGCGCCAGTTTTTAAGCTGAAAATATTTTCCGAACCAGAACGCTGCTATACAAAACGAAGAATGGAGCGGTTGCCGGGATAATTTCTCCCGGCAGCCGCTTTTTAG
>CAZVZH010000035.1:0-21941 GCA_964630705.1 uncultured Saprospiraceae bacterium | reverse complement strand
AGTTTTTGTCTGAACGAAACACCCTTGCTGCGACGTTCGATCGGCAAAAAAATCCAACGCACATGTTATCCATTCGATCCGCCTGTTCCTTTTCTGCGTTTTTTGCTTTGTTTTTACTGCTGCTTAGCGCCTGTTCGGCGCCGCGCAAAGCGGCGAAAGCCCCTGCGCCTGCCAGCCCGGCCGAACGCCAGTTGCGGCAAGACATCGTGCGGTACGCCCTCACCTTTCAGGGCAGCCCGTACAAATATGCCGGCGCCAACCCGCGCACGGGTTTCGATTGTTCGGGTTTTACCAGCTATGTGTTGCAGCAGTATAAAATCCGGGTATCGCCGGCCTCTGCCCGACAGTCGGAAGAGGGTCGCAGGGTGGACTTGGACGCCGTGCAGCCCGGCGACCTGATTATTTTTGGAAAAAACAGCCGCAATATCCAGCATGTGGCTATGGTAGTGGAGCGCAACCGAAGCGGGATCATCGTGATACACAGCACGACCAGCCGTGGAGTGATCCGGGAAAATATCAGCACTTCGAGTTATTGGAAGCCGCTGATTTTGGCTGCCCGGGATGTGATTGGCGGGGGGTGATTAGTGTCTCCATGCTTCTTGTTCGCGCATCGGCCCGTAATATTACGGCCGCGGCCAAATGTAAATAAGCGGTATCTTTCTGCACATTTATTCTTTTTACCGCTATACGCCATGCGAATTGTTTTATTGATTGCCTGCCTGAGTTGCACGGGTACCTTGTCTGCCCAGTTATTCGTTGACAGCCTTAGTTATGATGCAGCGGAACTGGTGATGGATTTTTTTAATGGCTCCTGTGTAAATATTCTTTCTGTCGAATATTTAGGGCAAGACAAACAGAAAACTTTTTTCGAGGGCTCTCAAAGTGGATTAGGAGTAAATGCAGGCATTATACTGACCACTGGAGATGCCAGCATTGCGGCAGGCCCTAACAACTCTTCCGATACCTCAGGGGGCTACGGATATTCCTTTGGTTTTCCTTCCGATAGCTCGGCTTTCAGTCTGTTCGTTAAATCTGCTGTAGGGTTAAGCGCTAACTTCGACTGGTCCCTGCTACACATCACCTTTATCCCGAAAACCGACTCCATCGCTTTTGAATACATATTCGCCTCTGAGGAATATTGCGAATATGTTGGCACACAGTTCAACGACGTCTTCGGTTTTCTGATTTCCGGACCAGGCATCACCGGCGTGCAGAACATTGCCCTACTCCCGAATTCTTCTACTCCGGTAGCTGTAAATGAAGTCAATCATTTGACGAACAGCGCTTTTTACCGCAATAACATTGCCGACACCAGTACCGTCAGCCAGATCCTTTGCGGCCAATCACTTTCCACCGACCCGATGCATCAATGGGTACAATACGACGGAATGACCACCTTGCTCACCGCCAGTGCCAAAGTAATTCCGGACGCTGTTTATCAGGTCTGGATCGGCATTTCCGACATAGGAGACGGCTTTTGGGATTCCGGTATTTTTCTCAGCATTGAAAGCCTGTGTGGCGACAGCCTGCTCAGTCCCGTAGCGGGCTTCAATGCAGTAACCAACGGCAACACGGTGACGTTTGACAATGCCACCAAGTACGCCACAGCCTGGCACTGGGATTTTGGCGACGGTACCACGTCCACGCTGCGCTTTCCCAGCCACACCTACGCCAACCTCGACCAGCAGTACACCGTGCGGCTGGTGGCAACCAACTATTGTTGCAGCGACACCAGTTTTATTGTGGTCGGCACCAGCAGTGCGCCGGGTGTATTTTCGGAACCTGACTTTAAAGTATTTCCCACCCGGTTCGACGAAACACTCACCTTTGTGCCGCCTTCCAGCAACTTGACGGGGCATTTGGTGTTGTACGATCCGGCGGGCCGGGCCGTATTGCAGCAAAATTTCAGTGGAACGACGGTGCTGCAGGTCGGAAATTTGCCGGCGGGTATCTATTACCTGGACATAATGACCGCTGGCGCCCAACAACGATTTTTAAAAAAAGTGGTGAAATAACGCCGGAACTCCGCGTTATTTTTGCCGCACCAAATCACAGCTACCGCCCGGCTTAACACCCGCCCGGCGACAGATAAATAAACGACTTTGGAATTTTCATCTTTCGGCTTCCACCCCGACCTCCTGGCGGGCATCGACAGCCTCAATTTTGTAACCGCAACCCCTATTCAGGAGCAGGCCATCCCGCATATTCTGGACGGCCGCGACCTGATCGGCATCGCCCAAACGGGCACCGGAAAAACCGCCGCTTTTATCCTTCCCATCCTCGACCGGATCATGGACGAACCCGACGACCATTTCGTCAAAGCCCTCGTGGTCGTACCCACCCGCGAGCTCGCCATGCAGATCGATCAGGCAGTGGAAGCCTACTCCTATTTTACCGGCATCTCCTGCATCGCGGTGTATGGCGGCAGCGGCGGCGCCGAGTTTGCCCAGGAACGTACGGCCATCACCCGCGGCGCCGACCTGATTATCGCCACGCCCGGGCGCCTGATCGCGCACATGAACATGGGCTACGTCAACTTTTCCCACCTCCAGTTTCTGGTGCTCGACGAGGCCGACCGCATGCTCGACATGGGCTTTATGCCCGACCTCAAGCGCATCATTGAAAAACTCAATCCAAAGCGGCAAAATCTCCTGTTCTCCGCTACCATGCCGCCCGGCATTATGAAACTTTCCCGGGGCTTGCTGCACGACCCGGTGACGGTGAACATCGCCTTGTCCAAACCCGCCGATGGCGTGCGCCAGGGCGCCTACGTGGTCCATGAAGAACAAAAAATGCCCCTGCTGCTCGATCTGTTGAAAAACCGCGCCGGCCAGCGCGTGCTGGTGTTCAGCTCGACCAAACAGGTGGTAAGCAAACTGTACCAAAAACTGCGGGCGAAAATCCCCAATGTCGGCCACATCAGTTCCGACCTGGAGCAAGCCGAGCGGGAAAAAGTTATGCTGGCCTTTCGCAACCGCCAGATCGAATGCCTGGTCGCCACCGACGTGCTCAGCCGCGGCATCGACATCGACGGCATCGACCTGGTGATCAACTACGATGTGCCGCAAGACGCCGAAGATTATGTGCACCGCGTGGGCCGCACCGCCCGCGCCGCCAAAGACGGCACCGCTTTGACCCTGATCGGGCCGAACGACCAGCGGCGTTTTCAAAAAATTGAAGAGCTGATCGGCAGCGCGGTGGAAAAATTGCCGGTGCCGGAAACCCTGGGCGCCAGCCCGGCCTACGTTCCCCGAAGCAGTCATCGGCGCGGCGGCCCTCCCGGCAGATCGGAAGGGGAAGGCAAAAAGCAACCTTTCCGGCGTCGGAAAAAATCGGGCAAGCGGGGCGGCGGCTCCGCACCTTCCAAGCGGCAAGGCTCCTGAGCCCGGCTGGCTATTGGCCGACAGTAGGCCACTCCCCTGGGGCTTTTTTCGCAAAATCTGCGTTCTTTGCAGCAAACACACCGGTGTTTGCGCAAATTATTTATTCCATAAACAGATCAAACATGAACCTTTTGTACCGCAATCGCTTTTTCTGCCTGCTCCTAATCCCTGTTTTCAGCCTCGGGCTTTTTTCCCAGGCGGCCGGCACCCTCGACACGCAATTTGGAACCAACGGCTCGGTTCAGCTGCCGTTTTTGACTTTCCCTTCCGACTGCCGGGCCATGACCGTACAAACCGACGGCAAGATCATTCTGGCCGGCCAATACCTCTCCGGCGGCTTGGGCAACATGGCTCTGGCCCGGTTCAACAGCAACGGTACTATCGATAATACCTTCGGCGCTTCCGGCAAGGCAATCATACCGTTCAACAACGGCAACGTGACGGTCGTAGCCGTCCGGATGCTTACCGGCGGCAAGATCATGATCGGCGGCAACTCCGACGGCAAGCCCGTGCTCGTGCGGCTCAATGCCAATGGCACGGTCGACAACACCTTCGGTACCAGCGGACAGGTCGCTTTCGACGGCGATCTGAACGCCCTGGTTGATCTGGCCGTCGCTTCCGATGGCAAGCTGGTGGGTTGCGGCATTGCCGACCAGGGCGCCGGCAAACTCTTCTGCGCCCTGCGGCGCAATGCCGATGGCTCGGCGGATAATACTTTCGGTACCAACGGTTTCGCTTATGTCAACGTCGGCGGCCAGCCCAGTGTGACGCGCCTGGCCATCCAGGCCGACGGCAAAGTGCTGCTCACCGGCACGGTGTATACCAACGCCTCCACGGTGTACGACCTGGTGCTTTTCCGCTTCAACGCTAATGGTACGCCCGACGCGGGCTTCGGTACTAATGGCAAGGTGTCGTCGGTACTGGGCGTTAACAGCGCCTACGAACAAGGCAACGCTATCGCGGTACAGTTGGATGGAAAAATTGTGGTGGCCGGCCGCATCGCCAATGCGGGCCCCACGGTGTACGTGGTGGTGCGCTACAACGCCAACGGCTCCATCGATTCGGGCTTCGGCACCAGCGGCTCCACTAAGTTTGGCTTTTACAACAGCGTCGACGAGGCCAAAGCCGTGGCCGTGCAAGCCGACGGTAAAATTGTAGTGGCCGGCACCGTGATCAACGGCAGCAACCGCGAAATCGGCCTGGCCCGCCTGACAAAAACCGGCGCCCTCGACACCGGTTTCGGCACAGCCGGTAAAACCACAACCGCCATTGGCACCAAAGTATTCGGCGACGCCATGTTGCTACAGTCCGATTCTAAAATATTGGTTGCCGGCTCGGCTACCGTATCGAACCTTAGCCAATACAGTGTGGCGCGCTATCACGCCGGCTCGGTCACCGGCATTTTTGAACCCACCGCCGGACTGGAGCGGCTGGAGGTATTTCCCAACCCGGCCGCCCCGGGAAGCGCGCTGCAACTGCGTTTTGAATTGGAAGAAAACCTGAGCTGCCGTATTCAGCTGCTCGCCATCGACGGCCGTTTGTTGACCAGCTATGCGCCGCAAAACCTGACTCAGGGCGCTCAAACCCTGGAGTTGCTTTTGCCCGACAACCTGCCGGCCGGGCAGCTGCTATTGCGGGTGGAAACCGAGCGCGGCGTACAAGCGGTGCCGGTGTTGGTGCGGAATTAGCGCCTATCTGTAAACTTCTATTCGGGCTGATTTGTATGCCCCCCCCGTTCGGCATGGCGATGTCGAACGGGGGGCGGCGATACCGGCTGCCGCTATTTTCACCAAACGGCCAGCAGTATGGTCGGCGGTTCTTAGGCATTGTTATGCCGGCGTGAAGGGTATAGCGCCGGGTAACGATGCCAGGGCTTTGTTCAAATTGTCCTGCGCCCGCTCGCTCAGCCCGGTTTCGAAGCCCCATTTTTCCCCCGCTATCAGCAGGCGCCAGGCGGATTCCGGAATTTTACCATAAAGTACTTGCGACAAGTACAGCACGGCGGCGGGCGATAAGGCGTGTGTAGTAAACTCAAACTCGGCGGAAGGGCTGATTTTTTCCCAGGCGAAACCTCCTGGTAAGGCGCCTTTGGACGCATCTGCGAAAACAACCCGGTCTGCTTTGGAAACCAGCTCTGCGTCTTCCACCTGCAAGTGGTAGCGGCAATGGATTTCCCCCGCGAAGGCGCCTTCCCGTTCCAGCGCTTCGGCAAACGCCCAGCCCAAGCCGTCGTCTTGCCTGCCGTTGTTTCCGATACAAAAAATCAAGGTTGTCATGGCGGTTAGTTTTTGAGCCGCTCCTCCAATACCTTGCCGGCTGCGTCGTATAGCACGGCGTGCAGCGGCATTTGTCCCATGGCGTGGGTGGCGCAGCTGAGGCAGGGGTCGTAGGCCCGGATGGCAATTTCCACCTGATTGAGCAGGGTGTCGGTGAGGTGGGGCTGCCCGTTCAGCACGTTTTGGGCGACCCAGCGCACGGCGCGGTTCATCGGCTCATTGTTGTGGGTGGTTGAAACGAGGAGGTTGCAGCGGGTGATTTTACCTTTTTCATCCGCCTGGTAATGGTGGATGAGGGTGCCCCGGGGCGCTTCGACGATGCCGATGCCTTCGGGGCGCCGTTCGCCTTTTCGCAGGAGATCGTCGCTGAGGATATCGTCGTCGTTGAGCAGTTGTTTCATCCGTTCGGCGCAATGCAGCAGCTCGATGAGGCGCGCCCAATGGAAGTGCATGGTGTGGTGGTTGGGTTTGCCGTGGGTGTATTGCCGGAAAATCTGGAGTTCCGCATTGGCGAGCGGGGTGTTGATGTGGCTGCAAACGTTCATGCGGGCGAGTGGCCCGACCCTGTTCCAGCCGTTTTCCCTGCCCAGGCGCCGCAGGTAGGGGAATTTGAGAAAAGACCAGTTTTCGACGCTTTCAGCAAAATGTTGGGCATAGTCGGTATCCCGGATGTCGTCGAGCGTGCGGTTGCCCTCGGCGTCGATGGCGCGCAGGCGGCCGTCGTACATTTCCAAGGCGCCGTCGTTGGCAGCTACCAGTCCCAGGTGGCCGCTCGGATAGGAAGCAAAGGCGTCGAGCCAGCGCGCATTTTTTTCGTGGTAGTTTTTTATAAAATTAACCACCTCCTTCGACCATGCAATCATGGTGTCTATGCTAGGCAGCTCGGTGCCGGTGAAAAAATAATCCCGCTCGTCGGTCGACAGGTTTTTGTGTACCCCGCCGGGCAGGGCGGCGATGCCGTGAATCCGTTTTCCGGCGATCACCCGGATGATTTCTTGTCCAAACTTGCGCATCAAAATTCCTTTTCGGGCGAGTTCTTTATTTTCCAGTGCGACGGCTACTACGTTGCGCTGCTCGGCGGGCGCATCCAGCCCGAACAGGAGGTCGGGCGAGGCGAGGTAAAAAAAGTGGAGGGCGTGCGACTGGAAAATCTGGCCGTAATGCAGCAGCCGCCTGATTTTATCCGCTGCCGGCGATAAGTCCGGCGGGTCGAGTCCGACCAGTTGGTCGATCGCTTTGGCTGCCGCAATGTGGTGGCTCACCGGGCAGATGCCGCACAAGCGTTGCACCAACACAGGCGCTTCCCAGTAGGGGTGGCCCTGAATGAAACGCTCGAATCCTCTGAACTCGACGATGTGAAAAAAGCTGTCTTTTACGTTACCCGCCGCATCGAGGTGGATGATCACTTTGCCGTGGCCTTCCACCCGGGTGACGGGTTCTATGGTTATTTTTGACATGGCAGCTTGTTTTATCGTGCGTTAGTAAACTTTTTTTGTCCGAAAATCCCTCGCCTGTTCAGGCGCATGAAGCCTCGTCAGTCGTATTTGAATTCCGGGAAAATCACCGAATAGCCTTCCCCGAACAACAGGTTTTTTACCACCTTCCAAATGTGGTTGGCGCTGGGCGGGCAGCCGGGAATGAAATAATCGATATGCACTACCTCGCTGCAGGCGTACACCTTGTCCAGGATTTTTGGGATGTCTTCGTGGTTCGGTATGATGGCGGCGGCATTTTCGCTGGTGATGGAGTGGAGGTAAGCCTCTTCCAGGCATTCGCGCAGGGGTATCATGTTGCGCATCGCCGGCAGTCCGCCCCAAATGGCGCATTCGCCTACCGACACCAGGATATCGCACTTGCTGCGGAACTCCCGCAAGAGCTCAATATTTTCGGAATTGCAGCAACCGCCTTCGATCAAACCCAGGTCTACCTGTTTGGTAAAATCCTTTATGTCTGTCAGCGGAGATTTGTTGAACTCCACGAACTCCACCCAATCGAGGATGCCGGTGTCGAGGTCGAGCATAGACATGTGGCAGCCAAAACAGCCCGCCAGCGAAACGGTGGCCATTACTTTTTTCGCACCGTTTTGTTTGGCGCGTACGGCGGGCGGTACGATGGGCGCCGCCTCCCTTCCGGTTTTTTTACCGATATCGTATTTCCGCTCTCCATACGGTCGGGCGAGGCTTTTTCCCCGGACCAGAATAGCGCCGGTCGGGCAGAGGTGCATGGCGTGGAGGGCTTGTTCGTCAGTGAGTTTGGCCTCCTGGGCCAGGTCGATCGCCACTTCGGTTTGGTTGCCCCGGTTGGCGAAGCTGAATACCCGTTTGCCTTCGTGGGTGCGCACCTCGTCTACGCAACGGCGGCAGCGGATGCAGCGGTTGTGTTCAATGACCATGCGTTGGGGGGCGTAGTCGATGACGCGGTCGATGAAGAGGTGCGGGTAGCGGACGGCATGGATGCCGAGGCGGTAAGCGATGCCTTGCAGGTCGCAATCGCCGCTTTTTTCACAGGCAGGGCAAAAATGGTTGCCTTCGGCGAAGAGCATTTCCGTCATAGCTTTGCGGGTATCGTGCAGATCGGGGGTGTCGACCGCCACGTTCATGCCCTGCCGGGCCAGGGTGGTACAAGCGGCGAGGTGGCGGCCGTTCACTTCCACGGTGCACACCCGGCAAGTGCCCAGCGGTGGGTCGATGTGTTCGTAATAACAAAGCGAAGGCAGTTCGATGCCCGCCTCCCGGATGGCATGGATGAGCAAATCGCCGTCGTTGACCTGAACCGGTTTGCCGTCTATCGCGATCGTGATGGTGTTGTTCATGGCAAGAATGGTTTTGAAGCGGTTTGAAGGGAGGGGCAGCGGCTTGCCAACAGGCTTAGCGCCGGACGGCCTCTTCGAACTCCCGCACGGCAGCCGCCATGTCGAAGCCCCGGAACAGTTTGCTGCCCGATTGGTCCACCCTTTTTTCAAAATATTCCGGGAACTTGTGGATGGCGTCCAAAATGGCATTGGTCGCCATTTGTCCCAGGCCGCAGCGGCTGTTTTGTTTGATGGTAGCGCCCCAGTTTTCCAGTTCTGTCAGGTCGCGCAAGGCGCCGAGGCCGTGCTGGAGTTTTTCCAGTTTGCGGTAGACAATAAAATTGCCCGCCCGGCAGGGGGTGCAGATGCCGCAGCTTTCGTGTTTGAAAAAATTGGAAAAATTGAGCAGGATTTGCAGCAGGTCGCGTTGTTTGCCAAACACCATGAACGATCCGCCGCAGCGCAAATCTTCCTGGCACAGACGGCGGTTGCGTTCTTTCATTGAAACGGCCGTGCCGCTGGGCCCGCCGACTTGTATAAAGTAGGGATTGTTGGCTTCGCAGCGCGCCAGCAGTTCGCCGAGGTGCATACCCCATTCGATTTCGTAAATGCCCGGTTTGGCGCAGTCGCCGCTCAGGCTGATGAGTTTGGTTCCGGGCGATTCGTTGGTGCCGAGGCGCCGCATTTTTTCGGGCGTCGATTCGATGATGCGGGCTGCGCAGGCAAAGGTTTCCACATTGTTTACGATGGTGGGTTGGGAAAGGTATCCGCGCTCCACTGGGAAATGGCGGCGGGTGCGGGGTTCGCCCCGTTTACCTTCCAGCGAATTGAGCAGCGCCGTCTCTTCGCCGCACACGTAAGCGCCGGCGCCCAGCTGTACGCGGATATCGAAAGAGAAGGGTATCCGCGCTTCTATGTGGTCGCCCAGCCAGCCTTTTTCCCGGAAGGCTTCCAGCGTATGTTCAATTTTGGCTTTTAGCCAGCGGTATTCGGCACGCAGGTAGATGATGCCCTCCGAAGCGCCCACCGCGTAGGCGGCGAGGACCATTCCTTCGACGACCAGGCCCGGCAAGGTATTGAGCAGCACCCTGTCTTTGAAGGTGCCGGGCTCGCCTTCGTCGGCGTTGCAAATGATGAACTTGCGGTTGCTGGAATAACCCCGGCAGGTTTCCCACTTGATGCCGGTGGGGAAAAACGCGCCGCCCATGCCCAGGAGTCCCGCTTCTTTTATGTGCTGGATTACCGCTTCCGGGCCCAATTTTTTGAGTTTGCCGATGGCGGCGCCCGGCTCGTAATCCTGTAAAATAAACGCCCTGTCGCCAGCGGGTTTGTAGCGGATATTGTCGGCGGGGGCGTCGCAAATGCGCTGTGGCGGAATGCCGCTTTTTAGCTTGGCGACAATAGTTTTGATTTTTCCCGGTGTGAGTTTGGTAAAGGGGTAAAAGTCGATCAAGGCAGCAGGCTCCTGATCGCTCAAGCCGATGCAGGAGGTTTCAAAAAAGCCGAAAGTGCCGGTGGGGTCGGTGGAGCCAAGCGCGGCGCCGGTTTCTTTTTCAAAAGCCGCTTTCAACGCCCTGAATCCGCGGAATTCCGACACGATGCTGTTGTTCAGGTATATGGTATGCTTGCCGGAGGGTTGCCGGTGGAAGAAATGGTAGAAAGAAACCACTCCTTCGATTTCGACGGCAGCGCAATTGAAAAGGTTGGCGAGCTGCTGAATATCGTGGTCGTCGAGGTAGCCCTTTACGTCGTGCATAGCCCAGACGGCATTCAGTAGTTGCGGGCGGGGAAGGCTGATCGGTAGCATGCGTTTCACTTTACCGGCAAAGCTTAGCCCATTCGCTGCGGATTAGCCACAACGGCCATCAACCGGTGCGGTGACAATGGTTACATCGCGCCAATTGCAACATGGTGATAAAGTCCCCCGGCTTTAAGGCAGCGCCTCCAGGATATGCCGAACCAGCCTCGGCCCTTCGTACACCAAGCCGGAATACACCTGCACGAAATCAGCGCCGGCCTCCAACTTTTCAAGCGCGGCCGCAGCCGAATCGATGCCGCCAACACCGATAATGACCGGCTCGGGCCCCAGTTTTTTCCGCAGGTACCGAACCACCGCCGTAGAGCGCTCGCGCACCGGGGCGCCGCTCAGGCCGCCGGCGCCGATGGCTTCCGTGCGGCTTTGGGGCGTGCGCAGGCCCTCGCGGCCGATGGTGGTGTTGGTGGCGATGACACCGGCGATCGCGGTGGTTTGCACGATTTCGGCGATGTCGTCGAGTTGGCTTTCGCTGAGGTCGGGAGCGATTTTCAGGAGGATGGGTTTGGCGGCGGCTTGCGCGCGGTTGAGCGTTTGCAGGCCCGCGAGCAGCTGAGTGAGCGGCGCTTTTTCCTGCAGGTCGCGCAGGCCGGGGGTGTTGGGCGAGCTGACGTTGACGACGAAATAGTCGACCCAGGGGAACAAGGTTTCGAAGCAGCGGCGGTAGTCGGCTTCCGCTTGTTCGTTGGGCGTGCTTTTATTTTTGCCGATGTTGCCGCCGATGAGCAGTCCGCTGGGCAAAGGGCCTTGTGCGCGCAAGCGTCGCAGCTGGTCTGCCAGGGCTTCGAGGCCGGCGTTGTTGAAGCCCATGCGGTTGATGAGGGCCCGATCCATCGGCAAACGAAACAGTCGGGGCTTCGGGTTGCCCTCTTGCGCCCGGGGGGTGACGGTGCCTACCTCGACGAAGCCGAAGCCCAGGCAGGCCAGGCCGCGGATGTGCCGGCCATTTTTGTCGAAGCCGGCAGCCAGCCCTACCGGATTGGGGAATTTCAAGCCCATGCGCAGGCGTTCGAGGCGGGCGTCGGGCAGGCAAAACCAGCGGCGCAGCAGCCAGCGCACCGGCAGCAGGGCGCTAGCCAGGTCGAGCAAAAACATGGTCAGGCGGTGCGCCGTTTCGGCGGGCAGGGCAAACAGGATGGGTTTCAGGAAGCGGTACATGCAGCGGGTTTAGCTCCGGATTTCGGCGGCCAGCCCGTCGAGGTTGCGCACGAGCAGGCGGGAGCGGTTGAAGGTCAGCAGTTTTTTGTAGCGCAGGTCGTTGAGGGTGGTGGTCACCGTTTGGCGGCTGGTGGCGGTGAGGTTGGCGATTTCCTGGTGGGTAATGGGTTTGCGGACCACCCATTCGAAGCCTACGCGTTGGCCGCTCGAGCGGGTCAGTTGCACTAAAAACTCCACGATGCGGCTCCGGCTGTCGCGAAACACCAGCGACTCGAGCCGGCGTTCCATTTCGAGTTGGCGGTTGCCGAAGATGCGCATGAAAAACAGGTTGAGGTCGCTGCGTTCGCGCATCAGCTCGCGTAATTCATCGAGCGTGACCACGCACACCGTGGTGTTTTCGAGGGCATAGGCGGTGTCGCGCCGGCGTTCTTCGCCCACCAGGGCCAGCTCGCCGAACACCTCGCCTTTGCCGAGGATGGCCTTGGTAATTTCCTTGCCTTCCTCGTTCATGGTCGAAATTTTCACCCGGCCTTCGGTGATGAAAAAAATGCGGTCGGAAAAATCGTCGGGCACAAAAAAAGAAGCGCCTTTTGGGAAACTGCGGTGCACGTGGTGGGCCATGCGGTCCTGATCGCCGATTTTATTCGGGCAGAGGATGGCGGTCACGTCGATATTTTCCAGGTGCCAGAGCGCTTGCATGGTTGGTCGTTGCTGTTTTTGCCGGGTGTCGGGAAATAGTGGAAGTGCGGACATGGCTCTTGCGTTTTTTTGACTGCAAAAATGGCCATGTGCGGGAGCAACATTTGTTACTGGGGGAACAATAGGCTTTTATTCGTCGAGTTTCAAATCGAACCGTTCTAACAAATCATCGACCAGCGGGTTCAACTCGCGCATTTTATCAAATTTTTCCTTGGTAGTCAGGGGCTTTTGCGTTTGTGCAGCTTCTTGTATGCGGGCGGCGCGGGCTTCGTCGATCTGAATCCGGATTTTCAGCGCGGGGTCGTGCAGGCGCACGCGCAGGGTGTCGAGCAGGCGGCTGAGTTCTTCCTGGATCAGGCCCCGGTGCATGCTAAGGCCTACCTGCACCACCAGTGTTTTGCCTTCAAGGGCGAGATCGGCTTCCGACATGGCTTGCCGCAGGGTGGGCGAGGGGCTGCGTTCGGCAAAAGCGCGCCATTCCGTTTGGGCGTTTTCCAAATCCAGGCGGCTTTCCAGCGCGGCTTTTTCGGCTTCCTCGACGGCTACGGCTTCTTCGAAAGCTTCGAGGCTGAGCGAAATTTTATCGGCGCGTTTGAGGCCCAGGCGGATTTCGGCTTTGAGTTCTGACATGGCCGAAGGGCTGAGTTCGGCGGCGTTCGACTGGCTGGCCGGCGGCGGTGGTTGGGGTGCTTGGGCCGCGCCCTTGGGTTTTTCGGCCGCTGGCGCCGGCGCCGGGCGGTTCAGCTTGCCGTCAGGAGTTTTTTTTTCCGGAAGGGCGGCGGCGGCGATGGCGCGGTTGATGTAGCACATTTTCAGCAGGGCGATTTCCACGTGCAGGCGTTTGTGCCGCGCCATTTTGAAGTTGACGTCGCAGTCGTTGGCCAGTTGCAAGGCCGATAGCAGGAAAGAAGGCGGCGCGAGGGCAGCCTGGCGGCGGTAGCGTTCGCCGAGGCTTTCGCCTACTTCGAGCAGGGCCAGGGTGCTGGGGTCTTGGCAAACGAGGATGTTGCGCAGGTGTTCGGCCAGGCCAGTGAGGAAAATTTCGGGCTCGAAGCCTTTAGCCAGGATTTGGTCGAACAGGTTGAGCAGCGCCGGGGCGTCTTCGGCCAGCAGGGCCTCGGTGATTTGGAAATAGTAGTCGTAATCGAGCACGTTGAGGTTGTCGATTACGTCGTCGTAGCGGATTTTTTTATGAGCAAAACTGGTGATGCGGTCAAAGATTGACAAGGCGTCGCGCAGGGCGCCGTCGGCTTTCTGGGCAATGATGTGCAGGGCATCGGGCTCGGCCTCGATGCCTTCTTTTTCACAAATAGTTTGCAGGTGCAGCACCATGTCGGGCACGCTGATCCGGCGGAAATCGAAAATCTGGCAGCGCGACAAAATGGTGGGGATGATCTTGTGTTTTTCGGTGGTGGCCAGGATAAAAATCGCGTAGGGGGGCGGCTCCTCCAGGGTTTTCAAAAAAGCGTTGAAGGCCTGGTTCGACAGCATGTGCACCTCGTCGATGATGAACACCTTGAACTTGCCTTGCTGGGGTTGAAAGCGCACCTGCTCGATGAGGGCGCGGATGTGCTCCACGGAATTGTTGCTGGCCGCATCGAGCTCGATGATGTTGAAGGAGGCGTTTTCGTTGAACGCCAGGCAGGAGGGGCAGCTGTTGCAGGCTTCGAAATCGGCGCTGCGGTTCTGGCAATTGAGCACCCGGGCGAGGATACGCGCACAGGTCGTTTTGCCGACGCCGCGCGGCCCGCAGAACAAAAAAGCGTGGGCCAGGTGGTCGGTGGCCAGGGCGTTTTTCAGGGTCAGCGCCACATGTTGCTGGCCGACCACGTCTTCGAAACGCTGTGGCCGGTATTTGCGGGCAGAAACGATAAATTGACTCATGCTTTGCAAAAATACGGCGATTCGGGCGAGAATACGGCACAGGCCGCGGCAGAAGTTTTCCACATCGGCGCCGTTCTCAACGTGGCAAAAGTTTTAACTTGCACAAAAAAAACGCGCAGCATGGCAACTCAAACCAAATTTCCGCTCCGCCGATCCGAACTGGCCGATATCGGTACCGGCCTGGTGCGCTTTCCGGCGAGTTTTGCCGAATACTGGACGCTGGTGGAGCAGGCCGAATACCGGGCCGATTACCTCAAAAATGAAATGATCACCATGAGCTACGAATCTAACCTGCACAGCAAAATTGTATCGGAAATGATGTGGCTGTTGCGGAATATTTTTCCGCGCCCCAAATTCGCCATCCACGACAGCAACCGCCCGGTGTACCTGCCCGATTGCGAAGCCGGAAAAGCTGTGTTCAACCCCGACTGCTGCGTGACGCCCGAGCCGCCCGCCCTGTTTCAATACAAACCCGGCCTCGACGCCGAAACCAACCCGCTGGTGGTGGTCGAGGTGTTGTCCAAATCGACCTACGAGTACGACTTTACCGAAAAACTGCCCTGCTACAAAAGGATCGACAGCCTGCGCCACATCGTGTACATCGACAGCCTGCGCAGCTTCGTCACAGTGTTCGAACGCATCCGCGATACCGACCAATGGATCAACACCGATTGCTACCTGCCCGAGAGCGGTTTCAGCCTGGGCGGCAGCACGATTTTTCTGAAAGATATTTATTCCCACCAGCCTCAGCCCGGCGAAGGCGCCTGAGCCGTTTTCGACCCCTCCAAAAACCAGATCAGGCTGAGTTGCGCCCGCGTGTAGGCATTGAACCGGACGGGACCTAACGGCGCGATCACCAATTGGCGCCCCGGTACATAAGCCAGTTGAAACCGGAGCTGGCTGAGCGGTGTAAAAAAGTACAGGGTGTTGAGCCGGAAGTTGTAGCTCAGGTTGCGCTCATCGGCGCCCAGGTCCCAATTCACCGGTTGCAAAGCGCCGTTGTCCTGCAGTTCGACGGCTTCCCGCCTGAATTTATCCACCAGTGTCATCCCGCTGCCGAGGCTCAGCTGCACGCGCCGCGCCGGAAACCAATCGGCTTCCAGGCTCAGGTTGCCAAACAGTTGGTTGTTTCGCTCGAAAAGCCATTCCGTAGCGTTGTTGTCGACTACGGTGAGCGTTTTAAAATTCAAACTGGCCAGGGCTGGCAAAGAAAGTCGCCAACGCCGCCCAAGCACCCAACTTGGCCGGACATTCAGGTTCAACCAGGCGTATTCGCCCTGCACATTGGAAAAAAACAGCGCAGTGCTACTCCACTGCAAGCGCCGCCGCTGGTCGGACAGGAACGACAGCCCTCCGCCCAGTTCCGGCGAAACCCGGCGGTTGATCCGGATACCGTTTTTTCCGTACGTAACCACCCGCTCTTGCGGGGTGGCGAACAGTTGCAGGGTGTAGGTTCGGAAATGCCGGTCGAGGCCGCTGAACAGAGCGTTCGTTTCCAGCAAATGCCGTTCATAATTTTGCGGGCTTCGGGTCAGCTCCAGACCGGCGTTGGCGCTGAGGTTTAAAAACGGGCCGCGGGGCCGAAATTCCCGGAAGGACACCCCTGCTCTGGAAAGACTATACCGCTGGGACGCCGGCGCAAATTCCGGGCGGACGAGCGAGCGACCCGTTTCAAAATGGCTCAGCTGCCAGCCCCAGCGCCGGTTGACGCGGGCCAGGCGCAGGTTCCAGTTGGCGCTCAAAAATGCGTCGGTATGGCGCTTCGAGTAGGGCAACAGGCCGCCCCCCGCCAGCTCGTACTGGTTGCTGCGGTCGCGCAGACGAAAGCTAAGTTGGGTACTGGATGAAATTGCCCCGGGGCCCGACATCAAAACGCCGTTGGACAGGTGCACGAGGCTGTTGTTGGGCAGCAGGTATTCGGCGCCGGTGAACAGGTAGTCGGAAACAGCCTGCACGGTTTCCTGCTCGATGGCGCCGGTTGCTGGCACGAAATATTCGAGTTGGGCGGGCCCGAGCAAGGCATTGAGCACGCCGAAACGCCAGTTGCCGCGGGTGCGGGCGCTGAGTTTGGTCTGCTGCCAAACCGCGCCGTCCTGGTCGCCGGAAAGCAGGCGCTCGGGGGTGGAGGGGCTGCCGCGCCAGCTCAGGCTGGCGCCATCGACATAGGGGTTGTAGTCGATACCGGTATTACGGTCGAACAGGTCGCGTTCTTCCTCCAGAAACTGGCGCGGCTCGGGCAGCCCTTCGGGAAAAATGCGGGTGATGGGCAGCCCGGGTAGAAAAAGCGCTTCGCGGAATTCCAGGTGTTGGGGCGGCAGCAGTGTCAGGTCGAGCGTTGCGCTTTCGTTCAGGCCAATCCGGCCGTCGATGCCGAGTTTTTGACCAAACTTGAGGCTCTGGTTGCCAAAATCATTGTTTTCAAAATCAGTTTCCGAGTGTACGGCCAGCGAGCGGCGCCGGTGTTGCCGGATGTCGCGAATGCCGGTCAGCGTGCCGAATTGCAACACACGGTCTTGCACGAGGGGTTGTTGTGGGCTCCAGGTCGACCATTCGCCGCTGCTGCGGTCGTAACGGCTGAATTGCGCGCCCCAGCGTTGTTCGTGCAAGCGCGGAAAACGCAGGGCAGTGAAGGGGATGCGCAATTCCAGCGTCCAGCCGCTGGCTTGCTGTTGCACGGCGAACTGCCAGGTCGCGTCCCAATGGGCAGCTTCCTGGCGGCTGTCGAGGGGCACGCCGCCGGCAGTGACCGTAAAATCGAAAGCCAGTTGGCCATCGTGCCAGGTGTCGAGGCTGATGCGGAACCAGTCGCCTGTGGGCGCCGCGTCGCGAATGCCGGTTTCATCTCGAACGCCGTCGGGGTCCAAACAATGAGCGGCCAGATAGAGGGCGGTTTCTGTGTAAAAGAGTCGGACCACCGTAGGGCAACGCGGCTGCTGACCAAAAACCGGGGTACTGGTAGTGAATGCGGCCAGGGGTGGCAGGGCTTGCCAGCAGCTGTCGTCGAGGTGGCCGTCGAGTACGGGAATCTGGTCGAGACGGGCGAGTGGGTGAGCGGTTGGCGGTTGGGCGTTGGCCAGCTTGGTCAGCAGGCACAGGAGGAGTAGGTAGTTACATTTCATAACGGGCAAAGGTTAGTTTTTTTGGATAGACGCGGAGGGGTACTTGCCGGGCTGCCTGGGATTAGGAAAAACGGCTGGCCAGTTATTTTGCTGCCCATAGAAAAAAGCCCGTTCGGGCGAAAAATGCTCGAACGGGCGTTGAAGGTCGGGGGAAAAAGGCTTGCCGCTTACATCGGATGCGCGTGCAGGTTTACTTTTTTCGAGCTCAAGGCGCCGTCGTGGTCGAGTTGAGCGAATACTTCGAGCACCAGGTCGGTGTGTGCGGTGACGTTGTTGGTCCACACTTCGTCGATGGTGAGGGTGAGGGCGTGGTCGTGGTTGTCGGCGGTAAACAAAACGGTGTTATCGGCTTTGTTGCGCAGTTCGACTTTCCAGCCGTGCAGGTCTTCCTTGCCGGTCAGGGTGGCTTTGATGGCCAGGGTAGCGCCGGCCATAACGATTTGCCCCTCTGTTGGCGAGGCGATTTCAATGGTGGCTTCGTTGTCGTGGTGCTCGTCTTTTTTACAGGCGTTAAAAACCACTAGCGTAGCTGCCGCCAACAAGGGCAGCAGGGAAAAAATGTATTTTTTCATGATGGGTGTTTTATTTAAAATTTAGAAGGGACTTTTTTTTAGTTTGGAGTTTGGAGTTTGGAGTTTGGAGTTTGAAGTTTGAAGTTTGGAGTTTGGAGCAGGTCTTCGAACTTCAAACTCCAAACTTCAAACTAAAAAAGCCGGGGGCAATTTTCCATCGCCCCCGGGCGACTGTTCAAAATAATAGTCCCTCCACTATTATATCTTGCATTTCAGGGTGCGGTTTCGTTGAAGTATTTCAATAACATGGCTTTATCGTCGAAGGGATGCTTCACCCCTTGTATGTCCTGGTATTTTTCATGGCCTTTGCCGGCGAGCAGGATGATGGCCTGGTTTCCGGCGAGCCGGCAAGCGGTTTTTATAGCTTGTTCGCGGTTTTCGATGACGAGGGTTTTCGGCAGGTCGGCAGCTTCGAGGCCGGCTTCCATCTCTTGGAGGATTTGAGCGGGGTCTTCGGTACGCGGATTATCGCTGGTCAGGATTAGTTGGTCGCTGAGTCGGGCGGCCACACGGGCCATCACGGGGCGTTTGGTTTTGTCGCGGTCGCCGCCGCAACCGACGACGGTGACCACCCGGGTCGGGCGTTTTTTCAGTTTTCCAATGGTTTCGAGCACTTGTTCCAGGGCGTCCGGGGTGTGGGCATAATCGACGATACCGATGCAGCCGGGTTTGCTTGGATGCGGCAGGGCTTCAAACCGGCCTTCGGCGCCGCGCAGGCCGCTGAGCGCCGTGAGCGCCGCCATTTTTTCCACGTTGAGCAGCCGAGCGACGGCGTACACCGCGCTCAGGTTATAGGCATTGAATTCGCCGATGAGCCGGGTGTGCAACACTTCCCCGTCGAGGTGGAGGTGCAGACCTTCCGGGGCGTTTTCGATGATTTTCGCTTTGAAATCGGCGGGCGATTTCAAGCCGTAGGTTTGCATGCGGGCCGCCGTGTTTTGCAGCATAAACCGGCCGTTTTTATCGTCGGCATTGGTCAGGGCGAAAGCTGTTGGCGGCAACTGATCGAACAGGCGTTTTTTCGCGTCGCGGTAGTCGGCGAAGGTTTTGTGGTAGTCGAGGTGGTCGTGGCTGAGGTTGGTAAACACCGCGCCAGCAAAATCCAACCCGGCGATACGGCGCTGGTCGATGGCGTGGCTGCTCGTTTCCATAAAAACCTCGGTGCAACCGGCGTCGGCCATTTTGCGCAGCAGTTCCTGCAGGCGCACCGCGTCGGGCGTGGTGTGTGTGCTGGTGAGCGTTTCGCCGCCGATGCGGTTTTCTACGGTTCCGATCAGCCCGGTTTTGCGGCCGAGCGCGGCGAAGAGCTGGTGCAGCAGGGTGGAAACAGTAGTTTTCCCGTTCGTGCCGGTAATCCCGACGACCCGCATAGCGCGGGCGGGGTGGTTGTATGCCGCCGCGGCCAGTTGGCCCAAGGCTTCCGCGCTGTTTTCCACGGTCACGGTCGCGACCGGTAATTGGGCAGCTGGCGGCGTTTCCAGCACCACGGCTATGGCGCCGTTTTCTATAGCTTTGTCAATGAACTGGTGGCCGTCGACCGCCGTGCCCCGCACCGCCACAAAACAATCGCCGGCTTGTACCTGGCGGCTGTCGAAGCGCAACCCTCGAATGGGCGCCGAAGTATCGCCGGCAACAGCGCGTACTCCGGATACGGAAGCGAGCAATTCGGCCAGTGTTTTCATTTAATTTAAATAGAGCACCACAGTGGCGCGGCCGTTGACCACGGTCCCGGGGGCCAAACTTTGTCGGACCACCTTGCCCACGCCTTTCACGCGCACGCGGCAGCCGCGGTTTTCGAGGAGGTAAATCGCGTCTTTGAGGCCCATGCCCACGACGGAGGGCAGGCGTTTTTCGGGCACGGTGCGGGGCAGCAGGTGCAACGAATCGTTCGAGGGCCGGAGCACCGCCCAATCGGGCATGTTCCGCTCGGCGGAAAAGGCCTTGAGGTCGAGCCAGTCGAGCACTTCTTCCAAATCTTCCACCGAACCGGCGTCGATGGCGGGCAACTCGGCGCTGGCCAGCCGGGGGCGCGGGCCCGCGTTGACCGGCTCGTGCATGTCGGCTTTGAGGGCAAAACATTTATCGGCAATAGCGCGGAACACCGGGGCAGCCGCCTCGGCGCCGTGGTAGCCGCCGCGCTTGGGTTCGCTGATGACGACGATACAGGAGTACACCGGGTTGTCGGCCGGGAAAAAACCGCAAAAACTGGCCTGGTAACGGATGCCGGCGCGCGATTTAAACTTGTGGTAATTCAACTGCGCAGTGCCGGTTTTGCCGGCAATCGGGTATAAGTCGGTGCGAATGTTGTGCGCCGTGCCGTGCTCCACGACGCCGGTGAGCAACTCGCGCGCTTTTTTCAGGGTGGAACGGCTGGCAATGTTGCGTTTGACCGTGATGGGGCGGAACTCCTTGATCACCTCTCCGTAGTTCTCGATGCGCTCGACCAGGTAAGGTTTCATCATGCGGCCGTCGTTGGCCACGGCATTGTAAAACGTGAGCATTTGCAGCGGCGTGAGCAACATTTCGTAACCGATACTCATCCAGGGCAAGGTAGTGCCCGACCAGCCGCTTTTGGAGTCGTCGGGGTCTTTCAGGATGGGCATTTCTTCGCCGCCGATCTCGATTTCGGTGGGCCGGTCGAGGCCGAAACGGCGCAGGCGGCTGATAAAATCGCCGGCGCGGCGCGTGTCGCCGTAGTATTTTTGGATCAGCGTAGCGGTGCCGACGTTGGACGACTGGGCGAACACCTCGCGGATCGTCATCGAATCCTGGCCGTGCGGCACGGCGTCGACAAGGGTTTCTTCGTAAAACTGCACCTTGCCTTTGTACACCGGAATTTTCAGGTCGAAATCGTCGACATACCCGTCTTCGAGCATGGCCATAAACGAGGCAAGTTTGAACATAGAGCCCGGTTCTACCCGCTCGCCGACGCCGTAATTGTAGGTTTCCCACCAGCCTTCGGGGGTTTTTCCGATGTTGGCGATGGCCCGGATGGCGCCGGTTTTCACCTCCATGACGATGGCGCAACCGTGGTCGGCTTCGTGGTTTTTACAGGCTTCGAGCAGGGCATTTTCGGCGACGTCCTGAATGTTAATATCGAGTGTGGTCACGATGTCGTCGCCCGAACGGGGCTCGATCTCGGCCAGGTCGTTGACGGGGATGTACACGTCGCCCGGCACGCGCAGCATGAGTTGTTTGCCGAGCGAGCCGCCCAGCACCCGGTCGAAACTGCCCTCGAGGCCCACCGGCAGCGCGCCTTCGCGGACATAGCCGATGGTGCGCTGGGCCAGCATTTTGAACGGGCGCTCGCGTTTGGAGGTCTGTTCGACGATCAAACCGCCTTTGTAGCGCCCCAGCCGGAACAAGGGAAAGCTTTTAACCAGCTGCATCTTGTAATACGACAGGTTTTTGGCAATGGGTACGTAGCGGATACCGCGCGTTTCAGGCGCTGCCTGGCGTAGCGCAATCAGCCATTCTTTGTAGGCGCCGGGGGTAAATTGCTGGTCGATATGGGTAGACAATAGCCAGGCCAGGCTGTCCACATTTTCTTCAAATGCCGCGTCGGTGAGGCCTTCGGCTTTGGCGTCGAAATGGACGTCGAAAAACGGCAGGGAGGTAGCGAGCAAACTGCCGTCGGTTGCCAGAATATTGCCGCGGTCGGCGTATACGTCTATGAACTTCAAAAACAAACTGTCGGCTTTAGACTCCCATTTGGGCGCCTGCACCACCGACAGCTGGTACAAGCGGCCCGTAATGACCGCGGCTACCAGCAGCACTACTGCTGCCAGCAGATAAACCCGTACCAGGACTTCGTTTTTGATGTTTAACATGGGTGGTCCGTTTTGCAGTGCAGATCGTTCGGTCTATCGGATTTCTATAACTTTTGGCCCCCGGTTGGCCAGGTTGATTCCGGCCGGTTCGAGGCTTACGTCTATTTGGGATTGAATGGATTTATACATCGTTTCACTTTTTATAGAGGTATATTGCCATTTCAACTCTTTGATTTCTTTTTGCAGCCGCTGGATATCGCGCACGTTTTTTTCGGCGAAATGCGCATTGGCGATATACACCAGCCCCAGAAAACCCAGGAACAACAGGTAGGAGAAATTATTGAACACCCATTCTGTCGACTGGTGGCTGATATTTAGTGCGTTGAGCAGTTTGTTCGCCATTTTTTTAGAATGTTGATGTGGTTGATAGAGTTGATAATAAGGTTGATAGAGTTGATAATAAGGTTGATAGAGTT
>CAZVZH010000034.1:0-29531 GCA_964630705.1 uncultured Saprospiraceae bacterium | reverse complement strand
GAGGGTTTCTGGTTAGAGGGTTTCTGGTTTCTGGTTGGGCGTTGGCTTAATATCCTGGAAAACTAAACGAACGCTCAACCAGAAACCAGAAACCCTCTAACCAGAAACCAGAAACCCTCTAACCAGAAACCAGAAACCCTCTAACCAGAAACCAGAAACCTTCTACTAACCTCCCAAGTTAAACGAAATCCCCACAAAATACCCCAATTCATACTGCGAACGCACGGGAATATCGCCGGCGGCAGGGTCGAAAGGGTCGCCGACTTTAAATCCTTTGGCCAGTCGTTGCGCCGGGCCGGCCGTCAGGCCTCCGCTCAGCACGATGCGTTGGCTCCGGCCAAACAGGAGGCTGGGCCCCAAGAAAAAGTTCAGCGACGACAAGTTACTGCTGCTCAGCGGAATGCCCACACCGAAAGTGCCCGCCAATGCCAGTCCGCTGGTGTGCGCCGGATAAAAATGCAAATACGTCGTCAGCGAGGGCTGCACAATACCGCCGCCGTCGGCTACAATACGGCCTTCCCGGGCGCTGAACTCCTGCACCGGGTCGAACATGCGCGAAAATGCCAAGCCAAATGCCGGACTGATCTGCAAGCCGCCCCGGGTGATAATTTTCACCACTTTGAATTTGCTCGGCGGCAAATTCGCCCGGTTGGCTGTTGTTGCCGTATCGAACGGAACAAATTCGGCCGTGACCAGCACGGTAGTTTTTTCCACTGAAATAGCCACATCGTAGCTGAACGACTGGTCGGCCAGCTCGCGGAATTTCATTTGCAGGGTCAGCATTTCCTCCACGGTCAGCGTGCGGGTGTCCTGATCGTTTTGGCGCTGCAGGTAGGCTTCGAGTTGCTGGCGCAGGCTGCCGCTTTTTTCCGTGATGTCGCGCAGCTCGCCGGCAAACTCCTGGATACCGGCGCTGTTCGGATCGTTGAAATTGCCCAGCTGATCAGCAATGGGCGTGAGGCTGAGCAACTGGCTGTCGTATTTACGCTGCTGCCCTTCCAGTTCCTGCAACATGCGGCGCTTGCGCATCGGGCGTTCCTGCCACTGAAACGCATCGTCCAACTCCAGGCCGCTACCCGATTTTTCCGGGAAAATCAATGCCAGGTACTCGGCCGCCACTTTTCGGATCAGGGAGGGCCGCATGCGCGGGCTGAGCAGCAGCTGATCGAGGTGGCGGGCGGCGAGCTGGGCAGCGCGTTCGGATTTTTCCAAACGTTGAATATCGGCATAGAGCTGAGCCATGCGCGCCTGCGTGGCTGCCAAAGCCTGCAGCTGAATTTGGGCCTGCTGCAAGATTTGCTCCGAACCGCGGGCGCCGCCGAACAAGTCCTTCAAACTCATGCTGTTCTCTCCCATCCGCAGCAGCGGAATGTCCAGAAATGATAAGGGCGAAGCGGCGTCGGTACTGGCGCCCATGCCGCCCAACAAGGGCGACACCACCCCCAGGCCGGCAGCCAGGCCCAAGGCGCCCGAACTGGCTGCGCCAGGCCAGTTTTCAGTATTGTTTTGCTCGATTTCCACCTTGGCCTCGTAGAGGTAGGGGTTGAATTCGGTAAAATGCAGCACGATGAAGTCGCCCCGGCGAATCTTTGGGTTCGACACCAGTTTCCCGTCTTTGCGGTAGCTGATGCTATCGGTAAACAGGTCGTAGTACATGTGCAGGTCCTGCGCGGCTACAGGTGCAGCCAGGAGCAGGAAACAGCCGGCGACCCAGCAGATCGTGCGGCGAATAGCGGAATGCGGCATAGGGAGCGACATAAGTTTAATCGATGATAAACGTGAAAGAAAAAACGTGGAGGGAGCCGGCGGCCAAATTGACCGTTTTGCCGCCCCGGCTGGCCACATCGTCGTTGAAAAAAGTTTGGCCGAACAGGCGTTCCAGCGGACCCGGAGGGCTGGCTGAGCGGGTAGCGGTTCCCCGGGAGGCCTGCACGATGCGCAGGTCGACGGGCTGCTCGGTCACGATCAGTTTGAACATTTCCACCCCGGCCGGCGGGCCGATCCGAAAAAGATTGGGCGCTACCAGGGTTTGGCCAGGGCCGATACCAAACTCGTCCGGGGTTTCCTTCTCATCGGGGATCAGCACGGTGAGCTGGTTGTCGGGCTGGATGTCCACCAGGGTGAAGTAGGCATATTTCTTTCCTTTGTTGCGCAGCCGGATGCGGAAGTAATCGCCGCCCTGAAAATGCAGGATGCCCAACGAATCGCGCTTTTTTTCCACCGGGATATATCCTTTTTCCTGCAAGGTAGTGGGGTCGACGTCCACAGGCAGCAGCTCAAACTCGACGCCCAGTTGGGCGCTGGCCGCCTCCAGTTTGCGCAAATACTTGGCCTGGCCGAAGCCGAGGGCGTGCTGGAAAATCCGGCTGGCCACCGCTTCGGGCGCTTCTTTTTGCGAAAAGGAGTCGAGCAGCATATCGCCCGGGCCGATCAGTTGCAAACCGGTTTTCACCGGCACGACAAACAGTTCGGACGCGGCATCGAGCTGAACAAGGGGCGCCCGCGCCAGTTTGCGCAGCAGGGCCGCGCGCACCGGATGCTGCTCGGGCAGTTGCAGGGAAAGGCCCACGCGCAGGTCGCCGAAGTTTTGCTCCAACACATACACCCAGCTGCGCAGCGCGCTGTCTTGGCTAAGGTCGCGGTCGAGCTGAAGCACCGCTTCGAAGGGCAGGGCGCTGGTCACCGTGCCCCGGGCGAGGGGCTTGGTTTGCGCGGTGTCGCGGGTTTCCGGGGGGTAAAGGCCCAACACCGAGCCGGGGAGCAAGCCCAGCACCGAGCCGGCATCGACGACCACCGAGCCGGGGTCGTTCCAGCGGACCACGCGCAAGTAGGCTGGCCGTTCGAGCAGGCGTCCGCCGAGCAGCACCTGATCGAGCAAGCCTTCCGCCTGCGGTTGCTGGCGCGGAGCGATGCTGCTCATTTCCAGTCGGATTTGTTCGTACAAACCCCGGTAGCTCGTGTTGGGCTGCACCCGGCTGAGCAATTGGGCCATGGCGTAGGAGAGCGAGCCCAGGGGCTGGCCCTGTTCGTCGCGGGTTTCGAAATTCAGTTGGTTGTGCGCTGAGCCGAAAAAAGCGGCCATAGGCGCCAGTTTGGCGACGTCTTCCACAGCGGCGCTGAGTTGGGGGGCGTTGAGCGCGTCGGGCCGGCCGGCGGCGGCTTGTTGAATATACGCGTCGCTGGCCATGATGCGGTCGGTACCGCGGGCGGTTTCCATGCCCCGGGTGCCGGTGCCGGAGTGGCAGGCGTCGAGCACGACCATGAGGTTGCCCCGGGGCCCCAGGCGGCGGCGCAGGGCAGTGAACAGTTGGTTGAGCTCGTCGTCGCGAATGAGGTTTTCGCCCTGGTACACGCCGGCGACGTAGCGCAGCGGGGAGTCGTAGGGCACGATAGCCTCGTCGAAGCGGTCAATCTCGTCGCCATTGTCGTCGGCGACCTGCTGGCCGTGGCCCGAAAACTGAAAATAGACGATATCGCCGGGCTTCACGCGGTCGGCCAGCCGGGTTTTCCAAGCCTGCAAAATACCGGCGCGGGTGGCGGCGCTGTCGGTGAGGGTAAAAATATGCGCTTCGGGGAAGCCCCGCTGGCGCAGGGCGGCGCCGATCACCGCCAGGTCGTTGGGCGCGTGAATGGTAGCCCAGCCGCCCTCGGCCGGGTAGTTGCCGATGCCGATGAGCAGGGCGTATTTTTCCTGGGCGCCGGCTGGTTGGAACCCCAACAACAGTGCGAACAAAAGCGGCAGACCAGACATCCGGTAGCGCCCTGCAGCAGCAGGAATCAAATTGGGTAACTTGCGCATTTGCGAAGGATTGTTTGCGGATAAATCGGCGGGACAGGATTCCGTTATCAGGGGATGTTGCGCGTTTGATGCGGGAAGGTAAAAAAATTACGATTTCTGATAACCATTTTATCCGCCGGGGATGGATGAACGAATGTTTTCACCAAACCACGAACGGCATGAAACCGATTCTTCTAATAATTTTTTCCGGCATTTGCCTGCTTCTGACCAGCACTAAAACGAACGGCCCCAACTGCCCAAACCCCGAACCGCCCGCCCCTACAAGGCCGCCAACCCCAATAGAACCGCAACCCGGCGTGCTGAAAATTTTTATCACCCCCATGAAAACTGCGGAAATCGATATCCAGCATGGCGCCATCCGGTACCAGCTGTACGTAAAAACCCCGCAACGCCCGGATGACTGGCGGATGGTCGGCACCCGCACTGTTGAAGCGCCCAAAGACCCGCACCAGACGGTCGACCTGCGCTTGATCCAGCCGGAAGCGCTGGAGATGAAACTGGTGCTGCGGGCCGATTGCGACGCCTGCGCCACTGTTTTTTTCCGGTAAAACGCCCGGGGATTCGGGAAAGCCACTGGTTGGATGCATCCGTCGGTGCGGACTGACCCCAAGGGTCCAAAGCTAATTTTACTGTAATTTGGCAGCCGGGAATATCCCCGCGAAAAGCGGAAGACGCTACCTTGACCGCCAAAACAGGGAGAAATGAGTCAACTACTGCCATTCCAAAACGATGAGGCCCTGTTGCAGGCCTTGCGCGCCGAAACCCCGGCCGCCTTCGAAGCGCTCTACCGGCGCTACTACCGCATGGTAGCCCGGCAGGTGTTCAACCAGGGCCGGGCCGACCTGAACGCCGAAGATGTTTTTCAGGAATTGCTCGTGATTCTTGTGGGGAAGGTGCGTATGCCCGACTTCCAATTAACCGCCAAACTAAGCACCTTCATGTTTGCCATAGCCCGCAACCTGATTTATAAAAAAACAGACAACAAAACGCAACTGACCGCCAACGCACAACTTTTCGCCGATGCAGCCTATCTGCCCGAAGCCGAAACCGCCGAGGCCCGCAAACTACAGGAAGACCAACTCAACGTAGTCGTCGGCTCGCTCGAACTGCTGGAAGACGACTGCCGCAGACTCCTCAGAATGTCGTTTTATGAAAAACGCCCGCAAGCTGAAATCGCCGCCGAAATGGGCTACAGCGAGGCCTTCGTAAAAGTAAAAAAACACCGCTGTCTCAACTATTTGCGCAACCGCGTACAAGAACACCCGCTTTTCAAAACCCGTCAAAACAAGGCTTCATGAACGAGGAATATATTCACACCATCCACCGCTACCTCAACGGCGACATGGATGCCTCCGAACAGGCCGCCTTCGAAGCCCGCCTGCCCGAAGACCCCGAACTCCGGGAAGCGCTGGACTTGGAACGCCTGCTGCTCGCCGGCATCCACCGCGCCGGCCAACAGCAACTCCGCCAAACCGTCGGCGCCGTGCACCAGGCGCTCGCGGGCGAGCAGTTTTTTGAAATAAACCGCCCGAAGCCCGTCTTTCTCGGCCTGTCGACGCCGCGCTGGTTGGCTGCCGCCGCTGCCCTGGCCGTTTTGGCCACCGCCGTTTGGTTTTTTGCGCTTCGCCAGCCCATCGCCGACCAGCAGGCTTTGTTCGCGCAGCACTACCAGCCGGAAACCGACCGCGCCCAGCAAGTGATTGAAAGCCTGACTTCCTATGGCCTGGCCGGCGTTGCCACCGAAACCGACAGCCTGAAAGCGGCGCTCGAACGGTACCGGGCCGGGCAATCCGACGCGGCGCTCCGCCAACTCCGGCAGTTTGCCGACAACCACCCCGAAAACCACACCGCCGCCTATTACCTCGGCGTTATTTACCTCGAACGGGGAAATTATCCTGCCGCTGCCGCTGCTTTTCAGCCCCTGGCACAAGCCGCCGATTCGGGCTTGCAAAACGACGCCCGCTGGAACCTGGCGCTTTGTTTTCTCAAAATTGAAAACCAGCCCAATGGGGCCATCGATCTGCTCAAAACGCTGGCTGCCGACCCCGCCAATCCGTATTACCGGCAGGCCCAAAACCTGCTGCAACAACTGAGCAAATGAACCGCCCGATCAAACATTGGATACTCCCGGTTGCTGCCTGGTTACTCCTGGGCCAAACGCCCTTGCCGGCCGCCGGCCCCCAACAGGTGGCCCAGGGCGTACTCGACCGGCTGTACGCCACCAACGGCAATTACCGGTTTAAAAAACCGAAACTCGTACTCTCCGGCGCCAACGACCGCGTAGCCGCTTTCAACCCCTGGAAAAACACCATTACCCTCGATCAAAAAACCTACGACATCTGCCGCAGCTTCGGCCGCGACTCCCTCTCCGCCCTGGCCTATGTGCTCGGCCACGAGCTCGTGCACGCCTACCAGTCGGAAATCAAAAGCGGCCGCGTGCAAACCAACTTTCTGGCCTACAACCGCCAGTACAGCGCCGACATCCGCCTCGAACAAGTGGCCGACATCCAGGGCCTGTTCAACGGCTACCTGGCCGGCTACCGGGTACTGGAAGTGATGCCCGCACTCATCGAACAGGTGTACCGCGACTATCAGCTCCTGGGCAAAACCCTCAGCGGCTACCCCAGCCTCGACGAGCGCAAGGCCAGTACCGCAACGGTGCTCGAAATTGCCGGGCAACTCCGCGACGTATTCGAAGCCAGCAACTACCTGCTGGCCATCGGGCAACACGCCCTGGCCGTCGGCGGCTACGAGTATATTTTACAATACTACCAGGGCATCGAAATTTACAACAACCTCGGCGTGGCCTGCGCTCTGAGCGCCCAGGAGTTCTGGAACCCCGCCACCGACAACTACGCCTACCCGCTCGAAACCGACTGGAACTCCAAACTCGAGCGCGCCGCAAGCCGCGGCCAGGAACAGCTCGACCCCGGCATGGAACCCTTCCGCGCCGCCTACCTCGACAAAGCCGAGAGCCACTTCCGCAGCGCCATACGGCTGCAAAGCAACTACCGCGCCGCACACACCAACCTCGTGTGCGTGCTCAACCTGAAAGCCCAGGCCGCCGCCGCCCTGCAACACGCCGAGCGCTTCCTCCTGCGCGACATCAACCGCCGGCGCAAACGCCCGCAGCAAGAACTGGAACTGGCGGAAATCGCCCTGGGCATCAGCTACGCCCTGCTCGGCGGCCCACGGCGCCCGCAGGCGGAAGCGATTTTTCAGCGGCTCGCCAACGCCTCCCACCCCGCTGCCGCGCTCTACGCCAGCGAAAACCTGCAATACCTGCGCGGTGAACACCGCCAGCCGGCGCCCTCCAGCATGACCCTGCCAGCCAGCCTGCGGCAAACGTTGCGCAGCGCACAGCTGGGCCGCACCAGCCAGTTTGAGCGCATCCGCCTCAGCGAGAAAAGCGGCCTGCATTTTGCCCGGCAGCACAACGGCTCGGGCGCTACCTTCGTGTTTTCCAACGAGCGCGGCAACCTCGTCAGCCTGATCCGACTGCCGGTCGATGCGTTCGCCGGCGCCCGGATCAGCGCGGCCGGTGTCGATCTGGCCCGCTCGGGTTACAAAAACCTGGTAGCGGCTACCGAAGGTTTTTTTATACACAACACCGCTGAAAAATCCGTACTCCGCGTCGACGCCGACGGCCGCGTGCTCGACGCCGTGAAATACCTGATCCACTGATGACGCACCCTTGCTCTTTTTTGCGCCGAACTGCCCTGCTGCTGCTCGCCAGCGCCTTGAGTGCCGGACTTGCCGGCCAAAACCCCTGGACCGGCCTGCAACAACTCGCCGGCTTGTGGCAACGCAGCGGTAAGCCCACCTTTGAAAAATGGGAAATCGCCGGCCCCGATGCCCTGCTCGGCGAAGGTTTCCGCCAGGCCGCCGACGGCTCCAAACAAACGACGGAGTTCCTGCGCCTGCTCCGCTCCGATGCCGGCATCGTGTACCAGGCGACCGTGCCCGATCAAAACGACGGGGCCACGATCGATTTTCCGCTGGTGTTTTTTACGGCAACTTCCTGGACGTTCGAAAACCCCGGGCACGATTTTCCACAAAAAATAGAGTACTGGTTTCAGGACAGCCTCACCCTGCGCGTCAGCCTCAGCGGCGGCGCTGAGGAGCCGCTCGTGCTGTGGTTTAGCCGGGCGCCGGAAGCGCAGCAGCAGCCCGTCCGGACACTGCAAGGCTATCAGCTCTTCGTGAGCAGCCGCAACACCAACTCCGTCAAACGTTTCGACGCTTTTACCGGGGCTTACCTCGGCGAGTTGGGCCAGGCGCAAATCGGCGGGCAAACGCAGGATGTGACCATCGGTCCCGACGGCATGCTCTACGTCAGCGCCCTGCAAGCGGGGCATATTTTAAAATTTGACCCGGCTAGCGGCGCTTTTCTCGGCAATTTCACCCATGGATACGATTTGAAAAAACCAACAAAAATGTTGTTCGCGCCCGACGGCTACCTCTACGTCAGTCAGTGGGGCGAAGGGCAGAGCAACGTAGCGCGCTTCGATGCCCGCAGCGGCGCCTTCGACCGCGTTTGTACCGGCGATCTGGCCGGACCGCTCGGCCTGGCCGTCGACGCCGGCGGCAATTTTTACGTAGCCTGTTTTTACTCCAAGGATGTCCGAAAATTCGGTCCCGACGGCGCTTACCTCGGCCTGGCCGTCGATGCAGCCCAGCTGAAAGGCCCCTCGAATATCTGGTTTGACAAACAGGGCGCGCTGCTCGTAGCGGATTGGGATGCCGGCTCAATCAAGCGGTTTCGGCCGGAAAACGGCGGCTTTGCCTACGAGCGGGAGTTCGCCACGGGTTTTGCCCGGCTGGAAGGCCTGGCCCTGGGCCCCGACGGATTTCTCTACGCCTGCGACTGGTACCGCAACCTGATCCAAAAACTGGACGCCACCAGCGGCAGCGCCATCGGCGTGTACCTCGATGGCGGCGGGCTGCAACAGCCAAATGCGCTGTCCTTTTGGAAAGTCAAAATGTAAAATGTAAAATGTAAAAGTCAAAAGGAAGGTCGCGCGGGCCGAAGGCCTGAGCTATCTCCCTTTTGACTTTTACATTTTACATTTTACATTTTGACTTTCTTTGAGCGATCAAAACAGCCAACCATGGAAAAAAAACAGGGTCAACTTGTGCGCAGCCTGAGCCTGGGCGCCGCTACCATTCTCGTCGTCAGTTCGGTTATCGGTTCCGGGGTGTACAAAAAAGTAGGGCCTATGTCGGAGCAGTTGCTTTCGCCCGATCTGGTGCTGCTGGCCTGGGTTTTAGCCGGGATCATCAGTCTTTGCGGGGCGCTGAGCAATGCCGAAATTGCGGGCATGATGGCCGATTCGGGCGGCGAGTACGTGTATTTCCGGCGGATTTACGGCAAGTTCATGGCCTTTATTTGGGGCTGGACCACCTTTGCTGTCATCAAAACCGGCGCTATTGCCGGCATCGCCTATGTGTTTACCCAATCGCTGAATGCGCTAGCCCCCCTGCCCCACCTGCCGGACTCGATCGAGCAAATCCAGTTCTTGATTTTCAAACCCTTTGAAAATGCGGGAGTGAAAGCCGTGTGTATCCTGCTCATCCTGGCCCTTACCCTGCTCAACGCCCGCGGCTTGAAGGGCGGCGCCGGCCTGAGCGCCTGGATCACGCGCTTTGTGATCCTGAGCCTGGCCCTGATTGTGGTAGCGGGTTTGTTTTTAGGCAACGGCAGTTTTGAAAATTTCCGCACGCCTTCGGTGCATTTTGTGGCGCGCGACTGGACCGATTTTGGTTTCATCAAAGCCATGTTTGCCGCCCTGCTTGCCGCTTTCTGGGCCTATGAAGGCTGGAACACCGTCGGTTTTCTGGGCGGAGAAATCCAAAACCCCAACCGCAACCTGCCCCTGGCGCTGGCCAGCGGCCTGCTGGTCATCATGGGCGCCTACGCGCTGGTCAATTTCACTTACCTGTACGTCATGCCCATCGACGCCATTGTAGCGGCGCATCAGGACCAGAACGAGATTGCCGCCATTGCCGTGGTGCGGTATTTCGCCGGACCGGTGGGCGTCACGCTGATTTCGATCATCATCCTCATCACCACGCTCGGCTGCACCAATGCGACCATTCTGATGCCGCCGCGGGTGTACTACGCCATGGCGCGCGACGGCTTGTTTTTCAAACGGGCGGCCGAAATACACCCGAAATACAACACCCCCAACCCCGCGCTGTGGATGCAGGGCGTTTGGGCTTGCCTGCTGGTGCTGTCGGGCAGTTTCGACCAGCTGACCGACATGCTCATTTTCGCCGCCTTCTTTTTCTATGGCGCTACGGCGTTTGGGGTGTTCATCCTGCGCGTGCGCGAACCGAAGGCAGAGCGGCCCTACCGGGTGTGGGGCTACCCGGTGGTGCCGGCGCTGTTTGTATTGTTTTGCGCAGCGCTTATCGTTATCACCTGCATCAACCACCCGCGCGAGGCGGGTTTGGGCGTTGCGCTGATGCTGACCGGGGTGCCGTTTTATTTTTGGTGGAGTAGGAAATTGTAGTGTAGGTGTGGCACGGATTATTGACCGAAAGTTTTCTTAAAAAATTTTCGGTCAATAATCCGTGCCACACCTCACCCGCGCTCGGTCGCAAAACCGACAAAACCAGGATTACCGACACGTAAATAGCGGCAGCCGGATAGATATGTAAAAAATAAAATGTGCTGATTATGACACTTTCGACACGCTCCCGCTTGTTCCCCCTTTTTTATTTCAAACGCTTGTTCCCCGCCTTTGCCCTGGCCTGCCTGCTGCTCTTGGGCTCGAAGGCCCTGTGGGGGCAATGCCCGCCGCCGGGCTTTCCGGAACCGGGCAATACCTGCCCCGAAGCGCCGATCCTCTGTGAAAATTTGGACGGGTACTGTTCAACGATTAACAACAACAATACCGCGCAGGCCTTTCCGGGTTGCCCAGGGGCCTGGACGCTGAACAACGACGAGTGGTTCGCTTTTTACGCCGGCACCACCACCATCACCATCCAGGTGACGCCCAGCAATTGCTCGCAGGGCGCCATCGAGGGCCTGCAAGGCGGTATTTACCGGGCCTGCGGACCCCCTTGGGAAGTGATGGACGTGCAGTGCCCCTGCACTACCGACCCTTTCGTTTTGAGCTCGAACAATTTCGTCGTCGGCGCCGTGTACTGGATGGTGCTCGACGGCTGCAACGGCAGCATTTGCGACTACCGCATCGATGTGCTCGAAGGCTCCACCATCGGCATGCCGCCGGCCGACCCGGGGGCGGTCCAGGGCCAACCAGCCAACTGTCAGGGCGACACTGGCTTGTACCGGATCGATCTGGTAAACGCCGCCACGATGTACGAATGGACGCTGACGCCGCCGCTGGCCGCCCTGCAAGCCAACGCCAACGAAGTCGAACTGCACTGGAGCGACACGCTCAGCGGCACGGCCGAGCTCTGCGTGACGGTGTCGAACTTGTGTTTCCCCGACGCTAAAAAATCCTGCCAGACCGTGTACCTGCGCCCGCCTGCGCCGGCGCTCGACCTGGGGCCAGACCAGATTGTTTGCACAGGCGATTCTGCCGTGTTCGATGCCGGTCTGGGATACGCCAGTTATCTGTGGCAAGACGGTTCTACCCATTCGAGCATTACCGCCAAAGTACCCGGCTACTACTGGGTGGAGGTGGTTGACAGTTGCGGCGGGGTACAGCGCGACACGGCGTTTTTTTCGCTGAGTTTGCTCGCCGACACCCGATTCCCGGATACGGCCGCTTGCCCCGGCGAAACAGTCAGTTTGAGTTTGCCCGGCTTCAGTCAGTACACCTGGGCGCCCGCCGCAGGCTTGAGCTGTACGGATTGCCCGACGGTGGCCATTAGTCCGGACGCCACCACCCAGTACACCCTGCTGGCCAGCGACAGCCTGGGCTGTGTGCTGCGCGACACATTTTGGGTGACGCTGTTGCCCCAGCCGGTGCTGGAACAGACCTTGCGTTTTTGTCCGGGTTCGGGCCTGGTGCTCGATGGTACGGCCTACACCCTGCCGGTGGTGCTCACCGATACCCTGCCCGCCGCGCTGGGCTGCGACACCATCCGGATCCGCCGGCTGGAATACGAGCCGCTGCCGCAAGCATCCAGCCTGGCGCTGAGCTGCCCGCCGGGCATCACCGTGACCGTGCCCTCGGGTACAACGCAGACGACGGTTTCGTACAATTCGCCGGCACCTGGCACCGACTGTATCTGTGGCGGGCTAAAACTGACGCGCACGGCCGGGCCGGCTTCGGGGGCCAATTTTCCCGTCGGCGACACGCAGCTCTGTTACGAAGCGGCAGACAGTTGCGGAACAACCGCCAGCTGTTGTTTCACCGTACGGGTGGAACTAGCCGCGCCGCCGCAGGACGATCCCTGTGATGTAAAAAACACGGCTTGCGTGCGCTTTGAGCTGTTGGCGATTATGGAAAATCCGGCGGGGCAAAAAACCTACCGCCTGCGGGTGACCAACTTGTGTCCTTCGCCGCTGAGCTACGCGGCCTTTCAGTTGCCCGACGGCGTCACGGCCAAAGCGCCGGCAAATGGCGCCAGCTACCTCTCGCCCGGAGGCCGGACGTATCAGGTGCGCAACCCGAATTATTCGCCGGTGTACTCCATCCGGTATACGCCGACGAGCGCAGGAATTGCCGGCGGGGCGTTCGACATTTTTGAATATACCCTGCCGGCCCAAGCCGATCCGGATTACGTGCACGCGGTAGCCCGGCTGAGCTCGGGTCAATTGTTTGAGGCGCACCTGAACGTGTTCAACTGCCCCGTGCAAAAAACGCCCCAACGGCCGGAGGAGCGCACGGACAGACAACAGCCCACAGCAGATAAGCAGCTGCGGGTGTTCCCGAATCCGGCTACCGATCAGATTCAGATCGATTTGTCGCCTTGGGAAGGCCAGCCCGTGCAAATCCAATGGTGGAATGCGGTGGGGCAAATGTTGTGGGCGACCGATCTCGATGCCGCGCCGCCACAATTCCGCCTGGCGCTGGAAAACAGTTGGACTGCCGGGGTGTACCTGGTAGAAGTGGTGGATCGGGAGCGGCAGCGGTACCGGGCGCGGGTGGTTTGCCGGCGGTAAGAGCACGTTAAAGCGGGTCGGGCAATTTGACCTTTTCCAGGATTTTTATCGCCAGCCCCCGACCATTTTTCTGCAGGATAGCCAGATTGATCCAGCACAATGCCAATTGTTCGAGCAGGCTGACTTTGTCGAGCCCGCCGAAGTCCCAGGTTTTGGCAAAACCCAGGTCGGCGGCCAGTTGTTGGGCGATTTTTTTAGCGCTGGCGCTGGCGCCTGCGACAAACATATCGGCGGCGGCGGCTCCAAATGTCGGGTCGAGCATGTTTTCAAAACCGGTCGAATTGAAACACTTGACCACATCAGTAGCATTGCAATTGGCCAGAATGGCCTCGGTAGTGTTGGAAAATCCACCTTCCAGTTGAATAAACACGGCATTCATGGTATCGATGACTACCTTGCCCGACACGTCGCCCAGCGAACGGGCTACTTGAGCTGCTGCCTGGGCGGGGGTGGCCAGAAGGATGACTTCCGAAGCGGCCACAGCCTCGTGCTGTTGGTGTGCGCTGATATTAGGCGATTGCTCCAATAAGGATTTTCCTTTGAAATTTTCCAAATCGCGGACGCCCAGGCGCACGCGGTGGCCGGCGCGCGCCAAGCCCAGCGCTAGTGCGCCGCCGACGTTTCCGGTTCCGATGATGGCGATGTTCATAATAAATGTGGTGCAGGTAGTGAATGAAGGGTACGGTTACCAAAGGTAGCCGCGTTCGGGTTGGATTTTGGGGGGTAAATTGGACTGCCCGAGCATTTCTTTCAAATCGCGCTCGATGGTAGTACACAAAGCCGTCATGGGAACATCGGTGATTCGGTTTTCAAATGGGTCTTCGTTGACCTCCCCGACTTTGCCCATGGTAGCGAAAACGAAAGCGATCAGGACGGAAACGGGCGGCATCAGATAGCCGATATTCAGTTTTTCAAAATCGCTGGCCAAACAAAAGGGCAATAAACCGATGAAAACATACAAAAAGAGCCGGGTAAAGAAGTCGTATTGGCGCAGCAACGGCGTGTTTTTGATGCGCTCACAGGCGCCCTGGAAATTGTTGAGACCAGCCAGGGTGGGTTCCATACTGATGTTGTCGAACGGGCCGAGCACCTCCGTGCGCACGCCATCTTTGATGCGGATGCCGAGTTGCTGCAGCAGCATGTTCGGGATATTTTGCCGTGTTTGCAGCTGCTCGAATTCGACGGGTTCCAGCAAATGCCGGTATTCGGCGGGCGCATCCTGGCGGCGCAGGTGCAGTCGCAGGGCATGGACAAAGGCAACGACCCGGTATACCAATTCCTGTTTGAATGCAGCGGCCTGCTCGGAGGTGGCTTTCCCCGTCAGCACGGCATGGTCGGCATTGGCAATGATTTGCCGGGCCAGAATACGGCTGTTGTTGACGATGCCGCCCCAAATGGTGCGGGCTTCCCACCAACGCCCGTAAGCGCTGTTGTTGCGAAAGGCGACAAAGATAGCCAAAGCGCTACCCAGAATGGCCGCTACAGTATACGGCAGGTTCAGCGCTGTATAGCCCCGACGGTTGAGCCAATAGGCAGCAGCCGTGGCCGCTAAGGCCAGTACGAGCTCGTAACGCAGGTACTGTATCACTTTAGCCGGATGGAAAATGCGGCGTACAATCATAGCGGTATTGTTCAGCGGCGCCCCCGTACCGAAAAGCCGAAGGTGAGGATCAGGTCCTTCTGGCGTACCGGTATGGGGGTTACGTTTTCGTAGGTGTATAAAAAATGCGCGGTAAAAGCCAAACCCTTCCAGATCGTAGCCTCAGCGCTCAAGTCGGCCAGCCAACGGTAATTGTCGGAACGGTCGAAAGCGGGCTGAAAATAGGCCTCGTAACTCCAGCGGAATCGGTTGCCGGGCAGGCGGTGCTGGCCGTAGAGCCGGCAGGTGACGCGCCAGGTGCGGATGCGGTTGGAGCCGTCGTAGGCCGGCTGCGTGTAGGCTTGCCCCGCAAATTGGCTCGATTCGTACACGGTGGCCAGCGACAGTTTGATCGTTTGGCCCTGGGTGTTCAAGGCCTGCCAGGTCAAGCCAGGGCCTGCAAACCAGCGGAAGTCGATTTTCCGCCGGAAGTTGGTCGCCAGAAAGACCATGCCAAAAGGGTACCAACGCTGCTGCTGGCCGAGGTACACAAAGTTTTGGCTGTTGAAATCGTTGTCGGCTTTGCGGCCGAAAAAGGCTTGGTAGCGCGCATTGTTTTGTGTTTTTACCGCCCAATGCCTCGTCGGCGCTGCGCTCAACTCCAGCCGGGCGACGGCAGTCAGCGCCTCCAGATTTCCCGACTGCAAGTTCCCCGTCAGCGCAGCGCGGTACTGCAAGCCCAAGGTGTCGCTTTCATCGATTTGCCCCAAGGCGGGCCAACTGATCAACAACAAAAGCCCTCCGAAGAAAAATCGAATTGCCATATCGCCATTTATTTTTCCACCCCCCATATTCCCCACATTGACCACATTCCATTTAAACCCCCAGCGCCTCCACCACCAACCGGGCTGCCGCAGCGCCGCTAAACTGTTGTTGGCCGGTGATCAACCGACCGTCGCGCACGGCGAACGCTTTGAACTGGCCGCCCGTGATAAAGTTGGTGTTGGGTAGTTTTTTTGCCTCGTCTTCGATCCAGAAAGGTTGGATGCGCTGACCGACGAAGTTGTCGGCAAACTGTTCCTCGGTGTTGGCGAAGCCGGTCCAGGTTTTACCCTCCACCAGCAGTTGGCCGTCGGAAGTTTGGGTTTTCAGCAACACACAAGTGGCGTGGCACACGATGGCCACTACTTTTTCCTGCTCATAAAATTCAGCTACCAGGCGGTGCAGCGGGGCATGGTCGATAAAGGTGTACATCGGCGACTGGCCGCCGCTGAGGAATACGGCGTCGTAGGCTGCTACATCGATATCGGAAATGGGCCGGGTATTTTCGAGGAGGGCTGCGTGTTGAGGCGATTTCTTAAAACCCAACGAGATCAGGTCGTGCGCTGAATAACCGCTGGCGTCTTCGGGGTCGCTAAAACTGTCGGCTTGCAGAGAGCCGCCGTCGGGGGAGAAAATATCGACCTGATAACCGCGCTCGATAAATTCCCAGTAGGGGTGGGTGAGCTCGGCCCACCAGAATCCGATCGGCCATCCGGTGGTTGGGCTGGTGGAAGGGTTGGCGGCAATCAGGGCGATTTTTTTGAGGCGGGCGGTATTCAAACTGGCACTCATGATACGGCTGTTTTAGTTTTAAAAGACGCTGCAAAGTTGCCGCGCCCCACCTACCTTTGGCAATATACTTACCGAAAAGTGCCCTACGCACTTTTTGGAAAGTATGCTGTAAATCAAAAACTTAAGCCGCTATGCCCGAGTTTTTACACAACAACAAACTCTATTACAACCCTGTAGAATTCGCGCTCGACCGCATTGGCGGCGCCTGGAAAATGCCCATCCTCTGGCGACTCCGAGATCGCACGATGCGCTACGGCGAGCTCAAAAAGGATATTCCGCGCGTCACCGATAAAATGCTTACCGCCCAGTTGCGCGAGTTGGAAGCCGACGGCCTCATCAGCCGCACCGTGTATCCTGTGGCGCCGCCGCACGTCGAGTACGCCCTCACCGAGCGCGGCCGGCGGGCGATCCCCATCATCGAAACCATCCGCTTGTACGGCCTGGAGCTCATGCAGGAAATGGGGGTAGCCCAGGAGAAAAATCTTGAAAAATAGTTCTGTGGAAAATTTTGCCTTGGGCAGATTGCGATTTGGACTACATTTGCTCTTGCCGGATATTCATACAGCCAAATCATTTTTTTCAAAACAAAACGACTGACTATGCAAAACACCTTGATCTCCTCTGCGATTACGCTCATCGGCGGTTTTTTAGCCAATAAATTTTTACCGGCCGGCTCGGCTACCTGGGCGATTCCGCTCATCAGCGCCTTGGCTGGCGTATTTCTGAAACAAACGCCGAAAGACGGCGGCCTTTCCGGCTTGCTGGGCGGCGGCGCGTTGGGCGCTGTAGCCGGCGCCATGGGCGACGGCGGTATCGGATCTATCCTTGGCAGTGTGCTGGGCAGTGAAACGGCCAACGGCATCCTGGGCTCTATCCTCGGCGGCGGCATCCTCGGCGGCGCCGGCGGCGGCATCGGCGGCTTCCTGCAAGGCATGTTGAACAAAAAAGCCTCGTAGGGGCGCCCCTTGCGGTCGCCCCCTCGCAGTCGCCCGCGTGGTTGGGCACCCCTACGTAGGATGCTTAAAAAAAACACCCGTCAGTGTTCCGGCAACTGACGGGCGTTTTTTTTATCCGACCCAGCGGCAGGCCCTATTTTACCGGCGCAGGGCTTCCACCTCATCCACCGTTTTCGGGATCGGTTTGCCCAACACCCGGTGGCCGCCGTCGGTGATCAGCACATTGTCTTCGATGCGGATGCCGCCGAAACTCCGGTATTTGGCCACCGCGGCGTAGTTGATGTATTCGGCAAACAGGTTTTTGCGGCGCCACTGGTCGATTAGCTGTGGTATAAAATAAATGCCCGGCTCCACGGTGAGCACAAAACCCGGCTCCAGCGCGCGGGCCAGCCGCAGGTAGGCCGTGCCGAACTGGGTGCTGCGTTGAACGCTGTCGTCGTAGCCCACATACTGCTCGCCGAGGTCTTCCATGTCGTGCACATCCAAACCGATCATGTGCCCCAGGCCATGCGGAAAAAATAGGGCGTGCGCGCCATGGGCAACGGCTTCGTCGAGGTTGCCGCGCATCAGTCCCAGGGCTTTGAGGCCTTCCGCCATTTGGCGGGCGGCGGCGAGGTGGACCGACAGGTAGGTAATTCCGGGCCGGAGACTGGCGATGGCCTTGACTTCAGCGTCGAGTACGATCTGGTAAATTTCGCGTTGTTTGGACGTGAATTTTGCGCCAACCGGAAAGGTGCGCGTAATGTCGCCGGCATAGTGCATGGCCGTTTCAGCGCCGAAGTCGCCGAGCACCATACGACCGTTTTGCAAGGTGTTGCCGTGGAAATGGTTGTGCAGGATCTGACCGTCGACGCTCAGGATAACCGGATAGGAGAGGTTGCCGCCGCCGCTCACGGCCATGCCTTGTACCAGGCCTGCCAGCTCGGCTTCAATCTGACCCGGGCGCGCGGCTTTCATGGCGGCTACATGCATGGCGCCGGTGGTGTCGACGGCGCGCTCCATCTCAGCTACTTCCTCTGCCGATTTGTGCGCGCGCTGGGCCACCACGGCGCGGATCAAAGCCACCGAAGCAGCCGATTTTTGTTGTTTGGGCGCAAGGTTGAGCAGGTCTTTCAGCAACAGCATGTTTTCGTGCCGGTACGGCGGCAAGAAGTGGACGCTACGGCCAGCGCGGCGGGCTTTTTTCACCAAACCAGCGAGGCGGCTGAAGGGCAACTTTTCTGCCACACCCACTTGAGCAGCCCGTGTTTTGAGCGGCGTGTGCGCGCCCATCCACACGACGTCTTCGACGCTGAGGTCGTCGCCAAACAGGATTTCCCGGTCGTTATCCACGTCGATCAGGGCGGCCAAACCAGGCTGGTCGATCCCGAAAAAGTAGAGGAAGTTGCTGTCCTGACGGAAGTGATAGGTATTGCCGGCATAGTTCATGCCCACGTCGCGATTGCCCAGAAAGAGTGCGATGCCCGATTTCAAGTCTTTTTTCAGGCGTTGGCGACGGGCTTGATAGGTGTTTTCGGAAAACATAGCGGTTTGTTTGATGACGATGAAAAATAGGTTGATAAGGTTGATGGGGTTGATAAGGTTGATGGGGTTGATGGGGTTGATGAGGTTGATGGGGTTGATGAGGTTGATGGGGTTGATAAGGTTGATGGGGTTGATAAGACAGGGAGGTTGATTATCAACCATATCAACCTCATCAACCTCATCAACCCCATCAACCTCATCAACCCCATCAACCTCATCAACTTTATCAACCTCATCAACTTTATCAACCTCATCAACTTTATCGTCCGCTGGCAGTAACCATTTCCAGCAGGGCTTGGTTAAAATCGGCGGCTTTTTGCAGGTCTTCCAGGCTCAGGTGCATGCGGTAGCGCCAGTAGTGTTTGGGGTTGGCGGGCACGTTGATACGCTCGTCCTGCGGGTTTTCCCGGCGGAGCGCGCCGTCCATGCCGAGCAGGTCCTGGAGTTGAAAAATAGCCCACATAGCCGGCGAATTCAGGTGTTGCGCCAGCAAAAGGCGGCAAATCCAGGGTTCGCAATAGTAGGGCGCCGTGCCTTCATAGCCCAGTATTTCGTTGAAAAAAGCCTGGATGAGCGCGCGGTCTTCCTCCCACCAGCCGCGCAGGGTGCTCATGTCGTGGGTAGACGGGGTGACGACAGACAGGTAAGGCGCGTCGTTGGGGTGGAAAAACCGAACCCCGCTGGCCTTGGGCATGCGCTGAATTTCAAGGCTGAGAATGCCCAGTTCGCGCATCACATCGGGCACGCAATGGGGTACCATGCCGAGGTCTTCGCCGCAGATGAGCATGCGGGTGGCGCGTTTGAGCGCGGGCAGTTTTTCCATAGCCTGGCGCTGCCAGAAGTCGTCCTGCCGTTTGTAAAAATAGTGAATGTAGAGCTGCTGCAAAGGGCCTTTCACCTCCTCGGGCAAGTAGGCGAAGGCGCTGGTTTTTTCCATACCGATGCGAAACGCGTAGGTTTTTTCCCGGGCGCCGGCGGGCGTCACGTCGATCAGGATGACGTTGGACACGAGGTCGATGAGCGGCTGCCGCAGTTCGGCCGGAATGTCCGGCGCGGTGGTTTTTGCCCCGCGTTTGGACTTGGAGGATTCAGGAGCGGAAGTTTTTTGGTCGAACCAATCGGCGATTTTGCGCTGACTATCGAACGCGGGCTTGAACCCATACGGGCTTAGTCCCGACCAGTGTCCCGCGTCGGGGGTAGGTTGCAAAAACTGTTCGCGCACCAGCCCAGCCCGATCGCCGAAGCTAGCCTGCAGGATAGCCTCGTTGATGAACGGCTGGCAAAGCCTGTGGTGGTCAAAGCCCGTGCCGGCCTCGTGAAAGTCCCGCTCGCTGAGGTGCAGTGCCGGCACGAAATAGCCGAGAATGCCCTCCACGGCCTCGAGCGGGATGCTCCAGATGCGGAAAAAGCCGAGGATATGGTCGATTCGGAAAGCGTCGAAATAGGCGCTCATTTGCTCGAAGCGCTGGCGCCACCAGGCAAAGCCGTTGGCTTTCATACGCTCCCAGTTGTAGGTGGGGAAACCCCAGTTTTGGCCGTTGACGGCGAAATCGTCGGGTGGGGCGCCGGCCTGCATGTCCATGTTGTACAATTCGGGCGCTACCCAGGCGTCGCAGCTATAGCGGTAGATACCGATCGGGATGTCGCCTTTCAGCGCCAAGCCTTGGGCGTGGATGTAGCCTGCAGCAGCCTTCAACTGGCGGTGCAGGTGCCATTGGACGAAGTAGTGGATCGCCACCTCATCGTACCAGGCCGTGCCCGGGGCAATCAGTTTTTCGATAGCTGCCGCCGCGTAATTCCGGTGTTCGGGCCAGCGGGTGAACTCGGAGCTGCCGTACTGGTCGCGCAGGTAGCAAAAAGCCGCGTAGGGCGCCAGCCAGTGGCGGTTTTCGGTAAAATATTGTTGGAAAGCGGCGTCGGCCTGAAAGCCGGTTTTTTGCGCGGCATACAACTGCCGGATGGCTGCCCATTTGTTTTGCAAAACAGCCTCGTAGTCGACAGTCTCCAGGGCGTTGAGTTTTTTCTGAACAGCGGTGTAGGGCTTGAGCAGGGCGGCTTGCGCTTTTCCGGCCACCTCGGCGAGGTTGAGGTAAATGGGGTGCAGGGCGAAGGCCGAAATGGCGGCGTAGGGGTAGGAGTCGGTCCAGGTATGCGTGGCCGTGGTGTCGTTGATGGGCAGGAGTTGGATCAGTTTCAGGCCGGCGGCTTTGGCCCAGTCGGCCAGAGCGGGCAAATCGGTAAACTCGCCAATGCCGAAGCCCGCCGCACTGCGCAGGCTGAACACCGGAATGGCCACGCCGGCGCCGCGCCACCTGGGCAGGGGCAGGCGGGCGAATCCGTCGTGCAGGATCACGCGCGCGCGGCCGCCGTCCTGCGTTTGCGGGGGGTACAGCGCCCGGTTGCCGCCCGACTCGAAGCCGAGAAAACTGTGGGTGCGGGTGTTCCAGATACCGTATTTGTAGGCCAGCGGGAAAGCCTCCCGGGAGAGGTCGAGTGGGAGCGACCAGCCGTAGTCGCCGTCGGGCTGGAGCAGCAGCGGGGCCGTGGTATCCCAGGCGCGCAGGCCGACGCCGTGGCCAAGCAAACAGACGACTTCATCGGGCTGGAGCGCGGGGGTTTTTACTTTAAAAATATGGGTGGTGTAGCCTCCGGTTATCCGCGGTTTGGACGGCGCTGCGGGTTGGGGCAGCAGCACCCGGAAGGCTTGCGACTCGAAGGTGTTTTCCACCGCGCCGGTAGGGTTCCAGTAATCGAACAACGCGAGCAGTGGAGTGTCGAGCTCGGCTGCGGCAAGCCAGCGTTCGCCCCACTCGAATTTTTCCTCACCGGCGGCGGTGCGCAGGCCGTAGCGGTATTGCAGGCCGGCGCCGGGCGGAAGATCGAGCTCGATGCCGCCGTGCCAGCGCGTTTCGTCGAGGTAGGTCAGGGGGAATTCGCGGGCCGGAGCGGTGGTTTTTTCGGGGAGGGTCTCTATTTCGACAAAGAGGTTTTCGCCGAATTGGGTTGCGTAGTTGAGCTGGAAATGTACCTTCATAGCGGGTATGGACAGGACTAGGGGGGACGGGATTTTACAGGGTTTTTCAGGGGCTTATGTACGAGGATTTACAGGATTTTTTTTGTGGGAAATCAGGTTCGGCGCGGCCCATGGCTGGCGCTTTGCCGGCGGGCCGAAAATACGGGGATTCGGGAGTTTTCCCGCAGAAAAAAGTGTGTTAGAAAACGATCTGTTACTCCTTCGGAAGTTTTTCCAAAGCGCTGTACAGTACGGCGAGGGGCCGTTCCAGGTGGAGGGTCTGAAGCGGCAGGCGGGCGTTGGGGTCGGTGTAGGTATTGATTTGCCAGAGGTTGTTAGCAGGGTCTTGCAGAAAATACTGTTTGACCCAGGTGGTTTCGGGCTCCACGAGGATGTACTCGCGGAAACCAGGGATGCCGGCATACCCTTCGAATTTGTCGGATTTGCCGTAGGCGCGGGTATCGTCGGCGAGCACTTCGACAATGGTCAGCGGATTGGTCACGATGTCGCGGCGCAGGGCGCCGTCGGGGCTGCGGTAATACGCGGGCTGCCCGTCGGTGATGGTGAGATCGGGATAAACGAAGCGGTTTTGGGCTTCGATGCGCACTTGGGTGTCGCTGTTCAATACCATATGCGGTATTTTACTTTCGCGAATGTGCAGGTTGATCAGCGTGTAAAATTCTCCTTTGATCACATTGTGGGGTAAAATTCCTCCGGCCATTTCAGAAAGGTTTCCGTTGTTAAATTCGTGGCGCACCGCGCTGGCGTCCTCCTGGGCGAGGCATTCGGAAATGGTGTATATTTTTTCGGCGCTGGATACGTCGATCATGGCTACAAATTTCACAAAAGATACTCAGGGAAACAAACCGGCGACGATTTTTCGGACAGGCTCTTATCTGGACTTTAGCCTTTTTTGATAACCGAAAACGTGTCAGACTAAATGTTGAAAATACTTTCTCCAAGTTGTGGCCGACCAAGAGAATTGGGACAGGATTTCCAAGATCAACAGGATTTTTAGGATTTAGAAGCCGAAACGGCTTCTAAATCCTGGCAATCCTGTCCTTAAAAAACAAGTCCGCCTGCGGCTGGAAATAGTTTACACCCAGGGCAAATTATGGACAGCACTCTAAAAACGGGATGTCCATAATTTCAAAAACCTCCTTCTGATGCCTATCAAGCACTTTTTTTTGTCTTGCAAAAGGCTAAAGTCCAGCTTATGTCGCGGGGGGGTGTTCCGCCTCGACGAAATACATGTCGATTTCGCCTTTGTGCTTCGCCGGAATTTTACCCCGGTAGCTGCATTGGAACAGGTGCTGAATGTACGCGTAGGTAGCGCCCGAGATATTGATTTTGCCGGGTTCGCTTTTTTCCTCCATGCGGGCGGCGGTGTTGACGGTGTCGCCCCAGATATCGTAGGCGAACTTGCGCAGTCCAACGACGCCGGCGACGACGGGCCCGGTGTGCATGCCGATGCGGAGTTCGAAAAAAGGCAGTCCGTGGGGTTCGCGTTCGGCGCGGATGCGCCGGGCCAGCGCCTGCATTTCGAAGGCGGCGCGCACAACGGTTTCCGGCGCGCCCTTTTCGGGGTCGGGCAGGCCGCCGGCGGCAATGTAGGCGTCGCCGACCGTTTTGATTTTTTCTACTCCGTGCACCTGCACAATTTCGTCGAAAGCGCTGAAGTACAAGTCGATGAGTTTGACCAGCTCGGCGGGCTGGGTGTTTTCGGCCAATTGGGTGAAGTTGCGGAAATCGCAAAAGAGAATGGTGGCGCGCTCGTACATTTTGGCGGAAGCCTGTCCTTTTTCCTTGAGTTCGTCGGCAATTTCAGCGGGCAGGATGTTCAGCAGCAGCTCGTCGGTTTTTTGTTTTTCCCGGGCCAACTCCTGCGTGCGGGCGTCCACCATGCGCTCGAGGTTGTTGTACAGCAAGGCATTGTCGATAGAAATAGCTGCCTGTGAAGCCAGCGAGGTGGCCATGTTCAGGCGGTTGCCGGTGAAAGCATTGGCGGCCAGGTTGTTTTCGAAATAGGCGATAGCGTTGATCCGGCCCTGGTTTTTAACCGGCACGCAAAGCAGCGAGCGCACCTGGCGCAGGGCGAGGTAGGTGTCTGAACTGAAAGGGTTGGATTGCTGGGCATCGTCGAGCAGGACGGGCTCCCCGGTGCGCAGCACATAATGAACTACTGCTGTGGAGAGTTGACCGGACTCGGCTACCGGCGCCGATTTGAGGATGCGCGTAGTTTGGTCGTCGAGGCTGCGTTCGGCTTCCACGGTGAGCTTGTTGTCGCGGTGCAGGATAATGCAGCCGCGCTGGGCGCCGATATTTTCCATGAGGATGGCGAGCAGTTTGTCGAGCAGGTTTTCGAGCACGATCTCGCCGGAGATAGCCTGGGAGGCGCGGAGCACGGCTTCGACGTCGATCAGATCGTCGAGAGCGCCTTTGCCGGTATCGGGCGCTTTGGCGGCATCTTTTTCCAGGTAGGGCAGGTATTCCTTGGTCAGTTGTTTGACCTTGGTGGCGGCGCCCCAATGGCGGTAGGTGTCGGTAGCGGCCACGATTTTTTCGGCGGCCTCGCCCACCGCCCCGGTGCGGAACAGGTGTTTGCCCCAGAGTTCGAGGCAGAGGGCCTGGAGTTGGAGGTTGTTGTCTTCGCGGGCATAGTGCAGGGCCAGGGCAAAGGCGGCGGTTTCGGATCCCTCGCCGGATGTGGCGTCCCAGCAAGCTTGTGCGAGTTGGTAGCGGCCGCGGAAATTGACGGGGCAGCCCGCCATCCACTTTTTTAGTTTCGACAAATGTTTGCGCACGCGCCGGCTGCAACCCAGCCTGGCCGTCACCGGGAGCTCGGGGTAGCGCTCGGCTTCGATCAGGACGCAATAGAAATGATGCTCGATCTGAGCCATGGTCGTAGGCGCCACCTCGTCGACCAGCACGGCATCGCGGGCGTAGGCGGTGGCTTTTTCCAGGTCGCCGAGCTGGTAGTACAGCATTTGGTTGTACACATAGTGCCAGGCGACGGCCATGAGCAGGCGGCGTTCGCGCAACATTTGGAGGTAGGAAGCCTCTTCGAGCACGGCATCGGCTTCCTTGTAGTGTTCGTAGTAAATGCCCGTGAGCCCCGACACATAACGGCGCAGGATGAGCAGCAAGTTTTGGGTGTAAAACTCCTTGACCCGGTCGGCGTAGAGCGAGTACTCCACCATTTCGGCGTAGTTTTTTTCCAGCGTTTCGCCCAGGTAGAGTTGTTTGGCGATGATGGTTTGCAGGCTGTAGGCTGCGAAGGTGTAACTGCCCGAGTGGTCGAGCATTTTAAATGCGTCTTTCAGCATGGGGATGGCTTCGGGGATCGGCTCGAACCAGTGCTGGGTAGAAAAGGCTTTCAAAAATTTCACCTTGGCCCGGATGATGGGGTCGGAGAACTGTTCGCTGACCCGGAGCGAGAGTTCGGCAAACTGCCGGCACTGCTCGGTGTTGCCCAGGGCCGCGCCTTCGACGAATCCGAACAGGCCGTAGCCGAAAGCCGACTCCACGGTGTTGCCGTATTTGACCGAGAGCTGGAGCATGCGTATGACGAGCAGCAGCATGGTGTTGCTGTTGTATACGTAGGCCGTAGCCGAAATGTTCATCAGGGTTTGAATGGCGAAAGCTTTTTCCTGGGTACTGTTGGCCGGCAGTTCGGCGAGCTGGGCGATGTCTTTGCCCCGGAGCATGAGCTTGGCCGAAATCAGCTGGGGGAACACCTGAACCAGGCTGGGTTCGGCGATGAAGCCAACGCCGTAGCGCTTGAGGATGTCGGCGCCGAGTTGCAGGGTTTCTTTGTTGCGGCCCTGCTGGGCATACTGGCGCAGGCGGATGTCGTACACCTGTGCGATGTACTCCGGCACGTCCGTATTTTTTAAAATCAGGGCGTACAGTTCGTCGGCTTGCTCGTAGTGGCCGCAAATGTACTCGCACTCTACGAGGTCGAGGAAAGCGCGGGCGGTTTTGGGGTGGTGGTTTTTCCAGGCGGTTTTTTCGAAAAGTTGGGTGGCCGTCCGGAAAAAATTGAGCGCGGTGGAGTAAGAAGCGGCTTCTTTGGCGCGGGCGGCGGCCTGGAGGTTGAGGCTGCAGATCAGTTGTTTTTCGCGGGCTTCGGTCACCAGCGGGAGGGCGGTGTTAAAATGGTTGACTACGTCGAATATCCGCTCCTCGAGTTCGGGGCCCGACCAGCTGCCGTGCAGTTTTTTGGCGATGAGCAGGTGCATTTGCAGGCGTTCATTTTCGGGGAGCAGGTTGTAGGCGGCCTGCTGGATGCGGTCGTGGGCAAACTGGTAGCGCACATTGACGAAAGCCTCGGGGTTTTCGAGCGTTTCGGCGGTTTTGTAATCCTCGTCAATAGGTACGATGAAGCGCTGGCTGAGCGGTTCCCAGAGGCGGTAGGCGATTTTATGGGGCGGCAGGCTGGTCACCTCTTTGAGGGTGCCCAGGTCGAAGCGGTTGCCGAGGCAAGCGGCAATTTTGAGCAAGTCCTGCGATACCTCGGGCAGGCGCTCGAGGCGTTGCATGAGCAGTTCGACGACGTTTTCGGTGATGCCGGCCTGGAGAATTTTTTGGGTGTTCCAGTTCCAGGCGAACGAGCGCTGGTCGAGCCAGATGAGTCCGTCTTCCACGAGGCGGTTGATAAACAGGCGGATAAAAAACGGGTTGGCGCCGGTTTGTTTGCCCACCAGCTCGGCCAGTTCGAGGGTGGCGTCGGGGTTGCACTTGAGGGTGTCGGCCAGCAGTTGGTTGAGGTTGTCGATGGGCAGGGGCGACAAGGTGAGCACGTGCAAGGGCAGGCCGAGTTCTTTGATTTCCACCACGGCCATCAGGAGCGGGTGTACGGCCGACACCTCGTTGTTGCGGTAAGCGCCGATGAAGTAGATGTACTGGTTCTGCTTGTCTTGGGCCAGCCGGCTGATAAACTGGATGGTCGACAAGTCGGCCCACTGCAAGTCGTCGATAAAAATAGTGAGCGGGTGTTCGGCGGCGGCAAAACTGCTGATAAACTGGCAAAGGAAATCGCGGAAGCGGTTCTGGGCTTCGGCCACCGGCAGCTCGGCCACCAGCGGTTGCGGCCCGATGAGCAACTCCAGTTCGGGCACTACCTCGATCATGAGCTGGCCGTGGCCGTCGAGGTGTTCGAGCAGGCGTTTGGCAAAATTTTCGGCGACCTGCTGGGGCTCGGAGAGGATTTGCTGGATGAGCTGGCGCAGGGCATCGATCAGGGCGCTGTAGGGGATATTTTTTTTAAACTGGTCGTATTTCCCCTGGATAAAATAACCGTTGCGGGCCACGATCGGCTTATGCACTTCGTGGATGAGGGCCGTTTTGCCGATGCCCGAGTAGCCCCCGACGAGCAGCATGCCGAAAGCCCCCCGGCCCACCATTTCGAAGGTGTCGAGCAGGAGTTGCACTTCGCGTTCGCGGCCGTAGAGTTTTTGCGGGAAAGAAAGTTTTTCGGTCACATCCTGCTGCGCGACGGCAAAATGGGCGATGCTGCCTTCCGCGTTGAGCTGCCGCTGGCATTCCTCCAGGTCGCTGATGAGGCCTTTGACGCCCTGGTAGCGCTCTTCAGCGTTTTTGTTGAGCAGTTTGAGGAGGATATCGTCGAGTACGCGGGGCAGGGAAGGGTTGCGGCGCGAGGGCGGCGCGGGAGCCTTGGCCATGTGGGCGTACACCAGCTCGACGATGTTGTCGGCGCTGAATACCGGTTTGCCGGTCAGCATTTCATAATAAATACAGCCCAGGGAGTAGAGGTTGGAGCGCAGGTCGACGCGGCGGTTCATACGGCCGCTTTGCTCGGGTGCGAGGTAGGCGATCTCCTTCTCCACGTCGTACAGGTTGATAAACCCGGCCGATTCGTCGCTGAGCAGGGAGGCCATTTCCAGGTCGAGGATTTTGACCCGCTGGTCGCCGGCGTCGTACAAAATATTGCCCGGGTGGAGCCGGGTGTGGGTGATGCCGTTTTGGTGCAGCTGGGAAACGGCCTGGGCTACGTGGCTGGCAACCGACAGGAACACCGGCAGGGGCAGCGGGTAGTTGGCCGATAGTTCCTGCAGGGTGCAGGTGCCGAAATCTTCCATTACCAGCACGGGCATGCCGTTGGCTTCAAAGGTGCCCAGGGGTTTGGGCACGCTGTTGAGTTTGAAATGCTCGATGAGGTTGGCTTCGCGCTTGAGGCGGGCAAACTCGACGTGCGGGTTGCGCCCCGGCCGCAGAATTTTGAGCAAAACCGGCTGCCCGCGGGTTTCGTCGGTGGCTTTGACCAGGAGCCGTTCGGCCGATTGGTACAGCGCTTTCAGGATGAGGTATCCCGGGAGGCTGATGGTTGGTTGCATGCCCTAGAATTAGTATTGAATGCTTCGCGCGATTTTTTTCAACGGTAGAAAGTTGCGGATTCCTTTTTCGATGATGGCTTTTTCGGTAGCGACCAAGTCTTCCCGAAACTCCTGATTATACTGCTGAAGCGTGGGGTCGGTAAATCCGTAGTCGACATTGTGCAGCAGGCTGACGTTGGTAGGCAGGTAAAACATTTTCCACTCCAGCCGGTGCTTGTAGGTATCAACAAACGTACGAAGTTTTTTCCGGTCGAAATCGGGAATGTCCCGGCTGGCCGGCGGCGGAATGCGCAGGCGCATGGGCATACGGGCCATGTACATCATGGCAAAATCGTAGTGATCGCCGGCGTGCCCCACCGTCAGGTCCCAAATAATCATGGTGAGCAGTTTGCTGAGGAGGTCCTCCTTGCCGTACGGGTTCAGAATTTCGTGCTCGTACGGAAAGTGGGTGAGCGGGTCGCTTTGCAACACGCCGTAGCCCTCCACCTCGATGTGTTTGTTGATAAACGGGGCGATGTAGCGCGCCCAGGGTTTGAGTTCCTCCCGGTCTTCCTGCGTCAGGCGGGTAAGCACTTTTTTGACAAAACGGTTGATGCAGTAGTAGTACTCCATCTGGAAAAAGTAGTACTCGCTTTTCGACTCGGAGTACGGCTCCAGGCGGAAGTGGAAGGGCGGATAGGCTTTTTCGCGCCCGGGCACGCCCCGGTGCGCATCTTCAAACAAAGCCGCGATTTGGTCGGCGGTGCCTGTGACTCCCGTGTAAGGGTAGTTTTGGTGGTTTTTGATGGGCGAAGCCGTGGAAGTTTGCACCGTGAGGTCGAGTTCGAGGGAAAATTCCAGGTGGGGCAGCAGCAGTTGCTGAACCAGGTTTTTTTTCGGCAAAATGGTTTTGGTAATGGCGTTCAGGGCGTCCATCGGAAAATGGAGCGTGGAGTGAATGGAAAACACGATGCGGTAGGCGCAGCCCATCAAGGCGTAGTATTTGGCCAGTTCCCAAGCGTTGCCGTCTTCGGGGTAAATAAGCGCCTTGGTGGGAGCCTGGCCTTTTTCCGGCGCCGACTCCACGAAAATCCCCATAGGCTTGAAGCGTTGCAGATCGTCGTTCTGGTCTTCAAACAGGCTGACCGTGGTGGCGATGTACTGCCCGTCTTGCGAGGGAATGTTCCGCATCAGGTAAAGGTCGGTGATGTAGTAATTTTTACCGGACTTCAGCCGGCTGGTGTCGAAGCCGGGCAGGAAGCGCTCGATGTCTTCCACGGTAGCGCGGTACATAAATTTTGAAAAACTGCGCACACACAGACAGTCGGCAAACTCCCCGTCGCTCACCGGCGACAGGCCGGGGTTGCGCCAGGCGTACCACAAAGCCACGGGGGTGTAAAAAATAGCTTGCCGCAGGTAGCGCAACTGGATGTTCCACCAATAACTGCGCTGCTCTTGTTTGGGCAGGTGCACCACGGAAGGCCACAAGTCGAGGGCTTGGTTGGGTTGCGGCCAGGGGCCCATCATGTTGTAGAGGTAATCATTTGGATTGGCTGACATAGTTGCTTTTTAAAAAGTCAAAATGTAAAATGTAAAATTTAAGAGGCAAAAGGTACACCGAAGCGACTG
>CAZVZH010000033.1:27433-29633 GCA_964630705.1 uncultured Saprospiraceae bacterium | reverse complement strand
CCAGCGGTTAAAAAAACAAAGCGTTGGCGAACAGCAATTTCCCTTGCTCCCAAAAACTGCGGAACAGCGGGTTGTCTACCAGGTACACGACGTCGCCCTGTCCCATTTTTTGCACGGCGGCAACCGGGCTGTTTTTCAGTTTCGGCTTCAGGCGGCTGCCGATAAAGCCCAGGCTGCGAAACTCGTCGCCGAGCCAGAGCGCGCAGGCGGCGTTGGCGGGCATTTCAAAAACATTGGAGGTGGTTTTTAGCGAAAAATAGGCGCCGGAAAAGCCGAAGGCGAGCGGGTTGGTGGCGTCCACCTCCGTTTGCACGATGGCGCCCGACACCTGATCGCTGATGCCGTCGCGCTCGCGGGCCTGGTAGGGCAGGGGTTTGGTGTTGGAGCTGTCTTTGCGTTCGTCGGATTTGCTTTTCAACTGAAAACCGTCTTTGTCGGCGAAGGCTTTCACCCCGCCTTCGAAGGCGATGATGCGGCCACCCTGGCGCACCCATTCCTGCAGAGCTTTGAGCGCCGACTCAGAGAGGTTGTAGCTGCCGTTCGGAAAAATCAGGGTGGAATAATTGCTCCAGCGCAGGCGTTCGAGCCGGTCGAGCGGCACAGGCGACACCGGCATTTCCAGTTCATGTTCAAAGAAAAACCAAGTGTGGCCGTAAGAGTTGGCGTCTACGTCGTCGCCGTACACCAGCGCCACAGAAGGCAGCGCCACCGGCACAAAATTGTCGGAGCCCAGGTCGCGGCCTTTGCCGCCCGTCCAACCCGAAAAAATCGGGTGCAGGGGCACGTTGGTTGCGCGGGCGGCTTCCTGCACCAGCGCGTCGAGCTCGGCAGCCAGCGCCTGGTTGTCGGCCCGGTTGATCACCAGGGCGCCGGCTTCGAACACCTGATCGGCTAGGGCGAACCCTTTCATGGCGTAGCGCACCTTCACCCCGTTTTCCAGCATCCGGTTGAGAAAGCGGGCCTCGGCCAGCGAGCGGCGGTGCACGCACCAGGCGTAGGGCGGGGCGGCCAGTCGGATTTCCGGGGCTTTGTAGGCGTCCATCGGGCGTTTGGGTTCGAGCCGTTGTTCGAGGGCGTAGGCTTCCAGGCCGTAGGCATAGGGTAGGGCCCAGGCGGTGATGTCGTAGGTGAGCGAGTCGCTGAGCCGGTGTTCGGGTTCGAACAGCACTTGCAGGAGCACCGAGTGGGGCTGGAAAGCGCTGATGACCAGGTCTTTTTCCTGGAGGTCGAAACTGCCCGGTTTGCCCTGGAGGTAGTCGTAGCCTTTCAGGCCGCTGGCCTTGGCGCCGGCGCGGCCGTAGCGGATGTGGTGCAGGTCGAGCAGTTGGCAGAGCTGGTTGATTTTGTTGGGGTCGTTGGTAGCGGGCAGCACAAAAGCCTGGTAGGCGCCTTGGGGCTGGCGGGCACTGCGCTCGAAGTAGTTGCGAAAGTTGTCGACGATGCCGCGGGCGTTTTTACTGGCCGTTTCGATGGTGGAGCGGCTGGTGGTCAGGTGGTGCCGGATGCGGTCGATGAGCCGCAGGGTGTCGCCCGTGGCCGTGATGACGGCCCGGCCGGCGGTGGAGTGGCCGGCCTGCTCGTAGGTCATGCCAATAGCGCCGTTGAACATGGGGTAAGTGTCGCCGTAGGAGGGATAGAAGAGGTCGAACACCTCGCGGGTGAAGTACAGCCAGCCCTGGTTGTCGAAGTAGCGGGCGTGGTTTTCCCCGATTTGCGTTTGAAAATCGCGCTGCCAGGGTGTGATGTATTCGTGCATCGGCTCGGCGGCGGGCGCGAAATAGTAGGGGTTGTCGATGTATTGTTCGTGCAGGTCGGCGTGCACGTGGGGGAGCCAGCGCTGGTACACGGCCAGGCGCTGTTGGGTTTCGACCTGCGTGGCCCAGGCCCAGTCGCGGTTGAGGTCGTAGTAGTAGTGGTTGGTGCGGCCGCCGGGCCAGGGTTCGCGGTGTTCGCGGGTGTCGGGGTCGGGATTTTTCAGCAGGTTGCCGGCGCCGCGGTACCAGTGCGTGTAGCGGTCGTAGCCGTCGGGGTTGAGCGAAGGGTCGACGATGACGACGGTATTTTTCAGCCAGTTTTGCACCTCGGGGTCGGTTTGGCTGGCCAGTTGGTAGGCCAGCAGCATGCTGCATTCGGAGCCGGAGGGCTCGTTTCCGTGCACGCTCATGCTGAGCCAGACGATGGCGGTGGCTTTCGTGGCGTC
>CAZVZH010000033.1:7784-27423 GCA_964630705.1 uncultured Saprospiraceae bacterium | reverse complement strand
GTCGGCGGAGGGCGCCAGGCCGGCCAGGCGGAGGTTGTTCAGGCGGATTTGCTCGAGCCGGGCCATGTTTTCCGGACTGGAAAAGTAAGCCACTTGCAGGGGACGGTCTTCGTTGGTGGCGCCGTAGCGCTCCAGTTTCATGGTGGCTGGCGCGGCGGCGGCGAGGTATTCGAAATAATCGGTCAGCAGGTGGTGGGGCGTAAACTGCTCGCCCAGGCGGTGGGGTAAAAATTCGTCGGGCGTTTTCAGGGCGTTTTGCGCGGCAAGGCGAATGGCCAAAAACAAAAAGGCAAAGAACAGAAGAGGGCGAAAAACGTGCATCATAGTTGTTTTGAAAATATCGGCCGGCAAAACGAACCTGCCAGGTTGGAGGCAAACTTCCGGTTTTTTTCTGAAAATCGCGTAAAGGCTTGTCTGCCAGGAGGAAGCCTACCTGCTGCTCAACGTATACCTGCACCTCGATTTTAGTTTGAACACCGATCGCGAAATCGACCTGGAGCGCATCACCGCCTGGGACCCCTGGCGTGCGCACACATTTATGATAGAAGACATGAACGGCAGTTGCAGTACCCAGGTAACCCGGATTGGCAACCTGTGTATAATTACCACCAGCTGTAGTTGTTGAAGCCGGGTGGCGGGCTATTTTTGCCGCCCCATGGTTAGCTGTCAGGTTGTTTTCAATCTTTATCCCTTTTCGGATACCCTGTATTTGCCTTCGGCAAACATTGTCCAGGCCGACCGCTCGGGCGAGCTCACCCACCTGGTCCAAAGAGCCGTGCCGGCTACTATCGGCGCTTACGGCATAGCGCTCACCCCGGTACTCGAGCGGCTTTTTCAGCAGATCGAACGGCTGAGCCCGAAAGCGTTGGAAGAAAAATTCAGGGCGCCCAAGGCAAAATCGGCCACCCCCTTGGCCCAATTACTGGCGCAACCCGAAACCCGGGGGCCGGTGAGCGGTTACATTCACCGTGAGCTCGATATTTTTTTTACAGAAATTGCCGCACACCGCCTGCCCATCACCCTCGATGCGGAGCGCCGCACCCTGGCCAAAGATGTGCAACTTCAGCTGGCCGCCGAACCCCTGGTACCCCACCTGAGTTTCCGAAAATCGGAAACCGGCATCGAGTACCGCTTTCAGCTCGGAACCGAAACCGAAAAGTGGAATATCCGCGACTTCGATGCTTTCCCGCTCACCAACACCGACCCGGCATGGGTGGCGGCCAACTACACGCTGTTTCGGGTGCCCGGCATCAATGGCAACATGCTGCGGCCGTTTCGGGAGAAAGACGCGTTGCAGATTCCGCCCGGCAAAGTGCACAGCTATTTCCGGCAGTTTATCGCCAAAAATGCCCGGCGGACGCAAATTGAAGCCGAAGGTTTTGCCGTCAGCAGTACCGACCAACTGCTGGCGGTGGAAGTTCAACTCACCGAGCACATTCTGGAAAAAACCTGGCTGCTCAAAGCCGAATTTGTGTACGACGGCGCGCGGTTTTACTACGGCGAAAACCGCGACCGGGTGAGCCGGATTGACATTCCCGACGAGGATACCCAGGAGATCAGCGTACAGTTGGTGTGCCGCAACCCGGCCGCCGAACAGGCGGCGATCGATCGTTTGCTCGCGCTTGGGCTGGAAGAGGCCGGGCGCTTGTTTCGCCTGCCGGCAGGACCCGGTTTGGAGGAGCAGATCGACTGGTTGGCGCGGCGCCGTCCAATCCTGGAGGCGGCGGGCTGCACGGTGTTGAACCTGGAAGTCGACGGCCGCGAACTGGCGGTGCTGCCGGCCGAGTTGGAGCTGATGCCCAGCGCCGGGCCGGCCGATTGGTTTGAGGTGCACGGCTTGGTTCGGCTGGCCGACCAAACGTATCCCTTCCGGGCATTCGTGCCGTATTTGCGCAGCCGGAACCCGTATTTTCCGCTGGCCGACGGCAGGTTTTTTCTGATTCCCGAAACCTGGTTTGCCCGCTATGGCGAGCTGGCCGGCGCCTTGCGCGAAGACGGCGAGGCGCTGCGCCTGCCGAAAACCTTGTTTACCCTGCTGCCGGGCGACCCGGCGGAGCAACCCGACAATTTTCCGCTCATCGACCCCGAGCAGGTGGATTTCCATCCGCCCGCCGATTTGCGCGCTCAACTGCGCCCTTATCAGCTGCTGGGGGTTAAATGGCTGGTTGGTCACTACCGCCAGGGGTTCGGCGCTTGCCTGGCCGACGACATGGGGCTGGGCAAAACCCTGCAAACAATCGCCGTTTTGCTGCACATCAAAATGCAGGGGGTGAAAAAAACGGACGAGGAGGATCTCTCCCTGGCCCGCGGCACGGCGCCGCAGTTGTCCTTGTTCCAAACCTACCAGGAGGCGCTGCGCCCTTTGCGCGCCTTGGTGGTTTTGCCGGCTTCCTTGGTGTTCAACTGGCAGCGCGAACTCGAGTTGTTTGCGCCTTCGCTTTTTGTGTACGCGCATACCGGACCCAAGCGCCTCCGCGACATCCGCGCCATTGCCGGGCACGACGTGGTGCTCACCACTTACCACACGGCCCGGCAAGACCTGAAGTTGCTCGAACAACTGGAATGGGGCGCCCTGGTGCTCGACGAGAGCCAGCAGATCAAAAACCGGGAATCGGAGGTGTCGAAAGTGGTGCGCAGCCTGCGCGGGCAGTTTAAGCTGTCGCTATCGGGCACGCCTATTGAAAACTCGCTGGCCGACTTGTGGACCCAAATGGAATTTATCAATCCCGACACGCTGGGCAGTTTTCCGGCCTTTCAAAAAGAATTTTTGTGGCCGATTGAAAAACGCGGCGATGCGGCGGCCCGGGAGCGTTTGTTTAGCCGGGTCAGGCCGTTTTTTCTGCGGCGCACCAAGGAGGCGGTGGCGCCCGAGTTGCCGGGTTTGACCGACCAGGTTTTTTATTCCGAAATGCTGGCCGAGCAGCAAAAACTGTACGAGCGCACCAAGTCGGCGGCCCGCAATGAAATCCTGAACTTGTTCGACGACCCCAAAACGCGGTTTATGGCCTTGCAGGCGCTCACCCGTTTGCGGCAGTTGGCCAACCATCCGGCTTTGACGGATTCGGGGTATAGTGGCGGCAGCGGCAAGTTCGACGACGTGCTGGCCCAGTGGGAAACGCTGCGGCGGGCGGGCCACAAGGTTTTGTTTTTCAGTAGTTTCGAGCAGCATTTGCAGTTGTTCCGGCGGGTATTTGACGAAAAAGGCTGGCCCTACGCCTGGCTTACCGGCGAGACGGCCGCCGCCAAACGGGGCGCTGTGATCGAGCGGTTTCAGTCTGACCGGCAAACGCAGGCATTTTTCATGACCATAAAAGCCGGTGGAGTGGGCCTCAACCTCACAGCGGCCGACTATGTTTTCCTGCTCGACCCCTGGTGGAACCCGGCGGTGGAGGAACAGGCTATTGCCCGGGCCTACCGGATTGGTCAAACCCGGCCGGTGACGGCCCTTCGGTTTATTGCGCATGAAACGATCGAGGAGAAAATCCGCCAGTTGCAGGAGCGGAAAAAACAACTCGGCGCCGACTTTTTTGCCGCCGGCGCCGAGCAACCCGCCTGGACGCGGGAAGACGTAGAGATGTTGTTAACTTAGAGTGGAGGGTTTCAGGTTAGAGGGTTTCTGGTTAGAGGTTTCTGGTTTCTGGTTAGAAAGTTTCTGGTTGGGCGTTGGTTTAATATTTCGGAAAACCAAACGAACGCTCAACCAGAAACTTTCTAACCAGAAACCAGAAACCCTCTAAAGAAACCTCAGAATTTATTTCTTAGTCCGTTTCCGTTTGATCGTGCAGCCGATAGCGCGGGTATAGTCGGGTACGGGGCGTTCGCCGCGCAGCAGGGCGTTTACGGCGTTTTCGACGAATTTTTCGCGTACTGCCGAGGGTGTTTCGGGGTTGTCGTCGATGGCGCCGATGTAGCGGACGATGAGGTTTTTATTGAGCACGAACACATGCGGGGTGCGGTTGGCGCCGAATTTAGGGAAGACAGTTTGTTCCGAATCGAAGAGGTAAACGAAAGGGTATTTGCGCTCGTTGGAGCGTTTGACCATTTCTTCGAAGCTGTCGTCGGGTACGATTTCCGGGTCGTTGGGGTTGATGGCGATCACCGGGAAGCCTTTAGGTTCGAATTTTTTGTGCAAGTTGATGATGCGCTGCTCGTAGAGTTGGGCGTAGGGGCAGTGGTTGCAGGTAAAAATTACGATAAAGCCTTTGGCGTCGGGGTAATCGTTGAAGGAGACCAGGCGGCCGTCGACATTGGGCAGGGAAAAAACCTCAGCTTTGTCGCCAACAACGTACTGCTCGGGGTCGGGGGCGGCTCCTATAAAGAAGAAGACAACAACCAGCAGGAGGAGGGTGCGGATAGATTTAACCATAAATGAAGCGGTATTAAAGTGTAAACGGTTTGCGGATCAATCCTGCCTTGCTCAACCTATGGAAATATTGGAGACTGGAATCAACGGGTGCCTTTAGTGCCCTGATTGATGCCTTTTTGTACTCTCAAAACAAAATTGAGCACAAAATTTTCGAGTTCTTCGTAACTGGAAAACTGTTCTGGGAAGAGTGCCCGGTTGCCGCCTTTGATAACCACTGTAGCGGGCAAGGTGCCTTCCCAATTGGGATGCATCTTGGGGATCCACTCATCGGCAGTTGGGTCAGCCAGCAGGATCACCTCCGATTGCAGTCGATGTTTTTCCAGGAAGGGGATAAAGTTTTTCTCGAGGCGGCTTTTAAAATCCAGGCTAATCAAAATAACCTGGAAGTTGGAGTCGGCGTGTTTGCGGTAGAGTTCTTCGAAGCTCGGCAGCTCTTCTACGCAGGGGCTGCACCAGGTGGCCCAGAAATTCAGGACCAGCGTGGTGTTTTCATTTGCCTGCTTGATGCGTTCCTCCAGCTCAGAAAAATCGTTGTAGATGGAGTAGGCTTGCCCACGCAGACCGTAGGTGGCAAATAAACAGAGAAAGGAAATCAAGTAAAGATTCCGCATGGCAGGAAACACTATTGTCAAAAAGTATTAAAAAAAGGCCATGCAAGAAACGAATAAGTGCTGGAAAGGCCAGCAGCTTTAACATTTTTTGCGACGAAAATCGGGTCGCCCAGACTTTTTTTAATAACAAGTCCCTCGAACAAAACTATTCGAGGGACTCATATTCAAAAAAAGTGCCAAACTAAAATTACGCTTCAACGGTAGATTCCGGATAAGCAATGGCGGTATCCACGAGAATACGGCCGCAGTGCTCGCAAGCGATGATTTTTTTGTGCAAACAAATTTCCAGTTGTACCTGGGGGGGTACGTTGTTGAAGCAGCCGCCGCAGGAATCGCGCTCTACCGTAACTACGGCCAGGCCATTGCGGTAGGTCCGGCGGGTTTTGTCGTAGGCGTTGAGCAGGCGTTCTTCGATACCTTGGCGGGCTTTGGTGCTGCGGTTGCGCAGTTTGGTTTCGTCGGCTTCGGTTTTTTCGATGATGCCCGAGAGTTCTACTTTTTTTGCGTCAAGGTCTTTCTGCTTGGCGGCTTGTTTGGCTTCAGCGATGGCCAGGCTGTCTTTTTGTGCGTCGAGTTTGCCTTTTCCGTCGCGGATTCTTTTTTCTGCCAGTTGAATGTCGAGATTGGCCAACTCGATTTCTTTGGTCAGCGCCTCGTATTCGCGGTTGTTTTTAACTTCTTCCAGTTGTTTCTGGTACTTGCGGATGTTGTTCTCGGCTTCTTTGGCGGTAGCTTGCATTTCAGCAATTTCCTGTTCGGCTTCTTTCACCCCGGCGCGCAGTTTTTTGCAGCGGGTTTCCAGGCCGGCAATCTCGTCTTCCAAATCGGCAACTTCCATGGGCAGTTCGCCTTTGAGTATCTGGATGTCATCCAGTTGGGAATCAATTTTTTGTAGGTCCCACAGTTTTTGCAGTTTCTCGGTGATGGTTGCTTCGACTGACATTATATTGAGTGATTGAGTGATTGAGTGATGGAGTGCCGTTTGGTCATTAAAGTCATGGGTGCGAATTGGGGTGTGGATGAGCATATTAACCCCAGATGACTATTTATGACGATAATGACATTTGTTTCAAGAATGACTTAGACATACTTTTACAGGTAAAACACCGGATTGGTGGACTGTTCTGTCAAATGGAGCGCAAAATTAGGGAATTTTTCGAGGATCAGTTCGTATAAAAGTTCGATAGTAAATTGCTCGCTTTCAAAATGCCCGACGTCGGCAATGATCAGGCGGCCTTCGGCGTCGAAAAATTCGTGGTATTTAAAGTCGGCGGTCACGAAGGCATCGGCGCCGGCGCGCAGCGCTTCGGGCAACAAAAAACTGCCGCTGCCGCCGCAAACGGCTACTTGTTCTACCGGGCGTTGGCGCAGAGCAGTGTGGCGGACACAGGCCGTGTTCAGGGCTGATTTGACGTGTAGTAAAAAACGGCGCTCCTCCATGGCAGTGGGCAAAACGCCCAGCAAGCCGGCGCCAATTTCGGGCTCGCCCGGGCGGGGCGCCAGAATTCGGGTATCGGTCAAGCCGATTTTTTCAGCAATTTTGGCATTTACGCCCCGGTGGTACACGTTGTCGAGGTTGGTATGGATGGCGTAAACGGCGACGTTGTGGCGGATGGCCTGCATGACGGTGCGTTCGACGTAGCTGGCGCCGTTAAAGCGTTTGAGTCCTCGAAAAACAATGGGGTGATGCGCCACCACCAGGTTGCAGTTTTTGCGCACAGCTTCGGCTATTATAGCCTCCGTAGAGTCGAGGCAAAACAACACGCCGGTGAGTGGGGTCTCCGGATGGCCGACGATGAGGCCGGCGTTGTCGTACGCTTCCTGGAGGCGGGGTGGAGCAACGGCTTCCAAGGCGTGGAGAATGGCTTGTATGTTCATAAATTTTTTACGTGAAATGTGGCCTGCTTCGGGTTAAATTGGCCGGTATCCTTTATTTTGCCCGGGGGGCGGTGTAACTTTGCCCGAGTTTTCCGGTCAGAGGCCGGGCTGGGGTTATCGCTTGGCCTGCATCGTTTCTCAGATTTAAAATTTCGCTACTTATGACTAGTACACTCTTATTTCTCGGCAATTTGGGCGCCACCGAGCTGACGCTTATTTTCCTGGTCGTTCTGCTGATGTTCGGCGGTAACAAAATTCCTGAGCTGATGCGCGGCCTGGGTAAAGGTATCCGCGAATTCAACAACGCCAAAAACTCGGTGGAAGACGAAATTCGCCAGGGTATGCGCGACGCTGAAAAAAAATCTATTGAAAAATAATCACCCTTTATTTTAAATCAACTGTGATCCGGATCCTTCTGCAAAGCCAGAAGTATCCGGATTTTTTTTACCCAATCCCCCAACCAGAAACCCTCTAACCAGAAACCCTCTAACCAGAAACCCTCTAACCAGAAACCTAAAAAGGAATGTCTTCGTCGTTCATGCGCGAAGGCATGGTGATCGCGCTGGGCGTGAAGGGCCCGCTGAGCGGGTCGGCCAACCCGGCGAAGGCGGGGTCGTCGAGGTTGCCAAATTTGGCAAACTGGTCGGTGAATTTGAGTTTCACCGTGTCGAGCGCGCCATGGCGGTGTTTGGCGACGATAAATTCGGCGACGCCCTTAAGCGACAGGCCTTGTTCGTCTTCAAGGATACCGTAGTATTCCGGGCGGTAGATGAAGGCTACGATGTCGGCGTCCTGTTCTATGCTGCCGCTTTCACGCAAATCGCTCAACTGCGGCCGCTTGGCGCCGCCCCGCACCTCCACTGCCCGGCTGAGTTGGGAGAGGGCGATCACCGGCACGCTGAGCTCTTTGGCCATGTTTTTCAGCGCGCGGGAGATACCGGCGATTTCCTGTTCGCGGTTGGCGTTGCGGTTGTTTTCGGAGGCGCCGGTCATGAGCTGGAGGTAGTCGATGATCACCAGCTGAATATCGTGCTGCATTTTCAGACGCCGGCATTTGGCGCGCAGTTCGAAGATGTTGATGCCGGGCGTGTCGTCGATAAAAATGGGAACGTTCGACAGGCGCTCCACGGTCGTCTGAAGTTGTTGCCACTCGTAGTCTTCGAGTTTGCCGTTGCGCATTTTGGAACCGGAAATTTCGGATTCCATCGAGATCAGGCGTTGCACCAGCTGGGTGTTGGCCATTTCAAGGGAAAACAGCGCCACGCCTTTGCCGAAATCGCGCGCGGCGTTGAGCGCCATGGCTAGCACGCAGGAGGTTTTGCCCATGCCCGGGCGGGCGGCCAGGATAACCAAATCGGAAGGTTGCCAACCGGAGGTAAGCCGGTCGAGGTCGGTGAAGCCGGTTGGCACGCCGGTAAGGCCGTCCGCTTTGGCGGAGAGTTCTTCCACCTGCTTGAGTACCCGGCTGCTGAGGGTACCCATGCTTTCGAAAGTGCGGCTGAGGTTGTTCTGGGTGATGGCAAACAGGCCTTTTTCTGCTTCATCGAGCAGGCTGAACACGTCGGTCGTGTCCTCGTAGGCGTCTCTGATGGTGCGGGTGCTCACGCTGATGAGCTCGCGTTGGATGTGTTTTTGGGCGATAATGCGGGCGTGGTATTCGATGTTGGCTGCCGAGGCCACGCGGTTGGTCAGTTCGACCAGGTAGTACGAGCCGCCGGTTTTGTCGAGATCGCCGGATTTGCGCAGTTCTTCCGTGACGGTCAGGATATCTACCGGATTGGAGCGCTCGAACAGGCGAATAATGGCGCTGTAAATAAGTTGGTGCGCTTCGTGATAAAAACTCTGCGGCCGCAAAATATCCATCACCACCGGCAAGGCTTCCCGGTCGAGCATCAGCGCGCCCAGCACCGCTTCCTCCAAGGGCAAGGCTTGGGGTTGTACTTTTCCGAAAACGTAATTGGACAAACCCGCTCCTTCCCCGGCATTTTTTCGCTGGGGTTTTCCACGCTCAGCACCGGAGCGCTGTTCCTGATTTTCATATTTTTCTGTCATGGCTGATGCACTGAAAAGGCGGGCGACAAACCTAGTTTTTTCTTCGGACATCCGGGATTTCCAAACAATCCGTATTGCCCGTTTTCTGTGGAAAACCCCGGGTCGCACTGTGGAAAACTTAAAAAACATGGGGACTTATCCACATTGAGTGGGTGTTTTCCACGAAAATGCCGGCGCGTTTTTTTCAACTTTTTAGAAAAAATATGATACGTTAAAATCGTGAATGGTAAGCAATTACGACTGCCGTTTGAATTACGATGACTACTTTGAAAAATTCGATTGTTCTCTTTTAGGTTAAGCCGGGTTGAATTTTTTGTAAAATTTTCGACTGTTAAAAAAAAAATTATCGGTCGTTTTAGCCTTCAAAACTAACAATTTTTGTTTTGAAAAACAAACTTATTTATGTAAAATCTTGAAACTTTTTGATTTGTTTCGGCGGTGTTTGTTTCGCCGTTTTCTGGCGCACGGCGCCGTTTGTAAGTCATGCGGAAACAGCGCCCAAGTTTTGTTAAACCCCAGTTTTTAACTCTTTAGACAAAAAAGCCCCGCCAGGGAACTGGCGGGGCTTTTTTCAAACAAATTGTCGGAGCGCACTGAGCTGGATTTCAGCCTTTTGAGAAACTTAATTGCGCTCGTTCTCCACATTGCCCTGGCGCTGGCGGGCCTGTTCGACGGCCAAGCGTTGTTTTTGGATATCGAGAATGGCCGACTCCTGGTCTTTCTGGTTTTGCACCAGGTCTTCTTCGGCTTGCTTGAGTTTGGCTTTGTAGCTCTCGATGTCGCGCTGCAGGCGGCTGTTGTCGCGCTGCAGGCGGTCCATGCGCTTTTCGATCTCCTTCAGCTTGTCTTCCTCCACTTTCACCTCTTGGCCAACCGCGGCGCGGCGCACATCGAAGTAGAAGCGGGTCAGCAGTATTTTGGTGTCGTTGGTGCGGGTGGGGTCGTCGACGCGGCTCAGAAAGTGCGGGCCCTGGTCGAACCAAACGTTGAGTTGGGCGCCGTCGCCGATTTTTTCCACGATCGAATACAGGGTAAAATCGCCGGCGCTCACACTGGCTGAGCGGCAATTTGTGGCCGATTTCTCGCCTTTTTTGCCGCGCTTGAGCTTGCTGCCGAAGTTGGTTTTTACAAAATCGGCCCACACATCTTCTACCAAACGCTGGTCGGTATTTGGGAAACTGACGCTAAAGCCCGGGCGGGTGCCGAACGACATGGCTTTGTCCACTTCGGTCACCATATTGGTTTGAGCCGGCAGGGCAACCGTCCCAAACAGTAGTAGGCATAAAATAAGTTGCAGACGCATAACTTGACTTTTTTGAGTGAAAAAATGGTGCGTGTTGTTTGGAGTTTGCTCTTTTATAGGACCGGCAAATTGCGCCGGGGTCACTAAAAGTCTTATCCAGACAGCCGCATTGCCCAAAGATAAACCGGTAAAGCCATACCGCTTCCGGCCTGGTTAAAAATTAAATGTGTTGGGTATAGGCCAAATTGCCAAAACCCTGTTTTCTTTGTCGGCCCGGGCCGAAACGGCAGCGCGTACTGGCTGAATTTTTGCTGTATACTTCAGCCTCTGCTGGCAAACGGCGCCTCCTTTTCATCACCAAACACCATCCTTCGCATAACCATGGCCAAAATTTTAATCGTCGACGATGAAATGCCCATCCGCAGAACGCTGCGGGAAATCCTGGAATTCGAACAATACGTCGTCGAAGAAGCTACCGACGGCCTCGAATGTGTGGCCAAAGCCCAAAAAGAAAAATACGATGTCATTATCATGGACATTAAAATGCCCAAAATGGACGGCATCGAGGCGCTGGAACGCCTGCAAATCCTGAGCCCCGAAACTCCCGTCGTCATGATCTCCGGCCACGGCAACATCGAAACCGCTGTCGACGCCGTAAAAAAAGGCGCCTTCGACTACATCTCCAAGCCGCCCGATCTCAACCGCATGCTCATCACCATCCGCAACGCCATGGAAAAAGCGGAACTGGTGACCACCACCCGTGTCCTGCAAAAACAGGTGCGCAGCAACAAAGGTATCACCATGATCGGCGAAAGCGCCCCTATCGCCGAGATCAAACGCATGCTCGAAAAAGTAGCCCCCACCGACAGCCGCGTGCTCATCACCGGCCAGAATGGCACCGGCAAAGAACTGGTAGCCCGCTGGATTCACGAAAAAAGCAACCGCGCCAGCGGCCCCATCGTAGAGGTTAACTGCGCCGCTATCCCCGCCGAACTCATCGAAAGCGAATTGTTCGGCCATAAAAAAGGCTCCTTCACCGGCGCTATCGCCGACCGGCCCGGCAAATTCGAACAAGCCGACGGCGGCACCCTTTTCCTCGACGAAATCGGCGACATGAGCCTCGATGCCCAGGCCAAGGTGCTGCGCGCCCTTCAGGAAAGCAAAATCACCCGCGTCGGCGACAACAAAGAAATCAAAGTGGATGTGCGCGTGCTCGCCGCCACCAACAAAAATCTCCGGGATGAAATTGACGGCGGCCGCTTCCGCGAAGACCTCTACCACCGCTTGGCCGTTATCGTCGTCAAAGTGCCTTCGCTCAACGAACGCCGCGACGATATCCCCCTGCTCATCGAACACTTCAACCGCCGCATCAGCGACGACTACGGCCACCCGCCCAAAACGTTCTCGCCCGAAGCCATCAAGGCCCTGCAGGAGTACAACTGGACGGGCAACATCCGCGAGCTGGCCAATGTGGTGGAGCGCCTGCTCATCCTCTGCGACCAAACCGTGCGCGAGGAAGATGTGCGGCTGTATGTGTTTCCGAAGTGACGCCGACCGTTGGTCGGCGCGGCGCGGGCGGGCGTTAAAAATCTTTCTAAAAATCCCGTTCTGAAAAGCTGCCGGGCAGTTGCGGATTTTTCCAATTCAAAATAGCAAATTGGATAAATCCGCACCTGGCTCCTACGCCACATGCGCGCTATACGCCGCAGCATCCATCAAGCCCGCCAAATCGCCCGGATTCGCAACTTCGATTTTCACGATCCAGCCGGCGCCGTAGGGATCTTCGTTGATGAGCCCCGGGTTGTCCTCGACCGCGGTGTTGAATTCCAGCACCTTCGCCGAAACGGGCATGTAGAGATCGGAAGTGGTTTTTACGGCTTCAACGGTGCCGAAAACTTCGTTGGCAGACAAGGTTTTGCCGACAGTTTCCACTTCGATATACACCAGTTCGCCTAGTTCGCCTTGCGCGAAATCGGTGATGCCGACATAGGCGATATTGCCGCTGTCGATGCGCAGCCACTCGTGGTCTTCTGAGTATTTGCAATTGTCCGGAACATTCATGTGCGAGCGAAAATTTTAATTTTTAAATGTGCTTTTGATGGCGCGCCAAAAATACGCGTTTTGGCGAAGCGGCCAATTTTTGTACAATTTTCTGGAAGCCATTTTTGAACTGGTCGTTACTGAAAATCGATCAGTTCAATGTTGAAGCGCAACACAGCATTCGGCTGTACGCCGAAGGGCGGGTTGCTGCCGTAGGCCAGCCCCGACGGAATCCAGAACGTGCCTTTGCCGCCTTTTTGCAACAGCGGAATGGCGATGCGCCAGCCTTCGATCAGGCCGGCCAGGTTGAAGGTGGCGGTGCTGTCGGCTTCGGTTTCATCGAGCAAAGCATCGTCGAGGTAAAAGGCTTTGTACTTGACGGTTACTTTGGCATCGGCGCCGGGGTGGCCGCCGCTGCCGGGCGTATCGAGAATGTAAAAAATGCCGGATTCGTGCTCGGTAGCGCTTAAGTTGTTGTTGGTGAGATAGCTGAGGATGGCGTTGCGGTCGAGATCCCTCTGGTCGTCTTTGATACAGGCGTTCAACCCCAAAAGGCAGAGGGCGGCGGCAAACAAGCCGGATAGTCGGAGCATGACAAAAGGTTTTGAATCGTGACGTAAAAGGCGGCAAAGGTAAACTGCTATCTTGAAATTGTATGGCAGGGGGCGCCTGGTGCCGAATGTCAACAAATACTTAAAGCGTTTCCCATCCCCGTCCTGCGGCCCTATTTTTGCCACCGGTTCACCAAAACAATACCATCATGCGCCATACTACGCTTCTGATTTTTCTACTAAGCACTTTTTTCTCCCCGACGGCTCAGGCCCAAAAAGCAACCCCGGTTGCCGACAGCACCCTGATCGACGTGACCATCGAAGGCATGCCCGCAGGTAAAGTTCGCCTGGTGGGCACCTACGGCGATCAAAATTACCTGGCCGACTCCAGCTCGGCCGACGCCAACGGCCATTTCGTTCTCCGCCGCCAAAAACCGCTGCCCGCCGGATTTTACTACTTCCTCCTGCCCGGACAAAAAAACTTTTCCATCCTCATCGATCAGGACCAACACATGACCCTCCGCGCCAAAATGGCCGATATCCCCGGTTCCATGGAGGTGAGCGGCTCGCTCAACACAGACTTGCTCTACCGAAATTTCCGCTTTCAAAACGCCCAGGAGCCGGAGCTGAACCAACTCGGCCAGATCATGCGCAGCGCAGCCCCCGGCTCGCCGGAATACCTCCGCGCCAAAGCCCGCCAAAGCCAACTGCTGGCGGAGCGCCAAGCCCACCTCGACGAAATTTTCAACACGCACCCCAAAGCCTTTTTTACCAAATTTAAAATCGCCGGCCAAAACCCCGAGTGGCCCGACTTCCGCAAGCCCAACGGCGATGTCGATACTCTGGGCAACCTCGCCCACTACCGCGCCCACTTTTGGGACGGCGTCGACTTCACCGACAACCGCCTGCTCAATACCCCCGTAGTCGCCAACAAACTCCGCCGCTACATCACCGAACTCACCGCTCAACGCCCCGACTCGATCATCGCTGTGGCCGATCCGCTGGTCGAACGCGTGCTGGTCTACCCCGAATACTTCAAATTTTTTGTCAACTGGATCGGCCTCAACTACGAAAACGGCAAAACCAAAGTGATGGACGGCGAAGCGGTGTATGTGTTCCTGATCGACAAGTATATCACGCCCGAACTGGCCTTCTGGGATACGCCAGAGAGCATCGGTAAACTCCGCAAAAAAGTGGATGAAATGAAAGCCAGCCTTATGGGCCGCAAAGGCCCCGACGTGCGGGCGCAAGACCTCAACGGCGACTTCAAATCCATCTACGAAATGACGGCGCCCATCGTAGTCGTGTTTATGTATAGTCCCGATTGCGAGCACTGCCAGGAACAGGCGCCTGAAATTCAGCGCATATACGAACGATGGAAAAACCGCGGCGTCGATTTTTACGGCATCGCCGTCAATACCACCGACGAAGAGTGGCGCAAGTTTATTCAAAAAACCGGCTTCACGTTCACCAACGTATTCGACCCCACCAACCGGGCCATCTATGCCAAATACTACGTCGACATCACGCCCGAGCTGTATGTGCTGAATAAAGACCGCATCATCATTGCCAAAAATCTGGTGGCCGGACAACTCGAATCTGTCTTCGAACGCGAGCTGCGGTAACGCCCGTCTGGCAGACGGGCCTGCTCGATCGGCCCTCTCGAACAGGCAGACTGCGCCGAGGCACGGGCGACCCTTTGCGGTCGCCCACCAGCGAGGCGAGCGCAACTGCGAGGGCCCGCGCGCTAGGAGCCCGCCCTTGGCGCGCTCGAGCCCGCCCTTGGCGCACTCGAGCCCGCCCTTGGCGCACTCGAGCCCGCCAAGGGCAGCCCCGAGCCCGCGGCCCGAGCGCGGAGGCCCGTCTGACAGACGGGCGTTACATATTCAACGCCCAATCATATTCCTGAAAACGAATCGCGGCCTCGATCTTCAGTTGGGTTTCTGAAAAACGGTTCAAATACTCGCGCAAATCGCCGAAATCGACGGCGTACCACTCAAAAATCTTGCTCACCGCCGCCCCGTCGGCCGCAATGCTGTTGTATGCCGGGTTGTTGACAAATTGACGGGTGCGCTGCTCGAGTGCGCCTTGCAGGTTAGCAGCCGTAAAAGCCCGGTTGTACAGCGGCGGACAGGACTTCGCGGCGCAATTAATCGCAAAGTGGATCCGGGCGTCTTTGAATTTTGGCCGCAGAATTTCATTTTCAATTTGGTTCAGACTGTATTTTTTACCGCCCAGCGCAATGCGTTGAACATCCCAGGTTTTGCCGTTGTCCAGTTTTAAAATGCTGGAAACCGGATAGTTGTCAACGATCAGGTCGATGGTGAACGCGTTGTAGGCGTTGATCCAGTAAGCCATTTGTTCGTCGCGGCTCCAGGTATCCTTGGGCGGGTTGTCGGCCAGGGTTTGCAGGTAGCGGTCGAGTTCGGGTTGGGCGTTTTTAAATCCGGCGTAGTTCACCCGGCCTTTCGAATCGACCAACCGGCGGAGCAGGGCGTCCCAGCCAGCGTGCAGCTCCGGCGCGGGCGAAATGCCTGGCGCAGGCTCTGGCGCAGGCGCAGAGGGGCTGCCCGGGGCACTGGATTGGGCCACCGGCGCAGCGGGCAAAACAGGGGCGGCCGCCAGTTTCTTTTTATTTGATGCAGAAACCGGCGGGGCTGCGGGTACCGGCGCCTCCGGAACTGGCGGAGCAGCAACAGGCGTCGGCGTATCCGCAGCGGCAGTCAGCGGTTCGGGCGCCGGAGCGGCAGATTGCGGCGTGTTGGAACAGGCGAGCCAACAGCCGTGCAACAAAAGCAAAAGCAGGGTCATGTGCGTCAGATATTTAATCATGTTAGGGAAATTCAATTTTGAAATAACAAGCACTGAAACGCCCGGGCAGTAAAAAACGAGCTTAAAGGTAGGTCCGGCTGCGTAAAATGTTCGCCAGGCGACAAAGCCCGCCGGCGGTTCCGGCAATTTCGTTATTTTTGCCCGCCAGAAAACCGCTTGATCCTTCCACTTTTTTCCAACGACGTGTCCGTACAAGTTAAAAACCTGACCAAAATCTACGGCGCTCAACGCGCTGTAGACGCCATTTCCTTCGAAGCGCGCCAAGGCGAAGTGCTCGGCTTTCTGGGGCCCAATGGCGCCGGTAAAACCACCACGATGAAAATCATCACTGGTTACCTGCCCCAAACGGAAGGCGCCGTTACGGTGTGCGGCTACGACATTCAGGCCGCACCTATGGAAGCCCGCGCGCGCATCGGCTACCTGCCAGAGCACAACCCCTTGTACAAAGATATGTACGTGCGCGAGTATCTGGAGTTTACCGCCGGCATCCACCGCGTCGGTAAAGCCGCCCAGCGCGTACACGAAATGGTGGAGCGCACCGGCCTCAGCAGCCACCGGCACAAGCGTATTGGCGAACTCTCCAAGGGCTACCGGCAGCGCGTCGGACTGGCGCAAGCCATGCTCCACGACCCCCAGGTGCTCATCCTCGACGAGCCCACCTCCGGCCTCGACCCCAACCAGATCGTCGAAATTCGCCAGCTGATCAAAGAACTGGGCCGCGAAAAAACGGTCATCCTCTCCACGCACATCCTCGGCGAAGTGGAAGCCGTTTGCGACCGCGCTATCATCATCAACCAGGGTCGCCTGGTAGCCGATGCGCCCATCGCCGAACTCAAGCAACAGTTCAGTGGCCAGTCGGTCGTCACCGTGGAGTTCGGCGAAAACGTCGAGGTCCGACTGCTGAAAGCCCTGCCCGGCGTCCAGCAAGTCAAAACGCTCAGCGCCAACCGTTTTCAGCTCCTGGCCCCGGCCGGACACGACCTGCGGCCGGCCATCTCGGCCTTCGCCGCCCGTGAAAACCGCACCCTGCTCGAACTCCACAAGGAAGTGCTCAGCGTGGAAGACGTGTTCCAGCAACTGACGCGCCCAGCCAATTAAACTGCCTCACGCACTCCGCCTATGCTTGCCATTTATTTTAAAGAAATCAACGCCTTTTTCGCCTCGCTGATCGGCTATATTGTCGTCGGGGTTTTTTTGCTGCTGATGGGCCTGGTGATGTGGGTGTTCCCCGATTCCAGCGTGCTGAGCGGCAGTTATGCCAGCATGGATACGCTGTTTTCCATGGCGCCGCTGATTTTCCTGTTTCTCATCCCGGCCGTGACGATGCGCAGTTTTGCCGAAGAAACCCAAAGCGGCACCATTGAACTGCTTGTGACGCGCCCGATTTCCGACTGGCAGATCGTTGCGGGCAAATACCTGGCTTGCCTGACCCTGGTGTTGTTTGCCCTGATTCCCACGGTGTTGTACTACCTCACCGTGTACCAACTGGGCGCGCCCAAGGGCAACCTCGACTCCGGCGGCATCCTCGGCTCCTACATCGGCCTGTTGTTTCTGGCTTCGGCTTTCGTGGCTATCGGGTTGTTCGCGTCCTCGCTGACCAACAACCAGATCATCGCTTTTATCCTGGCGGCATTCCTGTGCTTTTTTGTGCACATGGCCTTCGATTTTTTGAGCCGCCTGCCTATTTTTTTTGGAAAAACCGACGACCTCGTCCAGGCTTTCGGCATTCAGTATCACTACAATTCTATCAGCCGCGGCCTCGTCGACAGCCGCGACGTAGTGTACTTTCTCTCGCTGACGGCAGTGTTTTTGGCGGCAACGGTGTTGTCGCTGGGCCGGCGCCGCTGGTGAATTTTTTCAGATAAAATTTAAACCTGCTCGTACTGGACTTTAGCCTTTTGAGAGACAAAAAATGTGCTTGATCCGCATCAGAAGGAGGTTTTTGAAATTATGGACAACCCGTTTTTAGAGGGATGTCCATAATTTGCCCTGGGTGTAAACTATTTTCAGCCGCAGGCGGACTTGTTTTTTTAAGGATTTACAGGACTAAAAATCCTGTTGATCGTGGAAAACCTGTCCCAATTCTCTTGGTCGGCCACAACTTGGAGAAAGTATTTTCAACATTTAGCCTGACACGTTTTCGGTTATCAAAAAAGGCTAAAGTCCAGCATGAAAGACGGCCAACCCTACCAAACCATCAGCTGCACCGACACGCTCAGCCCCGCCGCCAAGCCCAGCAGCGCCACCCGGTCGCCCGGGCGGATAGCGCCGCGCTGCCAGCGCCGGTGCAGGGCCAGGGGAATGGCCGCAGCTGCCGTGTTGCCGCAGTCGGGGTAAATCTCTTCGATACGTTCGGGCGGCACCTGGGTCATCCGGCTGATCAAGCGGGTCGACTGCGCCGACACCTGGTGGGTGATCAGGTGCTGTACATCCGCCGGGGCCCAGCCTGCCTCGGCCAAACATTGGTGGAAAAATAGAGCGCCGTTCACCGCCATCACGTCTTTCAGTCCGCTGGTTTGCCCTTCGAAAAAGGTTTTTTCAACATCGTGCGGAAACAGCGAGCCGCCGCCCGGAATGGTGCACAGCGGCCAATGTTCGCCGCGCGTCAGGAAACGCTGGTATTGAAAGCCGCTGCCGTCGCCGGAAGCGGCCACCAACGCCGCAGCGCCGGCATCGCCCAGGCTGAAAGCGGCGAGGTGGCGGCAGAGCTGGGCTTCGTCGTCAAACTCGGTCCGGATAGCGTCGCTCAACTTTTCGCCGTTCACCACCAACACCCGGGTGCAGTGGCCCGCGGCGATCAGGCTGCTGGCCGTCAACAGGCCGGTCGTGAAGCTGTTACAGGCGTTTTTTACGTCCATAGCCGGGCATTGCAGCCCGAGTTTGTGCTGTACGATGTTGGCAGTGGCCGGCTCGATCAAGTCGGCACAGGCGGCGGCAAAAATCAAAAAGTCGATTTTCCCGGCGCCCCAACGCTTCACCAGTGGGTGGGCGGCTTGCGCGGCCAGGTCCGACACCTGCTCACCCGGGGCGGCAAAGCGGCGTTCGCGCACGCCAAACAGGCGTTCGAGCACATTTTCCGGAACGGACTGGCCTGGCAGGGCCAACCGTTTTTCCAGCACACAGTTTGGCACCACACGCTCGGGCAGGTACACCGACAAGTCGGCAATTTTAGCAGTCCTCATGCTTCAATTTTTAAAATCCAGCGCCAGAGCGGGCGGGTCAGAAAATTGAAGCCGCCGAAACTGTGCACAAACGTTTTGACCGTGTCGAGGCAGTCGGCGGCGAAGCGCTCCTGGTAGCTGGCAAACACTGCGCGGCGCAGGCGGCCGGGCCGGTCGAGGCCGAGGTCGCGGTAGATTTCCGCGCGCACATAGGTGCTTTGAAAAAAACGCATGTTGAGCAGCACGACCAGGCTGTACTGCGTCCGCCGCCAGAACCCCGCTTTTTCGGTGTATTGCCGCAGCAAGGCTTTGGTAAACAAAATATGCCGCGCCTCTTCGATCTGGTGCAGCTGGGCCACTTTTTGCAACACCGGAAAAGTGCCCGGTGTGTGCAACAACTGATCGCCATAGCGCTCGGCCATCATTTCAACGGCCAGGCAGGACAAAAACGCCAGGTCGGCCGAAGCAAACCGCACGGTCAGGCTGGCCACCGCCCGGTGAAATCGGTTGACCGGCACGGGCCGGCAACCCAGTTTTTGCAAGGTGGCGGCAAACATTTCCTGGTGCCGCGACTCCTCGATGACCTCGCGCAACAGAAACCGGCGCTCCAGATCGTCGGGCAGGCGGTGCAGGATGTAGCGGTTCATAAAAAAACAAAACAAGCCCTCCGACCAGGCGTAGGCGTACATGGCTTGCGCCACCTCGCGCCGGGCCAGCTCGCGCCGTTGGGCTTTCGACAGGCGCTCGTAGGCGGGGTGCCCGTACAGCGATACCAGTTTTTCCGGCAATAAAATATGGCTGGGCTCCTCGGGTGTGTCCCAGGGCACGAAGGTTTCGGGCAGCAGCGGCCGTTCGCGGCTGATGCGGATGAGGCGTTCGATTTGCTGATGGTCTTGTGCCGTCAT
>CAZVZH010000033.1:0-7684 GCA_964630705.1 uncultured Saprospiraceae bacterium | reverse complement strand
CGGGCAGGCGCCGGCCTCGGCCATCCGCTGGATGCCCTCGGCGATACTGCCCTGCACGGCGCTGCCACAGCCTTTTCGGCAAAAAGGGCAGGCGTGCATCTCGCCGTCGGTGTCGATATACAAAAAACGTTTGCCGGCGCCGGAGCAGCCCGCCTGGCGCTGGTGCGGCGCGTAGTATTCCACTATGGGAAAATCGCGGTAGCGGCGTTCGCGCTGAATTTTCCGGACAAATTCTTCCAAAACAGCCATTTCCAGGGGCCGGAGCCGGACATCGCGCCCGGAAAAATGCCCGACCGGCTGCGGCTCGAGGATGCGGATGAGGTGGGCGCCCCAGTCGCGGGCCAGCCGCGCGTACGCCCACAAGTGGCCGGGGCGGCAAAACTCGCGCAGGGCTGTCAGGGTCAGGCAAACCGCCAGGCCTGCTTCCCGGGCGTTGTGCACGGCCTGGCAAGCCCAGTCGAAACTGCCCGGCAGGCCCCGGAAGCGGTCGTGCGCGGCGGGGTCCCAGTGGTCGAGGCTAACGGCGATGCCCGTCAGGCCGGCCTTCGCCAGTGCTTGCGCGCGTTCAGCGCTGAGCCGGTAGCCGGAAGTGTCGACCCAAAAGTCGGTCTGCCGGGTGTCGCTTTCCCGCAGGATGCGCAGCAGCTCGTCGAAGCGGTTGAGCGGCTCGCCGCCGCTGAGCTCGAGGGTAGCCAAGCCGCCGGCTTGCAGTTTGCGGATGATATCCAGGATGGCTTGCGCCGTCAGGGTTTCGCGGCCGTTGAGCGCATCCCATTCGAAACAATGGGCGCATTGCAGCGAGCATTTTTTGGTCATGGCCAAAAAAACTTTGTTCAGCCCGGGCGCCCGGCCGGGCAGGGGCAGCCGGCGCAGGAGCTCGCTTTCGGCCAGGCTGCGCGCCGCCGGACTATCGACCCAGGGAAACGAAACCTGGGTGAACACCCGCTTGCCCACGCGAACGGCTTTGGTCAAATGGCACAGCTGTGCATATTCGCGGTGAACGCTGATCTGGCGCCACACTGCGCGCCAGGCGTCGCGCCGGCGGGGGTACAGTTGCAAGGCAATTTGCGCCAGCCGGGCCAGCAAGCCCAGTTCGAGCAGCCGGAACCGCCAGCCCGCGAGCAGGGTAGGGCGGGGCGCTTGTTCGACGGATGGATGGTCGTGCATGTTGTTGGTTGTTGAACGTTAATGTGCGGTTGATGGGGTGGACGCCGGATGGTTTTATCAACCCGATCAACCTAATTTACACGCCATCGCCGGCTCGATTCCAGCCAGCGCTCGCGGGAGTACCGCGGCAGTGCATTTTCCTTTTCCCAGTTTTTTAATTGGAAATACCCCGGCCGGAGGCCCGAAGGCGGATAGCGGATTTCGTAGTGCCCTTTGGCGTGCAGCACCAGGCTGCGCTCCAGGCCCTTGGCCAGCGGCGGGGCCGCAAAGCGCAAACGGGCCACATCGCCCACTTCGGGTTGGTCGTAGTAGCGCTCGTCGTCGGCGGCCAGCGCGGCGGCCACATCGGCGCCCGAGCCGGTCAGGGCCGAGGCTGCCGGCAGGCGGTGGCGCTGCACCGGCGCCGGGGCTGAAAAGTCGAGCGCGGCGTAGTCGATTTCCCAAAAATTGAAGCCGAATTCGAGGCGCAGGCGCACGGTGTCGCCCTGCACTTTCGACACATCGATGGCCAGCACGTCGTGGCGCAGCGCCATGGATCCGGCGGGTTGGAAGTGGTCGAGTTTTTCCCAGTGGCCCGGCCGGGTTTCGAGCCACAGGGCCAGCGGAATTTTTTGGCGTTCGAGCCAGGCCAGGTTTTCGGCGGCCGATTTTTTCTGGTATTTCTGACGGATGCGGGGGCCGTACACGCCGAGTTCTTCCTGCATTTGGTGGTAGGTATAGTCGAGCCAGGGGTTGTTTTTGGCGCGGATCAGGAGTTTGACCGAGGTGGCGCCGGCGGGTTTGCGGAATTCGAGCCGGACCTGCTCGACGGCGCCGGGGTGCTGGTTTTCAGGGGCGCCCCGGAAAATCTGCTCGTCTTCGCGCAGGAGCAGCGCGCCGATATCCTGGCCGGCGCCGTCGGTGGCCCGGAGGGGCGCCTGGGCTGCGGAGATGGTGTGCAGGCGGCCGTACCGGTCGAAGAGCGGGCGGATGCCGGGCGCGGCGTCGAGGGCTTCGAGTTCGAGCAGGTTGGTGTGTTGGTTTTCAAAGGCTTCATTGGTCAGGCGGAGGACGTAGTGGCCATCCTGCGGCTGGAGCGGCGGGGGTAGGGGCAGCCAGTCGTGGCGTTCGAGTTGGGGTAGTGCGGCGCCGGAGAAAAGTTCGCCGGCGAGCTGCGGGCCTTCGGGCGTTTCGGCGTACACGTAGGGGCAGGAGCAGGAGATGAGCACGACAATAATGGCAAAGAGGGCGATGCCGCCCAAAACGGCAAAAATGGTGGCGACAACCTTGCCAGCGTCGGGTTCGAACACCTCGATACGGGTAATGTCGCGGTAGTCGAGCCGGGCGGTGAAGGTATCGCTAAAAGCTTGGGCTACGGGCGCATTGACGTATACCAGCACCTTGTTTTGATTGGCGCCGCGGTCGCCATTCGTGCGGATAGAACGGATTTTTTTGACAAACTCGGCGGAAGCCCGGTCGAAGCGGGCCTCGAGCGCGCTGTCTTGGAACACCGTGGCTGACAGTACCCACATATCGCGCTCGGGCGCCGCAGAGTTGATGACGATAAACTCCAGGTTTTCCGGGCTGATCTTGGTGAGCCGGCTGGCGGCCATGGTGCGCCGGCTGTAGCAGCTGAGCGTGGTGGAGAGGATGAGGAAAATCAGGAAGCCGGCCAGGGGTTGGCGGAGGAGGCGGAATTGTTTCATGTCGTTTCGTTTTGGACGGATGGTCAGAATTGGATGCCGATTTGGAGCGTGGGGCGGAGCGTAAAAGCTGTGGAGCGGTAGTCGTAGTGGTATTGCGTATTGTTTGATTGGGATCGTGTAAACTCCATCCCAATGGGCACCACCAGATCGAAAAACCATTGATCGAGTTGAATACGGTAGCCGGTGCGCAGGCATACAGCTTGCCACCGAACCAGGCGTTGTTCTATGAAGTTCTGGCCAGCATGAAAGATCGTATACCGATGCGCTTGCCGGCCCAATCGCCACTCCAAGCCATAGAAAAAGGGGTTCACTTTGCCGGTGAGCCGGCCGCGGGAGCTGTGTTGAATGCCAAAGCTGAGTTCGCCCTGGATGCCAGACTTGCGCCAGTCTTCCTGGTATTCGAGTCGTTCGGCTGGTACGGTGGAGTAAAAAAGCAGCAACCGGGTTTCCGACTTGCCCAGCCGCAGGGCGCTGCCAAGGGTAAGTCCCCAGCCGGCATTAACTTCGGTATCTGATGCCAGGCGGTACGTTGCACCGCCCCAGGCGCTGTAGCGGTATTTGGGGGGCTCCTGAGCCGCGGCGGTGAGTACAACGGCGCACCAGCATCCGGCCAGCAAGCCGGTTTTGAAAATAATCCAATTTGTACGCATGGTGTGGATGTTTTGTTGGTCAATTGCCGGCATTCGGGGGAATGCTCCTGCAAATATTGTCAGGCATCCGTCGCCGATGCTGATAAACCGCTGCACCATTGGTAAACTGCCGAAATTTTTTTTCACCAAACCGGCCTTGCGCATCCTCCTGGCGCTTTATTTTTCACGTTTCGTGAAATACCTACATTTGTTTCCACTGCCAGGAAAAAACCAGTCGGCCTTATGAAAACAGCGCAGGAAATTCAACACGCCTTTTTCGAACGTATATTGAACACCGGCGCTACGGCGCACGACCTTGCTTCCATTTTACACTTGGGCCTGGGCGCGGTGTACAAGCGCCTGAAAGGCGAAACCTTGTTGAATATTCAGGAAATTGCTTTGCTGGCGGAACAGTACGAGTTGGGGCTCGACGGTATTTTCCAGCCGCAACAGGGCCGGGTGACGTTTGAGTTTCCGGCGATGCGCCAGCCGGTCGTCCAACTGGAGCAATACCTGAGCGGCCTCAACGATCTGGTGCAATGGGCCTGTCAGCTGCCCGGCGCTCAGTTGCACTATTCCACCGAGGAAATTCCGATTTTCCATTACCTCCATTTTCCCGAACTCTGCGCCTTCAAACTCTACATGTGGAACCGCACGACCTGGGAACTGCCCGAGTGGGAAGATCAACCCTTCCGGCCCGAAGTGTTTGCCGGCAACCGGCGGCTGGAGCACCTGCGGCAAGCGATCATCGAGGGCTACAACCGCCTGCCCAGCACCGAAATCTGGCCCACCAGCATCCTGAAAAACACGCTGAACGCCATCGATTACTGCGCCGACAGCGGCGCCTTTACCCAGCCCGACCTGGGGCCGCTGCTCCGGCAGCAAATCCGCCAACTCGTGCAACACCAAAAAGAAATGACCAAGGCCGGCCTGAAATTCAGCCCCGTTGTGCCGGCAAGCCCCGAGGCCGCGCCGTTTACCCTGTACCACAATGAAATTGCCCATACCAACATCACCGTGCTGCTCGAGTGGGCGGGCGGGCGCATGGCGTTCACCACCTTCGACAACCCCAATTTTATGTACACCACCGACCCGGAATTTACCGCCTACGCCGCCGGCTGGTTCACCAAACTGCGCAAACGCGCCCTGCTCATCAGCAAGGAAGGGGAAAAACACCGCGACCGGTTTTTTAACCTGCTTTTGAACGATCCCGCCTTGGCATCCTCAATGTAAAGGCTTTAGGAGGCAGGTACATTTTTCAAATTTCAATTTGACCTGTTCAAATCTGACTTAGGAACGATAGAGCATCTTTATCGCGAAGCCTTTTGAAGTCAAAAGTTTAATTTGAAAAGTTATCAGGCCCTGCCTGGCAGCAATTGGCCAACTACCGGACGCGCTGCCATTCCTGGGTGCGGTAAAAAAGCCCCATATAACCGCGCACCACCAGCCGGTCGGAATCGCCGGGCTTGAGCCAGTAGTTGAGCCGGTACCATTTGCCCTCCCGGGGAACCAACACGCGGCCGCCTTGCCAGTAGCCTTTCTTCAGGGCCATGTCTTCGATGATAACCATGCCGAGCACCGGTTGATTTTTTCGTTCCCCTTCGCATTGGTCGCAGAGGTGGTTCAGGCTGGAGCGCATCACTTTGGTGATTTTTCCGAATTGCTTCCCGTCCTTTTCAAAAATCTGAATGTGGCTCTTGGCTTCTCCGGTTTCGTCGTCGATGGTCAGCCAGGTGCCGATGGGGGTACTTTGCGCCGGGGGCGATTGGCTGGCAAAAGAAAATACAGCGACAACGAGGGGACAAAACACTTGGAGTATGAGCATGGTACAAGGATGGTGAAAAAAAGGAAGCGATCCGGTTTTTTAGGGGTAAATTCAAAAAACGACCCCGGTTTTGCGCAGCGCACCGGTACTTCGTGCAGCCTGCGCACCAACCTGAACTGTACTGCTGAACTTGTAAATCGCTGGTGGTATTGTTTGGACGTTCCATGCCGGAAGCCTCGTTTTCACGCCATATTGTGTTGCGATGGTGCTGCCCGCCCCTTACGCCGAACATTCCGACAACAACCCAATTTTGTGCTAACCTGCTGAAAATCAGGCGTCAATTGTATTTTATGAAAAAACAACATTTTTTATCTGTGCAAAAAAACAGTTGACTTCCAGTGGTTTATGCAAATTCTTTTCAGAAAACTTTCTAATTCCCTTGTGCAATCCGAAGGCTCGTTCTACCTTTGCCGCCGCTTTTGAAAAAGCGATTATTTCAGGTTTAACAATTCAACTTTCAACTGTAGATAAAATGGATACGCTGAGTTACCGGACCGATTCCGTCAGCAAAGAGCGCGCAGAGCACAAGTGGTATGTGGTCGATGCTGAGAATCAAATAGTTGGCCGTTTGTCCAGCCACATCGCCGCTGTATTGCGCGGCAAAAACAAACCCAGTTTTACCCCGCATGCCGATACGGGCGATTATGTGATCGTGATCAACGTCGACAAAGTGCGGTTTACGGGTAAAAAATGGGACCAGAAAGAATACCTCGACTATTCGCTGTACCCCGGCGGCCAGAAAACGACCCTGGCTTCCGCCATGCAGGAAAAAGATGCCCGCCGCATCATCGAACGCGCTGTGAAAGGCATGCTGCCCAAAACCAAACTGGGCCGCCAGGTTTTCAAGCGCATGTTTGTGTATCCCGGCGCCGAGCATCCGCACGCCGCCCAGAAACCCGAAACGCTGAAATTTTGAGTTGATAAGAGGTTTATAAGGTTTATTAGGTTTATTAGGTTTATTAGGTTTATCAACCCCATCAACCTTATCAACCTTATCAACCTTATAAACTTTATCAACGCTATCAACCTGATCAACAATTCTAAAATATGGAAATGATAAATGCCACCGGGCGCCGTAAAACTGCCGTTGCCCGGGTATATTTGATGAAAGGTGAAGGTAAGATCACGGTGAACGGAAAAGATTACCGCGAGTACTTCCCTCAACTCCACGTGCAGCACAACGTCGTCGACCCCTTCGCCGTAGTCGGCGTGGAAAATATCTACGACCTCAAGATCAACGTGCGCGGCGGCGGCTTCAAAGGCCAGGCCGAAGCGGTGCGTATGGGCTTGAGCCGCGCACTGGTCAAATTGAACGAAGAATTCAAAAAGCCGCTGAAGGACAAAAAGTACCTCACGCGCGACAGCCGCGCCGTCGAACGCAAAAAGTACGGCCGCCCGAAAGCGCGCAAACGCTTCCAGTTCTCCAAACGCTAATTCGTTTGAAGTTTGAAGTTCGAAGTTTGAAGTTGTTCACCTTTTCGGATGATGAACTCCTTCAAACTCCAAACTTCAAACTTCAAACTCCAATCTAAATCTTCACTTTCAAAACTTGCTTTTGACATGCAAAAGCCCAATTATAAAGACTTGCTCGATGCCGGCTGCCACTTCGGCCACCTCCGCAAAAAGTGGAACCCGAAAATGACGCCCTACATCTTCATGGAGCACAAGGGGATCCACATCATCGACCTGAACCGCACCGCCGAATGCATGGAGCGCACCGCCCAAGCCGTCAAAGCCCTGGCCCGCAGCGGTAAGAAAATCATGTTTGTGGCGACCAAAAAACAAGCCCGCGATATCGTGCAGAAAGCGGCTGAAAGCGTCGGCATGCCCTATGTGACCGACCGCTGGCTCGGCGGCATGATGACCAACTTCATGACCATCCGCAAATCGGTCAAAAAAATGCACAACATCGAGCGCATGCTCGCCGATACCACGCTCACCAGCATTACCAAAAAAGAACGCCTGACGCTGAGCCGCGAACTCGCCAAAATGCAAAAGCAACTCGGCGGTATCGCCAACCTCAACCGCCTGCCGGCAGCCGTGTTCATCGTCGACATCCACCACGAACACCTCGCCCTGGCCGAAGCCCGCAAACTGGGGATCAAAACCCTCGGCATCGTGGACACCAACTCCGACCCCACATTGGTCGACTACGTGATCCCGAGCAACGACGACGCTTCCAAAGCCATCGCCTACGTGACCAACTACCTCGCTGAGGCTATCCGCGAAGGCCTCGAAGAACGCAAAGCCGTGAAAAGCGAGGAAAAAGAAGGCGCCGAAGCCTGATTCTTAGTTTGAAGTTTGAAGTTTGGAGTTTGAAGCGGTTCACCCTTTCGGATGATGACCCGCTTCAAACTCCAAACTTCAAACTCCAAACT
>CAZVZH010000032.1:0-29980 GCA_964630705.1 uncultured Saprospiraceae bacterium | reverse complement strand
GGTTCAATTTAAGCGTTTGGCAAAGATACGCCAGCGCGTTTTTATTTCCCAAACAGCCTTCGCAAAGGGTATTTTGAAATTTTAAATAGTTGACAACTTATACCTTAGCGCCTTTATATGTCCTCTGCCCCAAAAAAACGCCAGACTTTAAGCAATGTAAAATGCGTAGATTTTTGCTCAGCAATTTTTGCGCCAAGCGCCCGCGCAAAATGAAGGTAGTCCAGTTTTTATTTTTCCTTTCCGGATATTTTCTACTAATCGGCGCTTGCCAACCCGGAACCAGCGCTGAATCGACCGTGAAGGTCCAGGAAGCCGGCACGGTTCCCGACGGTACCAATGGCGCTGCTATCTACCGGCAATATTGTGTTGCCTGCCATGGAGCCGACGGCAAACTTGGCCTGAACGGCGCCGGCGACCTGACTATGTCCAAACTGACGCTGGAAGAACGGATCGTTCAAATTTCCAAAGGCAAAAACATGATGGCGCCATTTGAGGAAGTTTTGACGCCAAAAGAGATCAAAGCTGTCGCTGAATACACCCTCCGTTTGAAGAAAAAATGACCGAACCCAACGTTTTACTCACAGGCGCTACCGGCTTCGTAGGCGCCTACACCTTGCGCTTGTTGTTAAAAAATGGGTATGCCGTCCGGGCGCTGCGACGGCCCAACAGCCCCACGGATTTGGTGCGGGATGTGGCAGACCAGGTCGAGTGGGTGGAGGCTGACGTGACCGACCTCATGGCGCTGGAATCCGCTTTTGGCGGCATCCGGCAGGTGTGTCACTGTGCTGCGCTGGTTTCCTTCCACCCCAAAGACTATCGGAGGATGCACCAGATCAATGTGGAAGGCACTGCCAACATGGTCAACCTGGCTTTGGAAGCCGGCGTAGAAAAATTTGTGCATGTGAGCAGCATCGCAGCATTCGGGCGGGTAAAAGAGCGCCCCAGGCTCGATGAAAACGCCAAATGGGTGCGCAGCGCGGGCAACAGCCAGTATGCCATCAGCAAATATTTGGCTGAACAGGAGGTTTGGCGCGGGCATGCCGAAGGCCTGCAGGCCGTAATCGTAAACCCCTCGGCAATTCTGGGCAGCGGCTTTTGGAACAACAGCGCCGGACGTGTTTTTCTGCAAGTGTACAAGGGTTTGAAATTTTGGACAACCGGCCATACCGGCGTGGTAGACGTGCGCGATGTAGCCACCTTTATTCTGCGCATGTTGCAGTCGGATATCACGGGCGAGCGCTACATTTTGAATGCGGAAAATGTCAGCTTCCGGGAACTCATTTTCATGGTAGCCGACGCCCTGGAGGTCAACCGTCCGATTTTTAAAGTAAACCCTCCCCTGGCCGAAATAGCCTGGCGGGTAGAGTGGCTGAAGGAAAAACTGCTGGGGATTGAACCTATCGTAACCAAGGAAAGCGCCCGGGCCAGTGTTTCCAGTTTTTACTACGACAATGCCAAATCATTGACTATTCCCGGTTTTTCTTATCGCCCTTTGCCCGACACCGTCCGGCAAACAGCCGCGCAACTCCGGGAAGCTGCAGGCACCGGGTTCGACACCCGGATGCTGGAGTTCTAGCGCCGCCGGCAGCCGAAAGGATTTGTGCAATTTTTTGCAGAACCCGCTTATCTTTGGAGCCGTTTTACAGCCTGTTGTTTGGCAGGCGCATAATCCCGCTTTCGGCAATGAAGGACTATCTGATTCAATTCGCGCTCTTGCGCGAACGCGCTTTTCGTGAGCCAAACGACCGGGATGTTTTCCGGAAGTTGTTACTTTACATGGAACTCACAGGCAACCATGCGGAGGGGCGCGACCTGTTTCTGACTATTTTGGATGAATTCCCATACTGCTCCTATGCCTGGTACAACCTGGGCTGGGCTTGTGTGCAGCTGGAGCTGCACGACGAAGCGCTGGAGGCTTTCGAATATGCCTATATTACCCAACCTTATTTTGAGGAAGCCTACCGTGCCTGTGCCGAGTTGGCGGTACAACGCGGTTTGCATCGCCAAGCCCTGCAATATTACACCGAACTCAATTCGCACGCGGAGGCCAACAGCGATGTGCTCGCGCGAATGGCCGAATGCTACCGCTTGTTGGGCGACTTGGAGCGCGCCCGAAATTTCTGTTTCCAAGCGTTGCAATTGGATGCCAGACATGCCGATGCGCATTATCAACTTGCCTCGTGTTGCGCTACCGAGTCAAACCACGCCGATGCGGTGAAATGGCTGCGCGGCGCCATCCGGTACAACAACCGGAAAGCGGAATTTCACAGTTCAATCGCCCTGGCCTACGGCTATCTGGGCCGGCCGCAAAAAGCGCAGTTTCACCTTTGGAAAGCTGTCGAATTGGCTCCAGAAGAGGCCGCTTATTGGCTGCAACTAGCTGAGTTTCTGTTGTTTGCCGGCGACTTCCAGGATGCTGCCGACGTGCTGGAACAAGCGTTAGAAAACAGTTCGAGCGCCGATCTGATATACTGCCGGGCAGCTTGCCTGTTCCTGTCGGGGCAACGGCATGCCGCCGTTCAAACTCTGCGCCAGGCCTTGCGGCTCGACGCAAGCCGGCACCCCGATTTTTTCCGTTGGGCGCCGGCATTGCGCGACGACCTGGAAATCATTGGATTACTCCGCGGTTTCCATTCTTCTTGAGCTTGGTTTTTTTAGGAAGGGGTTGTACCTTTGCCCGCCTTTTGAAAGGCAGTTATATTTTTTATTCAAAAATTCTGATTCTCAACATGTTCGCAATCGTTTCCATCGCCGGTCAACAATTCAAAGTTGAGGAAGGTCAGCAGATCTTCGTCCACCGGCTGGCAGCTCAAGAAGGCGACTCCGTCACCTTCGACTCCGTCCACCTCATCGACCGCGACGGCAGTGTGTCTATCGGCACCCCCAACGTTAAAGGCGCCAGCGTCAAAGCCAGTGTGCTCAGCCACGTAAAAGGCGACAAACTGATCGTTTTTCACAAAAAACGCCGCAAAGGCTACCGCAAGAAAAACGGCCACCGCCAGTCGTTTACCAAAATTAAAATCGACGGTATCGCCATTTAAGGCCCCGGGCCGGGAGCGGGCAGGCCCTTGTTTGTCAACAATGCCCGCAACACTCGCATTTTAAAACATCAAGTCCCGCAAGGGACAAAACGCTAAACAAAGTTATGGCACATAAAAAAGGTGTAGGCTCAACCGACAACGGCCGGGACAGTAAAAGTAAACGTCTTGGCGTCAAACTTTTCGGCGGACAAAAAGCCACTGCCGGCAACATCCTGGTACGCCAACGCGGCACCAAATTCCACCCGGGTGAAAACGTGTACATGGGTCGCGACCATACGCTCCACGCTGCCATCGACGGCATTGTCGCGTTCAAACGCGCCCGCAACGACCGCAACTATGTCAGTGTCGTTCCCTTCACAGAAGTAGTGGAAACGGTAGCCAAACCGGCCAAAAAAGCCGCCGCAGCGCCCGCAGCTAAAAAACCAGCAGAAAAAACGCCGGCCGCACCGGTGGTAGTGGAAACGCCGGCTGCCGAGGAAGAAGTCAGCGCCAAAACCGCTGTTGCTGCGCCCGTAGCAGAAGCGCCTGAAACTGAAGCGCCGAAAGCCAAAAAAGCGCCGGCCAAAAAAGGGCCGAAAGCCAACGACCTGAAAGTGATTGAAGGCATCGGCCCCAAAATTGAGCAATTGCTCAAAGAGGGTGGCATTGAAACCTGGGACGACTTGGCCAATGCCTCCGTCGACCGGCTGAAAGAAATCCTGGAAGCGGCCGGCTCGCGCTACCAGATTCACGATCCGAGCACCTGGCCCGCCCAGTCGAAATTTGCCGCCGAAGGCAAATGGGATGACCTGAAAGACTATCAGGACATGCTCATCGGCGGTCGTGATGTAACCGAATAGTGAAAAATCGAAGGCTTCGGCTTGTTTAGACGCTCGTTTTGCGCTATTCTTGCAGCAGTATCGTTCTGACAAAAGAAGTTTTTGTTTTCATAGCTTAATTTTTTAGTTGTTGCCCCGACCCGAGATCTCGGGATCGGGGTTTTTTTTATGCCTTTCCCGCAAAATGCCTGTATTCTTAGCATTTAGCCTGGTATTTATCGGCGGCGGCTTGGGCAGTATGTGCCGGTACGCGCTGTATTTGTTGTTGCGCCCCTGGCAAACCCAGTTCCCCTGGGGCACCTTTGCCGCAAATGCACTGGCCTGCCTAGCCCTCGGCCTGCTCCTGGGCGCTCCACAAACAGCCTGGCTGAGCGACCAAAAACGCCTGCTGCTCCTTACCGGATTTTGCGGCGGCTTCAGCACCTACTCTACTTTTACCGCCGAAACGTGGGGCCTGTGGCAAAATGGCCAACTCGGCGCAGCGCTCGCAAATGCGCTGTTGCATTTTGGAGTATGCACGGTTTGCCTACTTTTGGGCTTGAAAATCACCAGCTGATCGCCTCCGAACCGGAAAGCGCTCGGCCCTAACTTACTGCCGGCGATATCATGGAAGTCAATCCGGAAATTTTCCAACGCGTCCAACTATTGGAAGAAAAATACGCCGCCATGGGGCAGGATATGAGCTCCTACCTCGACGGCCTGCTTTATGCTGATTACCTTACGTACTGGGACTATATCCACCTCGACACCCTGCTCAGCTTGCAAAATCCGCGCACCCCAATTCCGGACGAGCGGATTTTTATCCTCTACCACCAAATTACCGAACTCTACTTCCGCCTCACCCTCGACGCCATCGAGCAACTGGCCCACTGCGATCCAGCGCCCGACCCCGAGTTGTTCAAACGCCAGCTGGTGCGCATCAACCGCTACTTCGAACAGCTGATCAACTCTTTCGACGTGATGGTAGACGGCATGGACCGCGAGGAGTTTCTCCGGTTTCGCATGAGCCTGCTACCCGCCAGCGGTTTCCAAAGTGTGCAGTACCGCATGATTGAAATTGCCAGTACCGATATGAGTCAGCTGGTTCATGTAGGCAAACGCGAGCTCACCTCCGACGTGCAAAATGTCCGGCTCTTGTATTCGGTGTTGTACTGGAAATCGGGGGCTACCGAGCTGGCAACCGGAAAAAAAACCCTCACCTTGCGTCAGTTTGAAGCGAAATACGGCGAGCAATTGGTACGCTACGCCGAAAAATTTCAGGCGCTCAACCTCCGCCGGCTGTTTCACAAACTTCCTCCGGAGGCACAACAAGACACCGAGCTACGCGAGCTGCTGCGCCAACACGACCTCAACAGCAACGTGCGTTGGGCCCTCTCCCACTACCGCTCGGCGGTGCGCTATCTCGACGCCAAACCCCGCGAAATTGCCGCTACCGGCGGCACCAACTGGCAACAATACCTGCCGCCGAAAATGCAACTGGTGGTCTTTTTTCCCGAATTGTGGTCGGCCGACGAAATTGAACGCTGGGGCCGGTTCTCGTAGGGGCGCCCCTTGCGGTCGCCCCGGGAAAATGCGGTTGCTCCGGGTACGTGGCAAGGGCGCCCGCAAGGGGCGCCCCTACGGGTGCAGGGGGGCAATTTCCTGAAGGCTCAACGAATAAAAATCTCTCCGCCGGTCGCGCAAATTGCGCACAGCGCCATGGTGGTGCAATTCAGAAAGCAGCTCCATGTCCAGGTCGGCAATCAGCACCATTTCGGTGTTCGGCGTAGCTTCGGCTTTTACGCCGTTGGAGGGGAAAGCAAAGTCGCAGGGCGTGAGCACTGCCGATTGCGAGTACTGCAGATCCATATTTTCTACTTGCGGCAGGTTGCCGACCGAACCAGTGATGGCTACGTAACATTCGTTTTCGATCGCTCGCGCCTGCGAGCAGTGGCGCACGCGCATGTAGGCATTTTGCGTGTCGGTGAGGTAGGGCACGATCAGGATTTGCATCCCTTCGTCGGCCAGCAGGCGACCCAACTCGGGGAATTCGGAATCGTAACAGATCAGCACGCCGACTTTTCCGGCATCCGTATCAAAAACCTGAAGCGAATGGCCGCCGGAGATAGCCCAGTATTTGGCTTCGTCGGGGGTTACGTGGATTTTCACATAACGTTCGGTTTTCCCGCTGCGGTGGCAAAAATAGCCGGCGTTGTAGAGGCGGTCGCCTTCCAATTCGGGCAGGCTGCCCGTTACGATATTCACGTTGTACCGCATCGCCAACTCGGAGAAACGTTCGCGAATGGCATCGGAATACCGGGCAATTTGGCGAATAGCTTCGGATTCACGCAAGTGGTTGTCGTCAGCCATAAGCGGGGCATTAAAAAACTCGGGAAAAACGGCGATGTCGCCTTTGTAGGCGGAGATCATGTCAACAAAATATTCCACCTGAACGAAAAGTTCGTCGAGGTTTCGATAGGGCCGCATTTGCCACTGCACCAAGCCCAGGCGGGCGTATGTTTTTCGCGGCACAGGACGGTCTTCTTTCTGGTAATAAATATTATCCCACTGGAGTAAGGTGGCATGCTCCTGCGATTGCGTGTCGCTGGGCATGTAGTTGCGCAGGATTTTTTTGACGTGGAAATCGTTCGACAACTGAAAATTCAGCACCGGGTCGTGAATTTCCTTCATCCGTACCCGACTGATGTAGTCGCGCGGGGTCATTTGATCGGCGTAGTTGTGGTAGTTGGGGATGCGGCCGCCGAAAACGATGGCCTTCAGGTTGAGGTGTTCGCACAATTCTTTCCGGGCATCGTAGAGCCGGCGACCCAGGCGCAGGCCCCGATGATCGGGATGCACAAACACTTCTATGCCGTAAAGCACGTCGCCGTCGGGGTCGTGGGTATTGAAGGCGTAATTGCCCGTGATTTGTTCGTAGGTGTGATCGTCGCCGAATTTGTCGTAATCGACAATGATCGACAAGGCGCAACCGGCTACTTTATTATCCACCAGCGCCACGTATTGCCCTTCCGGGAAAATGTGGATCAGGTGTTCGATGGTACCGCGTTGCCAATAGGAACCCGCCCAGTTCGGGTAGGCCGCTTTCATGGCTTCGAGCAAGTCTTTGTAGTGTTCGGTTTTCAGGGTGGTGATGGATACTTTTTCCATAAAAATGCGGGTAATTTGAATATTGGAGGTAAAAAAATCAGCTGGGCAATCAGGCCGAATAGCCGCTCCTCAGACACGGGAGCATCAGACACAGGTTTTTCGAGCAACTTATTTTCGAGTTAGACAAAGATACGACAAAAAGCCCGCACCAACGATTTTTCAACAATTTGCAGCACGCTCCCGAATTTTAAAATAAAATGTTTTACCTTGTCGGTGTTTTATCCAAAACCTTTAGCTCGGTACAGCGCAACCATCCACACTAAATATGGCAAAAGCAAAAACCATTTTTTTCTGTTCCAGCTGCGGCGCCTCTTCGCCAAAATGGATGGGCAAGTGCCCGCAATGCGGCGAATGGAATACCTACCAGGAAGAAATCATTCAGAAAGAAACCACCGCCGAGGAAAAACGCCGCTCCTGGGCGCCGGCCAACAGCAAAGGCGAGTCGCCCAAAGCCACCCCGCTGACAGCCATCCAAACCGGCGCCACCCGCCGGGTGGCCACTCCCGACGCCGAGCTCAACCGCGTATTGGGTGGCGGCATCGTGCCCGGCTCGCTGGTGCTGATCGGCGGGCAGCCGGGTATAGGGAAAAGTACCCTTTTGTTGCAAGTGGCCGTGCAACTGCCCGCCAAGGTGCTGTATGTCAGTGGCGAAGAAAGCGAAGAGCAGATCAAAATGCGCGCCGACCGCCTGCCGGAGGGCCGCGCCGAATGTTTTATCCTCACCGAAACCAACCTGACCAAAGTGCTGCAACAAGCCCAGGAAGTGCGCCCGCAGCTGCTCATCGTCGACTCCATCCAAACCATGAGCACCCCCCACCTCGACAGCGCCCCCGGCGGCATTTCGCAGGTGCGGGAGTGCGCGGCTGAGCTCCTGCGTTTTGCCAAGGAAACCAATATTCCGGTGTTTCTCATCGGGCACATCAACAAAGAAGGCGACATCGCTGGGCCCAAACTGCTCGAACACATTGTCGACTGCGTGCTCCAGTTCGAAGGCGACCGCCACAATGCCTACCGCATCCTGCGCACGCTGAAAAACCGCTTCGGCAGCACCGACGAAATGGGCATCTACGAAATGCGCGCCGCCGGCCTGCGCGAGGTGAGCAACCCCTCCGAACTACTGCTCAGCCAAACCGACGAAAACCTGAGCGGCTGCGCTGTGGCTGCCACCATGGAAGGCCTGCGCCCTATGCTGATTGAAACGCAGGCTTTGGTCAGCAAATCGGTGTACGGCACCCCGCAGCGCTCGGCCACGGGCTTTGACATGCGCCGCCTGCAAATGCTGCTGGCCGTGCTCGAAAAACGCTGCGGCTATTACTTCAGCATGAACGACGTGTTCCTCAACCTGGCCGGCGGCATCCGCGTCGACGACCCGGCCATCGACCTGGCCATCGTGTCGGCCCTGGTATCGTCGCTGCTCGACGTGAGCATCCCGTCGAACGTGTGTTTTGCGGGCGAGGTGGGCCTGAGCGGCGAAATCCGCGCCGTCAGCCGCATCGAACAACGCATCGCCGAAGCCGACCGCCTGGGCTTCGAAGAAATTTATATTTCGAAGTACAACGCGAAAGGTTTGGATGCGAAAAAATTCAAAATTCGGGTGGTGCCGCTGGCCAAAGTAGAAGCGCTCAAACAGCAATTGTTTACCTGAGTACCGACCTTGCAGGGGCTTTTGAAAAAAGTTACCTTGCATAAAATTTTCCGAGCATGACTGTTCTGACAAAAAAAATGACCTACGCGGAGTACCGCGCCCTGGAATTTGATGATGCCGATAACTTCCAATACGAACTGCTCAACGGCGAACTCGTGAAAAAAGCCTCCCCAACTGTTCAACATCAGCGCATATCTATTCGATTGATTCGTGCGCTTCTCAAGCATCTGGAACAAAACCCATTAATGGGTGAAATTTTTCATGCTCCACTGGATGTGGTGCTCGACGATTTCAACGCTCCTCAGCCCGATATCCTGTTCATCCGAAAAGAAAACCTGGCGATCATCGATGAAGCGGAGCAAATCGTACGAGGCGTTCCCGACCTGCTGGTTGAAATCCTGTCGCCCGGCTCGATCAAACGTGACCGGATTGAAAAAATGGAATTGTACGAACGCTTCGGCGTCCCCGAATTTTGGCTGATCGACCCGAACAACCGCTCGGTAGAGGTATATCATTTGGAAGAAGCGAAATACCGCATTTTCGCATTTTCCGCCGAAAGCGGCGCCGTGCAATCGGCCGTCCTGGCTGGATTGATAGTAGACCTATCCCAATTATTCGAAGCCTAAACTCATAGCCAGCGGCGGGTTTGCGCCCGGTAGCGCTCCCATTCCGGGCCGAACATTTTTTTCAAAACCGGCTCTTCGTAAAACAACACCCGTAGGTGAAACCCCGCCGCCAAAAATGCTGCATACCAACCCAGCACCGCCGAACCCGCAGCCAGCGCCCATCCTCCAACAACTAGCAAAACGCCCACGTACATTGGGTTTCGGCTAAAACGGTACAGCCCGGTGGTAACCAGACGCCGCGGCGGCTGCCAGGGCGCCAGGGTGCCTTTCCCGGCAACATAAAATTCGCGCACACAAGCCAGCAACACGGCCAACCCGGCACCCAATAGAACCCAGGCCCAACAGGGGCCGCGTCCGACGCCTGGCTGCCCACTCAAAATAAGTACAGGAACCAAACCGGCAACCAAACCGGGTAAAACCAAAAAAGCTAAAAGCGCTCTGAAAAACAGCATGTTGAACATGGAAAAACCGATCGCTGTGGCCACTCACGAAAATATCCCTTATTTTCGTTTGAGAACGATAAAAATCAGCCAACCATCAAATTCCTGCTCATGAAATTCTTGTTGCTGCTCCTCAGCTGTTTGCTGGCACTCACCTGGTGGCCAGCGAAAAAACCGGCTGCCAAGTTGCATTCGGGCGCCGAATGGAATGCCGATCAGCTCGAAGCCCGGGCCGTGCTCGCCGAAGTGAATGCTTTGCGCACCGCCGGCTGCAAGTGTCCCGGGGGCAAATTTTTCCAACCAGCTTCCCCGCTGCGCTGGAACGACCGACTCGAACGCGCCGCTCAAAACCATGCCGACGACATGCGCCAGCGCCGGTATTTTAACCATGAAAGTCCGGAAGGCGCTACTTTCTCCCGGCGCATCGAACAAGCGGGCTACCAATGGCGTGTAGTCGGCGAAAACATCGCCATGGGCTACGCCACCGCCCAGGCTGTCGTGGATGCCTGGCGCAAAAGCAAAGATCATTGCCCCAACCTGATGCACCCCGATTTTAAAGACATGGGGGTAGGAAAAGCGGGGAAATACTGGGTGCAGGATTTGGGCGCGGAGTGATTTGGCACGTACCTTTACCTTTATGCAACGCGATTTGGAACAACTCACCCGGCACGCGAACCTGGCCGTGCTGGAAGTCGCAGCGTTTTTGCGCGAACAGGTCCATCAAGTTCAACCCGGACAGGTAGAGGAAAAACACCGCAACGGTTTGGTCAGCTACGTCGACCGGACAGCCGAAGAAATGCTGGTGGAACGCTTGAGGCAGTTGTTACCGGAAGCGGCCTTTATTACGGAAGAAGAAACAGTTGCACAAGCGGAAACTGCCGATCTGCAATGGATTATCGACCCGCTCGACGGCACCACCAATTATTTGTACGGACTGCCCCACTACTCCATCAGCGTAGGCTTGCGCGCCGGCGCCGAACCCCTGGTAGGAATTGTGCACCATGTGCCAAACGACGAGCTCTTTTTTGCCTGGAAAAATGGCGGCGCCTGGTGCAATGACCAGCCGATCCGGGTCAGCCAACGCGTCCATCTGCGCGAAGCCCTGGTGGCTACCGGCTTCCCTTACCACAATTTTAGCCGGGCAGAGGCCTGGTTTAAGGTGCTGAGAGCCATGCTGGAGAAGGGGCGCGCGGTGCGGCGCTACGGCTCGGCAGCGCTCGATTTGGCCTATGTAGCCTGCGGCCGTTTCGACTTGTTTTTCGAATACGGCCTGAATGCCTGGGATGTAGCCGGCGGGGCCTTGTTGGTGCAGGAGGCTGGTGGGCGCGTGAGCGACTTCCAGGGCGGAGCCGACTTTATTTTCGGGGCAGAAATATTGGCTTGCAACCCGGCTATTTACCCGGAAGTGTTACAAGTCGTACGGGCAGCCTTTGAAGAATAAAACTCCAGCGTTTATCCAACCGCATATTTTCGCCGCCGCCGCCAGAAGAACACAGCGCCGAAAATGCCGAGAAACACCAGCGGCAGCCCAATGTTGAGCAATTGCCAAAAGGTTTGTTCCTCGCGGGCGCGTACGGTATCGATCAGGCGCAGTTTTACCTCTTTTGACCGGGCTTCGATCACGCCTTCCGCTTCAATCAGGTATTCGATGGCATTTAATAAAAAAGCTTTGTTGGCATAGGTGGTGTTTTCGAAGCGGTTGTAACCCAGGGGCAGCCACTCCTTGCTAGCGCGGTCGCGAATGTAATTGGCGGCCAAGTCGCCGTCGCTCACTACAATCATACGGTTGGGCGTGCTGACTGTTCGAAACTCCACGCCGGCTTGTTTGAGCCCGGCCAGCATTTCCGCAGAAACGCGGTTTTCAAAGTTGGAGGGAAAAACGCCTTCGAGCAGTACGCCCACCGTTTGGGGGCCTCTTCGGAAGTTTTCAGGATTGAGCTCGTTGCGGACAATGCCAAAATTGAGGTCGATTGGACTGAATTGCAGGCGACTGTACACGCTGCTGTGGAGCAACACAGTTTTTCGGACGGCTGTTTTGGTTCGAATGGTGTCGATGGAGGAGCAAAAATGGAGATCCAGGCGGTCCAGGTTTTTCGAAACCGGGTGTTGCGCCGTCGGCAAAACTGTAGGGTGGTAGGGCCAATCGAACAGCTGAAATTGCGGTGCATTACCCACTACGCCTACCTGAAGCGGAATTTTACTGCATTCCATATCAAGCACCAGATCGGGCTGAATACGCGCGCCATACTTAAACAGCATGTCTTCGAGGTTGAGCGGGTAGTCGGTTGGCACAAAATGCGGCACGGTGCGCAGGCTGTCGAGGTCGGCATTGAGGCGATCGATGAGCCAGAGTACCTTCCCGCCTTGCATGACGTACTGGTCGATGATGAATTTGTCGCGTTCAGAAAAAGCGCCGCGAGGCTTGGCAACGATGAGCAAGGCGCAGGCATCCGGCCGGATTTGCACCAGTGAGTCGAGCGAAATACGGTCGGTATCGTAAAATTGATGCAGGCTGGTTTCCAGGTCGACGGTTTGTATTTCGTCGAGCTCGCCATGGCCGCGGGTAAATAGAATGGCAGGGCGCGACTTCGCCTTCAGTTTTTTAATGGCATTGGCAAATTTGTATTCCAGCAAGCTCACCGAAGTATTCACCACTTCGTCGGGCACCAGGGTAGGCGATTGGTTTTCCAAGAGGTTGACGGGCACCTTGCGCTGGCCGAAGTGAAAAATAGCGACGGGGTAAATCAGCTGTTGTTTGCTTTCGCCTTGCTCGTTCACGCGCAGGTTGACCGGAGCGATGCCGTCATTTTCCAACAGCGCTTTTTGCCGGGCTTTCACCTCTTCGAGGTTGCCCTGAAGGGGGTCTGCAAAATTGTAGTCGATGTAGCCTGTCACCGAACGGAAATCGTCGAGCATTTCGCGGGTGGCCGTTTGCAGGCGTTTAAATCCGGCGGGAAAGTCGCCCTGGAGCAAAACCTGGACGTAAATGCGGTCGTCGAGGCTTTTCAGCAAGGCCTTGGTGGGTTTGGTGAGCGTAAACCGTTTTTCTTCAGTGAGGTCGATCTGGGTGTAAAAGTAATTAGCCAAAATATTGACAAACAGAACGATACCGCAAAAAAGTAGAAATTGAAAAATCGCCTGCGTACGTGCCGAACGCGCCATGGAGTAACAATTATTGGTGGTAAAGGGTAAAGATACGTTCAATTTCGGGCTACTGGCCCAGTTGCGGCGCCCGGTTGCGATCCACCCAATATCCCCAAAGGACCAGCAACCATTGAGCATGCCCTGCAATAGCAATGGTTTTTACGTCGGGGGGCGGCGGGCCAAACAGGTTGGCGCCGTAAATAACGAGCAGAAACGTCACTAAACCCCACAAGGCGTACACCCCCATGGGCCGGGTTGCTTTCGTATGGCGCAGGTATAGCCAAAAACCTGTAGCGAAAAGGGCGAGTTCTACGGCTACCGTCGCCGGGACGGAGTTCCACAAGCCCAGGCCGAATTTTGGGCCTCCGCCAAAAGCCAGGGGCAAGTCGGGGCGATGCGCAATCAAGTCAAGCACCCAATGGCTGGCGACAGCAGCGGCCAGCACCCATGCGCTACGCGGCTCTTTTTTCAGCAAAAAATACACGCCGCCAATCAGTGCCGCCCAAACGGCCGCCATGAGCAAACTGTGCGAAATGGGGTAGTGGGCAAAATAGAGCGGCGTAACGGCCGTGTTGCCCGGTTGTATTTCTACCCGCTCGATACCTAGCAACAGCAATGTAGGCCATAGCAGGTCGACAAATTGAACGGCAAAAAACAAAGCGCCCAACGAAACGCGGGGCGCTACCGATTTGGCGCCAAAGCCCAGCGCGAAATGTCCTAAAAACATAACTATCAATATTTTAACAACAAGGCATACTCCATTCTACTCCTTAACAATATTCCCCACATTGGCCACATTAATACGTACTTGTCATATCCTCATCCACACAAATGATAAAATCGGCCGTCCCCTTGTTTTCGTCCAGAAGGCGATGAATATCCGCCTGAGACACGGTAGTGATCGTGGCGTATTTTAAGCGCGGTTGGGCTTGCCGAAGGTACCATAAAATCCCTTCGTAATTGTTGGAGTGGTAAGCGCCGTTGAAATGCAGAAACAGGCTTCCTGGGCGGAAATTTTTCAGAATAAAATATGCCATCGTCGCATCCTTGCTGGCCTGGGCCTTGGGTAAGTTGTCACCGCCATGGCTGCCTCCCATCATGCTCAACATGTTTTTGTAGCCCGGAAGTTCGGCATCATAAGCCATGGGCAAGGGCGCCATCCAAGCTTTTTCTCGACCTGTAAGCGTGTCGAGCGCTTCGAAGCCACCGCGAGCAACCATTGAAGCGTAGCGCCTGGGGATGTTGGTGGCGGCAAAACTTATCTTATTCGCCTTTGCAAATTCAACCAAAGGCGCATAATCGGTTTTATAGTTTTTCCATAGGCGGGCCAGGGTATCCAAGCCTTTGGCGTCGATAGCACCGCTTAAATATTGGTTTAAAGCCTCCTGATTATCCGCCTCAAACATTTCGGCGCCGAGCGTCAGAGCACGGCTCGGCAGCAAGTCTTTACACAATTCCAGCTGCAACCAGTGGGCAATCGCATTGTTGTGGTATTCACCGAACAGCACGATATCTTTGCTTTGCAAACTGCGCAGCATTTTGGCGTACGATACTTGTTTACCCTGCGAATTGTACAAAATATAGGCAGGTTTTTTCTGGCTGTATAAAGCCAGGGTGTTCAAAACCAGGAGCAGGGAAAGACTAATTTTTTTCATAAAAAGTGCTGTGTTAGTAGAGGGCGAATTTGGCTGATTTTTCCGATCCTACAGGAGCAAACGCCCGTTTAATTTTCAAAAACCACGTTCAGGAGGTTACTTTTTACAATATTTACTGCACTAACTTGTTAAAAAACCAACCAGGCAAATTGGCTGGCTAGTCAACCATTTCGAACAACGACTTTTATGAAATCTATACTTTTCATTTCCCTTTTCTTTCTGTTTTCGGCCGCCGGGGCTGACGCACAATGCATAGCAGGAAACTGCGAAAACGGCCAAGGCACGTTTGTATATCCTTCTGGGGCAAAATATATTGGCAGCTTTCAAAACGGTGAAATCCACGGCGTTGGAGTCTGCTATTATACCGACGGAACCAAATACAGTGGCGAGTGGAAAAACCGGTATCCCGATGGAAAAGGCACGCGCACATATGCCGACGGCACCAAACGCACCGGCCTGTGGAAAAAGGGAAAACCAGTGGACGAACAGGGCAATATTCTGGAAGAATTTATTGCTGCCAAAAAGGAAGAGCAGCAGGATGACGGTACGAATATTCAGTCAGGTTGCCTGAGCGGCGATTGCAAAAATGGCGGGGGCGTGCTGGCCTACCCCGACGGGAGTAAATATGAAGGCAATTTTGTCGACGGAAAATTTGATGGCAACGGCACGTTTTATTTCGCTAATGGCGATCAATACACCGGCATGTTCAAAAATAATTTTCCCCACGGCACAGGCGTTCGCCGCCACATTAATGGAACAGTGGAAAGCGGCGACTGGAGGGAAGGCGAGTTTATTGGGTCGAGCCTGATTGAAAGCGGCCAAACGGGTTGCATCCAGGGAAACTGCACGGATGGCAATGGCACCTACATTTTCAAAGAGGGTTCGGCAAAGTACGTGGGTGACTTCCAAAATGGCCAACCACACGGCTTTGGCATTTGCACGTACGCCAACGGCGACCGCTACCGAGGAGAATGGGCCGATGGCGCATTCATGGGCAAAGGCACTTTGTATCTCCGCGACGGCACGGCGGTAGAGGGCTACTGGAGAGCCGGTGAGTATGTCGGTAAAGATGCTCCTTTGGATTATCAACCGGTTTTTACCGAGCCAGCCCCCACACCTCCATTGGAGATTGAAACCAAAGTTTGGGCCGTGGTTGTCGGGGTAGCCTCCTACGATCATATGCCCGTACTTCGGTATACCGATGATGACGCTTACCGGTTCTATGCTTTCTTGAAAAGCTTGGAAGGCGGCGCCCTCCCAGATGATCAGGTACGCATCCTGATTGATGAGGAAGCCACCCGGGAAAATATCGTTGGAACGCTCAAAGATGTTTTTGGCAAAGCCGGCCCTAACGACTTGGTTATGTTCTACTTTTCAGGACACGGACTTAACGGTTCCTTCCTCCCAATCGACTTCGACGGCTTCAACAATAAAATCAATCACGAAGAAATAGCAGCCCTGTTCAACAAATGTAAAGCCAAATACAAGCTGTGTCTGGCGGATGCCTGCCACTCCGGCAGCATCTTTGCCATGCGCTCCGGCGAAACCGAACCCGTCCTGGTACAGTATTACCAAACCCTCTCCAAATCAGTTTCGGGCACTGCCTTAATCATGTCTTCCAAAGCAGATGAAACGTCACTGGAATCGGCTGGCCTGCGCCAAGGAGTATTTAGCCATTTTCTGATTCGTGGACTGAAAGGCGAGGCGGATAAAAACAAAGACAAAATTGTGTCTGTACAGGAAATCTACGATTTCATCTACGATAATGTGCGGGCATACACTGGCAACCGGCAGAGCCCTGTAATTAAAGGAAGCTACGACCCTGCAATGCCCGTGGCTGTTATGCGCTAATAACTACTACTTGGAGCGATTGTGCGCTGTTCTGTTAGCAAGCGCTTGGCTGGAATCCTATCACAAACGGTGAAATTCGCAAGCAGTCGGCAGATTACATCCACTGAAATTTAGCTCGGAGAAAAAGTTTTTTTGAAAACAACAGGTGAATTTCACATTTTTTTATCAACAAAAACAAAAAAAACGCCAACAATAAACAAATCATAAAACACTGATTAAAAGAATCTTGTGTAATATTTTAATTGAAAAAACACGCAAACAATTCGATAAAAACCACAACAAACGTCTTTTTTTGTCCTTTGTCAGCCAAACAATGTCCTGCACTTTTGTATCGTTAATGAAAGCGAACGGCGGGAATTGAAAAAGAAGCGGCACCTCATTAACCACAGATTTGTAGACTTTTCATGAGATTATACGGGAAACCGCCGCGGCACAAACGAGTGCCGCGGTTTTTTTTTGTCCATACCTCCCACCGCTTCATTCACTGGCGAACAGGAGGTTTAATTACCCACACAGGCACGGAACTTTTTACCTGGGGTCTAAGGCTCAAAATGCAGGAAAGAGGGCTGAACAGGGAATTTTTCATTTAAATTCTAGTCATTTAATTAATTTTTTTTCAACAAAAAAACAAAGGTAAAATAAATATAATTAATTGATAATCAATATTATAAAATCAAGAATATACCAAAAATCACTTAATAAATAGCAAATTAACCTCAACAAAAGCCTTTTTTTGTTCTTTGCTTCCGGTTGTTTACGTTGCACTTTTGTATCGTCAATGTAAGACAACGGTAGTAGAAGAAAAGAAAACGGCAAACATTGACCCACAGATTTGTAGACTTTTCATGAGATTATATACGGGAAACCGCCGCGGCACAAACGAGTGCCGCGGTTTTTTTTTGCCCATGGCACAGTTGATTGTCCAGCCGGTGCCCCACCCCCCAACTTACGGGCCCGCCACACCTTTTTTCAATCAACGGCAAAACTTAGCAGTCCGATCAATTCGCAATTGAGACCATGCTGTACAGGCAATTATTGAAACCTCAAATGGCTTAAAATCAAACTTTTAAGCAAATTACTTAAACGCTTTTTTTGATTTTATTCTTTTTTTCAAACGCGCTAACTGTCCAGGTTGGGTTTAAAAATCACTTGCACTTTTGTACTGTCAATGCGCAATACTGGGCAAGTAAAGTACTTCTTACAGATTCGCCTGACCAACAAACTAGAACTTTTCATGAGATTATTATAAACCGAAGGCCGCGGCGCGAAAGAGCGCTGCGGCCTTCGGCCTTTACTTTGGATGTTGTCTGGGTTGATTTGCCGGGCCTGAAAGTATATTCTTGGACTCAAAACCCTGGATCGAAAAGCAACAAAACACACGAATACAAACAACACAATTCGCTTATTATCAATTGTTTAAAATAAAAAATGCCGCCTAGAGAAAAAATTATTTATAATAATAAAATGCCAAAATTGTCCTTCTTTAATCAAATTTCAGCTGCATCTTTGTAAAGCAATAAGGGCAAAATGTTGGCTTGGACTGGAAATTTGCCCCACCTGCGTTGAAAACTTTCATGAGATTATTATAAAGAAGAGCGGCCCGCGATGCAAAAGAGCATTGCGGGCCGCTTTCCATTAGTTTGGTACAGAGGACTCTATTGACCTGGCGAATGTTTGCGCCGGCGGTTGTCAGCAATGGCAAACCGGATGGTTTCATAAGATAACCGCTGATGAAAGTGTTCGTAAATATCTTTGAGTACATATGGCTCCTCAAACAAGCTCAAGGCCCCTTGCACCCAATCATTAGCCTCGGGGGATAACCAAGGTCGTACATCTACCATTTCACCTTTTTCGTACCAACTAGCCAGGTGATGAATAACCGTAGCGAGGCCGACCCCGCGTTTTTGAGCAATAACCTCCACTGGTTCGCCAGCTTTGTAAAGGTCCCATGTAGCCAAATAAGTCCCTCCGGGCAATTGAATGCCTTCCTGAGTTCTATCGCGTACAAATTGCCGGATTGCAGCAACAAATGCGTCGCCGAATAACCTCAATTTGCGTTCACCCACCCCATCGATGTACAACAAATCTGCATCGGTCAAAGGAAATTTTTGCGCCATAGCCAGCAGTGTTGCATCATTAAAAATCAGGTAAGGGGGCACCCCTTGTTGCTGGGCAATTGCTCTACGCAAGGTTACTAATTGGCGGAACAGCGACTCTTGGAGCGCCTTTTTGTTGTTCGGGTCTTTTTTAACTGCTGCTATTGCCTCCGGAGTTGCCGGTAAAGCGAGCGGAATTTTTTTCCCGTCAAATAAAACAGCCCGACCACTGGCCGTAATGCGCAGGCAATTATTATCCTCGTAGGCAATTTCAATCAAGCCAGAATGCAACATTTGTGACAGCAGGAATTGCCACTCCTCAAAGTTGTACTCCCGGCCTACCCCGTAAGTTTTAATTTGGTGCCATCCGTTTTGCAAAATCTCTTTGCGCTGGCTGCCTCTTAACACGTCTATCAGCAGGTGCATACCTACACGTTCTTCCAACCGTAGCACAGCCGACAAGGCTTTCTGAGCTGGTACGGTTCCATCAAAACGTTGGGGCGGATTGCGACAAACATCACAATTGCCGCAGTTTTTTTCATATGCCTCACCAAAATAATGCAAGATCATTTTTCGCCGGCAAACGGGCGCCTCCGCAAACTGGTACATACGCTCCAGTTTGGCTTGCTTCAGGGTTTTCTGCTCCTGCGGAGCCTCACTGTCGTCAATCATTTGCCGGTATGTCGTCACATCCTGATAACTAAAAAACAACAGCGCTTCAGCAGGCGAGCCATCGCGCCCCGCCCGGCCAATTTCTTGATAATAGCCTTCCAGGTTGCGCGGAAGATTGTAGTGCACGACAAACCGCACATTACTTTTGTCGATCCCCATCCCGAATGCAATCGTAGCGCAGATAACCGGTATGCGGTCGTTGATAAAATCTTCCTGCACGCGGTTGCGCGCCGCTACTGGCATGTTTGCATGGTAATAAGCGGAATGAAATCCGCGCGCATTGAGTTTTGCCGACAAGTCTTCACAGGTTTGACGCGCCAGGCAGTAAATGATGCCCGAGGCGCCCGGGTTTTTCTTTAAAAAATCGGCAATGCGGTCCAAGCGGCGTTGCGCGCGGTATACAGCAATGGAAATATTCGGTCGGTCGAAAGAGGCTACAAACACTGCCGGTTGCCGAAGTTGCAGCTGCTGGGCAATGTCTATTCGGGTCAGCTTGTCGGCTGTAGCGGTAAGGGCGATGAGGGGAATTTGTGGAAATTGCTCCTTCAAAAATTTCAACTGCGTGTATTCCGGCCGAAAATCATGCCCCCAAGCCGAAATGCAGTGGGCTTCGTCGATAGCAAAAAGGCTGACGTTCAGCCGTTTCAATAAAGGCATAAAACTTTGCGAAACCAGTTTCTCCGGGCTAACGTACAACAGCTTGATCCGGCCATGAAACAACTCCTCTTCGAGCGCTCGGACTTCTGCCGGAGTAAGGGTGCTGTTTAAAAAAGCTGCCGCCGCTCCGTTGCCGCGTAGTCCTTCCACCTGATCTTTCATCAAGGCCACCAATGGGCTCACCACCACTGCGGTGCCCTCCAGGGTGAGTGCAGGCAGTTGAAAGCACAAGCTTTTACCCCCGCCGGTTGGCATCAACACCAATACATCGCGGCCTTCGTAAACCGCCTGAATCACCTCCGCTTGGAGCGGCCTAAACCGGTCGTAACCGAATATTTTCTTTAAAACAATCCGGGCCTGATCGAGCGTCATTTTTTATAAAAGGCTGATAACTAGCAACAATAAATGCAATGGGTTAGGGCGAGCAAAATTAAAACAAAAAAATTTGTTTTTATAAACACAATTTGTTTTATATTTGCATAAACTACGAGTATGTTTAAATGGCAGGATACAAGCAAATCAATCGTGTTCGATCATTCTCATTTAACACTCAAAACGGTCCTGCCATGCTGTTCGATTTTATCAAAAAACGTTGGTTCACCCTGGCCTTACTGCTAATTTTGGTAGTCGCCATCGTCCGGAAAAATCTCCGATTTGAACCCGGAGACACCGGGGCCCCAAAACCGGAGAAAAGCAAGGAAAAATACACAGAAGACCTGGCTGTAAACAAAGGAGCATCTTTGTTTAACTTAGGCAGCGAAAGTAGTGGCAAACAAGCCACGCTTCCTGAAATTGACGAGGCTACCGCAGTTGCGTTTCTCCAACGTTTCGGGCGGGTTGCTGTAGCAGAACAAGAAAAGTTTGGTTTCCCCGCATCTGTACTGCTGGCCTGTGCTTATGTGAACAGCTTCGCCGGCCGCCGGAATTGCGCCCTGGAGGCCAACAACTACCTGGCCATTCGCTGCGGTAGCGATTGGAACGGCCCTTCAGCCAACTACACCGGCGCTTGCTTTCGCCGCTATGGCACCGCCTGGGAAAGCATCCGCGATTTCAGTATGACCCTGCAAAAAAGCGATTGGGCCGGAAGTCTGAAAAAATCAGCTGACGGCAACTGGAAGTCGTGGGTCAAAGCACTGGCCAAACACCGCCTGTCGGATGTAAAAAATTTTGAAAAAGAAATGACCGGGGTAATCGAAAGTTATCGCTTGTTTGAACTGGATCAATAAGTTTGGACAAGCGGCGACACTTCCTGCCGCCCCAACCTTCAACTTTCGGCGTTTGTAGTTGTCTTACGGCCGCACACTTTTCAGGCTCGAACAAACAACTACTTTCTATGAAAATCCGCCTACTCTACTTCTTCTTTTTTGGAGCGCTTTGTTTCACCATATTACCCGGAAATAAAAATGGCCGCGCTTCCGAAGCCAAACGTGGTAATACTGGGGCCCCTGGCGACGAAACTAATACCAATGGCTCACCGCGCACCTGCAATTACTGCCATTTTGGCGCTGCCGGCCCCGTGGTTTTTATACACCTGCTCGATGAAAATGGTGATACGCTCACACAATACACCCCCGGCCATAAATACAAAGCCCGGGTTTTAATCCAAAATACCAACCCCAACCTCATCGGATATGGCTTTCAAATGATCGCCCTGCGCAACGCCGACTCGACCGATCTCGACGGGTTTTCCGACCCGGGCAACAATACGGTCAATAATTACAAAATCGCGACCATCGCTAATGGCCGTACCTACGCCGAGCACGACAACATTTCGAATGCCAACCAATTTGAAGTCGTGTGGACGGCCCCGCCAGCCGGCACCGGTCCTGTCACATTTTATGCCGCCGGCAATGCCGTCAACCGAAATGGCACTTCCAGCGGTGATGGCGCAGCGCACAGCAGCCTCGAAATCGGAGAAGACCTGGCCGCTTCAACCAACAACTGGGGTGATAATACGCCAACCATACGGGTTTGGCCCAATCCTACCACCACCAACGCCATGCTACAAGTAGAGCTGCCTTGGGCGGGCAATTTTCAAATCCGGGTTTTCGACAGTAGCGGCCGACTGGTTTGGGCAGCGAAACAAGAATTGTTTTCCGGGCAAAACCGCGTAGATTTACCCGCTGCTGCTTGGGCCCCTGGGGTGTACCGGCTCGAAATTTCAAACGCCGGGCACCGTCAAACTGCCACATTGGCGCGCCTTTAGAGCGCAATCAAACAACACTACGTTTAAATCAAATGACACCTGTTCGACACCTATTCCGACTGACCCTCACCTGTTGGATTTGTTGCGCATTGGCCTGCAACAGCGACTCCAGCCAAACACCCGTCGTCGGCTTCATCGACGCTTTCGAAGACAGCACTATGGAGCAAGCGAAAACCGGCTTTCTCGACGCCTTGGCTGAAGCCGGCTTCTCGGAAGAGCGGCAAACCATGAAGTTGATTTATCGCAACGCTCAAGGCAACATCCCCACCCTGACGCAAATCGTGCAATACTGCCTGACGCAAAAAGTTAACCTGATGGCAACCAGCCCAACCATTTCGACTGTTACAGCCATCCAAAAAAACAAAACCATCCCGATCTTCATGATGGTGGCGCCCACCCCGAAAATTATGGGGGTGCTCGACGCGCAGGGCAACCCACCTGCCAACCTTTTTGGCGTGGCCGACAACCTCGACTACATCGATACCTCCTTCGCAATCATCAGCACGCTGGTACAACCCAAAGGCCCGGCCCTCCGAATCGGTATGGTGTACAACCAGGCCGAATCGCAGTCGGTCGACGCTTTCCGCCGACTGGAAAAACTGGCGAATAACATGGGCGTGTTGCTGATTCCGCTCCCTGTGAACTCCACGGCCGATGCCCAACTGGTAACCGGAGCCCTGCTCAACCAAAATATCGACGCCTTCTTTGCCAACCCCGACAACACCGTTTTCGGCGCATTCGAGACGATTATCAAAGCCTGCAACGCCGCCCAGGTGCCTGTTTTTACCAGCGAGGCCGGCCTGGTAGCGCGGGGCGCCATAGCCGCTTACGGCGCCGATATTTACCAATGGGGCTACCAGGCGGGCCAGCAGGCAGCCCAATTCCTGAAAACCAAATCGACCTCGGGAATCCAATGGGAATTGGTAAAAAAACATGTGCGCGTGTTCAACCCCGAAGCAGCCAAGCGATTTGGCATCAGCCCCCCAGCCGATTTCCAGGCGCTGAAATAACCCTTGCTGTTCCATTAAAATCGAAAAATTTTGATTTTTTTCCTCACCGCTCTAGTCCTCGGATTATGCCTGGCAGCCATGGGCCTGGGAATTTTCATCACCATGAAAATTTTCCGCATTCCGGACATCACCACCGACGGCAGCTATACCCTGGGGGCGGTTGTAACGGCGCTGCTTATGGTGGAAGGCTGGCCCCTGCCCGCCATTTTGATCGCCAGTATGCTGGCCGGTGCACTCGCCGGCATACTCACCGGCCTGGTACACACCCGCCTGAAAATTGACGCCTTGCTGGCAGGCATTTTGGTCATGACCGGGCTGTACTCCATCAACCTGAGCAGCATGGGACGCTCCAACATTCCGCTGCTGGACACAACCAACATTTTCACGGCCTTGGCTGTTTTTCAACCGCCTGTTCTGAATGAAGCCAGCGTCAGCATTTTGTTCCTGTTAACGCTCACCGCTTTGCTCGCCTATTTGCTCCGGAGCGATTTTGGCATTGCCATGCGCGCCACCGGCGACAATGCCGCGATGGCCCGCGCCCTCGGCATCAACAGCGATGCCATGAAAATTACCGGCCTTGCCATTGCCAATGCCCTCACTGCCCTGAGCGGTTTTCTGGTCGCCCAATACCAAGGATTTACCGATATTAACATGGGCATCGGAGTGGTGCTCGTCGGGCTGGGCTCCGTGCTCATCGGCGAAGCGCTAAAACAATGGTTGGGCCTGCAAAGCATAGCCGGGCAGTTGCTGATGGTCGTGCTGGGCTGCATCCTGTTCCAACTGGTCCTGGCCGTGGCCTTGTCGCTGGGCATCAACCCTAACTTGCTCAAACTCATCACCGCTGTATTCGTGCTGACTATTGTCGGCCTGCCCAGGCTGCTCCAAAAAAACAAACCATGATCGCATTCGAACACATTTCCAAAGTTTTCAATGCAGGCCAACCGAATGCGGTAACCGCCCTGCAAAACATCCAACTAACGATTCAAGCGGGCGATTTCCTGGTACTCATCGGCTCGAACGGCTCCGGCAAAACCACCCTGCTCAACCTGGTCGCCGGCGCTTATCCGCCCAGCGCGGGACGTATTTTTTTTAAAAATGAAGACGTCACAGCCCTGCCGGAATACCGGCGCAGCCGCTGGGTGGCCCGCGTTTTTCAGGATCCCCTCGGCGGAACTGCGCCGGAGCTGAGCGTGCTCGACAACTTTCGCCTCGCAGCCCTGCGTACCCGGAGCAAAAGCCTGCGCATCGGCAGCACATCCGCTTTCCGAAAGCAGGTACAGGAAAAAATTGCGACCCTGGGTATGGGCCTGGAAAATCAGGTGCAGCAGCCGATGGGAACCCTTTCCGGCGGCCAACGCCAAGCACTCACCCTACTGATGAGCGCGATGGACCACACCGACATCCTCCTGCTCGACGAACCCACCGCCGCGCTCGACCCAAAATCGGCCGAGGTGGTGCTGGAAACGGCTCAAAAAATTATCCGGGAACGGCAGCTGACCGCCGTTTTGATTACCCACGACCTGCAGGAGGCCCTGCGTTACGGCAACCGCCTGATTCAGCTACACCGGGGCGCCGTGCTACGCGATCTGGATGCCGAGGCAAAAGCAGGCTTGGACTTACCAATCCTGCAATCGTGGTTTCAATAAGATTGACGTGCCGCTTGTTTTTGGACGTATTGGACGTCGGCCAAACCGCCCGCATTGTATACCTCCCGGAGGCCGTTGGCCAAAAGGATTTGGCGGGCCTGACCGCTGCGGCTGCCGCTACGGCAGTACACCACCACGGGACCTTTCATTTTTTTAAATTCGGGCAAACGCCGCATCAGGCTGCTAAGCGGGATATTGATGGCGCCGGCAGCGTGCCCCATGGCAAATTCATACGTTTCGCGAACATCGACAAGGGTCACATTGGGCTGCCGGAGAAGAGCAATTAAGTCCATAGATCGTAAATTTTTTTTGCGTTATAAACAGGACAAAAATACAGGCCCTCAGCCCCTGCCTTTGGTAACTGCCATCACACAAGCGCGCACGAGCCAAAACGCGTTGGTAGTGCCGGCGCCTCCGCTTACCTTTGTCCAAATCACCCCCCCCCAACATCGCAATGCAACAAATCATCCGACCACACGCAGAAGCCGATTACGCCCACGAACTGGCAGCGCTCGAACGAGCCGACAACCGGCCCCGCCCGTCCGGCTGGCGGCTCTCGCCCTGGGCGGTGGTGGAGTACCTTTTGGGCGGGAAAGCCGGAGAAATCGCCATCGAGCCCAAATATTTCGGCAACCGCCGTTTGATCGAAATTGCCGTCGCTACCCTGGCTACCGACCGCGCCTTGCTCCTGCTCGGCGTGCCCGGCACCGCCAAAACCTGGGTGAGCGAACACCTCGCCGCAGCCATCAGCGGCGACAGCACCCTGCTCGTACAAGGCACCGCCGGCATCGGCGAAGATGCTCTGCGCTACGGTTGGAATTACGCCCGCCTGATTGCCGAAGGCCCTTCGGAAAAAGCCCTGGTGGCCAGCCCGGTGCTCAGCGCCATGCAGTCTGGCAAGATCGTCCGGGTAGAAGAACTTACTCGTATTCCTGCCGACGTGCAAGACAGCCTCATCACCCTGCTCTCCGAAAAAACCCTGCCCATCCCCGAACTCAACACGGAAATTCAGGCCCACCGAGGCTTCAACCTCATCGCCACAGCCAACGACCGCGACAAAGGCATCAACGAACTCTCCGCCGCGCTGCGCCGCCGCTTCAACACGGTAGTGCTCCCCCTGCCCGCCACGCTCGACGAAGAGGTGCACATCGTGCAAAACCGGGTAAGCGCCCTGGGAAAAGCGCTCGAACTTCCGGCCGAAGCAGCGCCCTTGCAGGAGATCAAACGCCTGGTTACCGTGTTTCGCGAACTTCGCAACGGCAAAACCGAAGACAGCCGGGAAAAACTGAAAAGCCCCAGCGCCACGCTGAGCACCGCCGAAGCCATTTCAGTCATCCATCAGGGCCAATCGCTGGCCATCCACTTCGGCGACGGCGCCCTGAGCGCCCACGACCTGGCGGCCGGCCTGACCGGCGCGGTCGTGAAAGACCCCGGCGCCGACCGCACCGTTTGGCTCGAATACCTGGAAACCGTTGTCAAACGCCGCGAAGGCTGGCAAGACCTGTACCGCGCCTGCAAAGAACTCTCGTAAAGTCAACAGGTAAAATCTGAAAGGCAAAAGGCACATCGCTCGGGCCTTCGGCCTGCTCCATGTATCTTTTGACTTTACCAAGTTGTTACCGTTCACGATCGCACAGCCCATTCGAAATGCAAAATAAGCAGCTCTATGCCCAATTGGTGGCGGCAAAAGCAGTCGGCGAAAAACGCCTGGCTATTTTGCTCGACCCAGGAAAAATGCCCCGCCGCCAACTCGACCAAACCGTCGACCTGGCGCAGGAATGCGGCGTGCACTACCTGTTCATCGGCGGCAGCCTGGTGGTGAACGATTTGCTCGACGGCATGCTCGCCCACATTCGCGAGCGCTGCTCCATCCCGCTCGTGTTGTTTCCGGGCAGCTCGTTCCAGCTCAGCTACCGGGCCGACGCCTTGCTGTTTCTTTCGCTCATCAGCGGCCGCAATCCGGAGTTGCTCATCGGCCAGCACGTGATTTCGGCGCCTTTTTTAAAAATGTCGCCCCTCGAAATTATTTCCACCGGCTACCTGCTGATCGACGGCGGCGTGCAAACCGCCGTGCAGTACATGTCGAATACTTATCCGATCCCCTCCAACAAAAACGACATCGCGGTGTGCACAGCCCTGGCGGGCGAGCTGCTGGGTTTGAAAATGATCTATCTGGAAGCCGGTTCAGGCGCTAAATTCCCGGTACCCGTACCCATGATAGAGGCCGTGCGCGCGGCGGTCAACGTACCGCTTCTGGTAGGCGGCGGCATCCGGACGGCCCGGCAGGCGGCCGAGCGCCTCCAGGCCGGCGCCGATGTGCTGGTGGTGGGTAATGCTGTGGAGCACGACCCTGGTTTGATCCGCGAAATTCAGGCGGCGGTGGCGAAGGCCTGTTGAATGCTTATTTCCGCGCAAGGTACACGCCGCCGAGAATCACGCCGGTGCCGGCCAGGTCGGTCAGGCCGATTACCTCGCCGTCCAAAGCGCCGAGAGCCAAGGCCGCAATCGGCAGCAAATACGTGACGGAAGTAGCGAAAATAGCGCTGGTGCGCTGCAACAGCCAAAAATATAAAATCGAGCCGCCAACCGTACCCAGGGCCGCCAAGTAAAAAATATAGCCCAATCCTGTCCAACCATCGGGATGCGCCGCAACGGCCTGCCAGCCGCCCGACCACCAGAGGCCCAGCAAAAACATCCAGCCGGTGAGGATAAAAGCTGCTGAAGCTATGGCCGCCGGATGCTGGTCGCGCAGGTACTGGTTCACTACATTGGCGTTTACCGCATAGCACAAGGCAGCCACGGCGCATAACACAGCGAAAAAACCATTGCCGCTCACCCCGCTGCTTGCGTTAAAAATGATGAGTACCACCGCACCGCTCAGGCCGAGTAATACGCCCAGCAATTTGTTTTTTATAAAAGGCATTTGAAAAAACAGCACCCCCAGGCTCAGGGTGAACAAAGGTGTGAGGGCGTTCAATACGCCTGCCAGGCTGCTGCTCACGTGCACCTGCGCCACGGCAAACAGAAAATTGGGAATGGCCGAACCGCAAAAAGCGACGATTACCAGCGGTTTCCAGCGCATCCAGTCGATTTTAGACCAGTATGCAGCAGCAATGGGCAGGTAAATCAGAAAGGCCAACACCAGTCGCCACATGGCCATTTGCATGGGCGTGAAAATGGCGACCGAGCGTTTGATAAACAAAAAGGAAACTCCCCAAATTAGGGTGAGTAACATTAATGCAAGCCAATCGAGGGTGGCAGGCGGGCGGTTGGACATATCGGTGCGGCGACGGTTTTTGCACTGCAAAGGAACGCAAGCGCGCGGCTTTGGTTGGAAAAAGTTTCCGGTACTTAACAGGCTATTGGTCTGTTCCAGGGCAGGAATGCGCATCTTTGCCCTTCTTTTTAACAAAAACTACGAACCGGAGCATGAACCGCACCTTTCTGCTGGCCGCCCTTTCGCTGTGTACGTTTCAGCGAGCGCTTACCCAAAACACCCCCGCCCAACCCAAACTCATTATCGGGATCGTCGTCGATCAAATGCGCTACGATTACCTCTACCGCTACCAGAGTAAATACGGTCCCGACGGATTCAAACGCCTCCTCCGCGAAGGTTTTTCCTGTGAAAATACCCACTACAACTACGGCCCCACCTACACCGGCCCCGGCCACGCCGCCATTTACACGGGTACAACGCCTGCCGTCAACGGTATTATCGCCAACGAATGGTACGAACGCAGCTGGGGCCGCAACCGCTACGTAACCAACGACACCACGGTGCAAGCCGTTGGCACCGACGCCCAACGCGCCGGCCAACACTCGCCCCGGGTGTTGCTCAGCACCACCGTTACCGATGAGCTGCGCCTGTTCAATAATTTCAAATCCAAAGTAGTGGGCATTTGCCTGAAAGACCGCGGCAGTATCCTGCCCGCCGGGCACATCCCCGACGCCTGCTACTGGTTCGACGACAAAACCGGGGGGTGGATCACCTCCTCGTTTTATACCGAAAACCTGCCGCAATGGGTGCAGGACTTCAACGCCCGCCGCCTGCCCGACCTGTACCTGTCCAAGCCTTGGACAAAGGCAGTTGCCGCTCCGTACGACGAAAGTTTTGACAACTGGGACAAATACGACGACGGAAAATACCTCGCCATTCCGGAAAATTTCCCTTACGACCTGCCGGCCATCCGGCAAAAAACGGGCTACTCGCTGTTGCGTTTCGTCCCGTCGGGCAACACCTTCACCCTCGATTTTGCCCTCGAAGCCATCGACCAGATGGAACTGGGCCAGGATGCCTACCCTGATTTTTTATGCCTGAGTTTTTCCAGTCCCGACTATTGCGGCCACCAGTTTGGCATACATGCTGAGGAAACCCAGGACATGTACCTGCGCCTCGACGGCCAGATTACGCGTCTGTTGCGCGTACTGGATGAGAAATTCGGAAAAAACAACGTCCTGGTTTTTCTTACGGCCGACCATGGCGGCGCCGAAACGCCCGTCCACCTCGTCGACCTGAACATTCCCGCCGGTGTTTTCCCCGAAAGCACCATGCGCAGCCGGCTCAACCAGGCACTGACCGACAAAACCGGCCGCAATGCCGACTATGTTTTTGAAATCGCCAACCAGCAAATCTGGCTGAACGACCGGGCCTTGGAGGCCGCGCGCCTGAGCCGCGAAGAGGCCGGAAAAATGCTGGTGGAATTTTTGCGCCGCCAGCCCGGCGTGTACGACGCCTACACCCGCGACGAGCTGGCACGCCTGCCAGCCGATTACCCGTTTGTCGGCGAAATCCGCCGCGGTATCCACCCCAGCCGCTCGGGCGATGTGATTTTTCAACTGGAACCCGGCTGGCACGCCGACGACAAATTTTTCGGCGCCGGCGGCACTACCCACGGCTCCGTTTACGCCTACGATACCCACGTGCCGCTGCTGTGGTACGGCTGGCAGGTACCGGCCGGCCGCAGCTTCGCACCGGTCAGCATTACCGACATTGCTCCTACGCTGGCGGCGATGCTTCGCATTACGGAGCCAAGCGGCAATACCGGAAAGGTAATTGAGGCTTTGATGCGTTGAGTAGAGGCGCCAGGCATGTGCCCCTAAACTTTTCAAATTGGGCTTTTCAAATTGGACTCTTGCCAATGATCATTAAATAGGGTCAATCAAAAGCATCAAAAAACCGTGTCAAAAATCACTCATAAATTCTTAACTTGAAATTCACTGCCTATCGTTTTTGACGTCCGCTTCACCAACTCTACGGAAAGCCTCGGAGAGGCCTAACGTTTGTAGTAGTAGTAGTAGTAGAATAAGAAGTTTAAATGAATTTCGG
>CAZVZH010000031.1:15915-30024 GCA_964630705.1 uncultured Saprospiraceae bacterium | reverse complement strand
GGGCGCCAGGGTGCCGTCGTCTTCGAGGTAGTCGCTGGCGGCGCCGCGGGCGCTGTAGCCGCGAAATTGGCGCAAATTTTCGGCGCAACAGCCGGGGTTTTTCGCCAGCCAGTCGGCCGGACCATCGCAGGCGGTTAAGCCCCACAGGTCAGGGCCGTAGCCTTTGAATTTGCCCGGATTTTTGATGCAGTAGGCGCGGTTGCTCAAGGTCGCGCGGCGGCTGTTTTTAAAATAATCGGCGCCGTGTTCAGTCGAGTATGCGTCGAAAATTTCCCGAAAATCGATCCAGATATGGCTGTACTGGTGGCCGAAAAGCGGACCGAAGTTGATGTGGGCCTGCCCTTGAAATTCGTCCCAGTAGTAGTTTTCACACCAGGCATCCCAGGCGTCCGCCGGAATAGGGTGCGTGGGCGAACCTAAAGCGAGGATGTAGAGGATCATCGCCTCGGTGTAGCCGAACCACTCTGCCTGAATAAACCCTTTTTCCGGACGCCAGCCCATGCTGATGCGGTGTTTGGTATTGAGCATCCAATCCCATTCCACCCGGCGGTACAAAGCGTCGGCTTTTTCGCGAATGGCGCGCTCGGCAGGTGTATCGCGGTCGAAGTACGACTGGCACGACAACACCCCGGCCAGTAGCAAGCCGCTGTCAATAGTGGAGAGCTCCACGTCTTTGTACCGGCGGGCCTGATGATGGTCGAGGAAATGGTAGAAAAATCCGCGGTAGCCAGAGGTGCCTTGAACCGCAGGGCCTTGCGGAAGATCAAACAAAACCGTCAGTGTTTTTAAAACCCGTTCGGCCGCCTGGTCGCGGCTGATCCAGCCCCGTTCTACGCCCACCAGATAGCCGCTCAGGCCGAAACCCGTGGCGGCCACGCTGGAAAATGCCAGGGTAGGCCAACGGTCGGGAATTTGGGCGTTGCTATCGGCAAGTTCCCAGAAAAAATGGAAGGTCCGGCGCTGCAATTCCTCCATGCTGAAGGGCACGGGAGCCTGGGGCGTTTGGGCGCTCGGTGTTGTACAAATCCAGCTTGCAAATAGCAGGAGAAGGTAATAGCGGACCATGATTGATAGCGAATGAATTGACGATTGACGGTTTACGATTTACGATTTACGATTGGGTTCACCTTTCCGGAAGGTGGTTTGGATGCAGCAATTCTGAACTTTCCAAGAGTTGCATCCTTCCTTTTTTCCAGAAAGGTGAACCCAATCGTAAATCGTAAATCGTCATTCGTAAATCCAAATCACTGTTTCACAAACTTGGCGTAGCCTACCGGCTGGCCTTTGGCGTCGAAACCCGTCAGTTGGTAAACGCCCGGCGCAAATCGGGTCACGTCGATTTCGGTGCGCAAGTCGCCGCCCGTATTGATGGCAGCTATGCGGCGGCCGAGCAAATCGAAAATTTCGAGGCGGGCTACCTGTTGGAAATTGTCGACGCGCAAGGTGTGGCTCACCGGGTTGGGCGAAACCTTCATGGCTTCCAGCGGCAAGGGCTGGAACACCGAGGAGATGCCGCAGCTGCCGTCGCCGATCACAATGTCGTCGAAGTAGGAGGTCACGTCGACGCCGGTAGGGTCGATCAAGAGGTCGAAAAAGAGGGTGAGGCGTTTGAACTCTGAGTTGTCGGGTACGGCCGAAAAATCATACACCAGTTCTTCCCAGGCATTGGTGGCCGTATTCGGCACCGCAACTTCCGCAACTGCGCCATTGACGGCGTCGCCTTCCACTTTTACGGCAAAGTTGCCGATGTGGTCCATGTGCACCTTAGCTTTTACCCGCTTGACGCCTTTCCAATCGATGGGCGCCTCCAAGTCGGCATACATGCCGGCGAAAGAAGCGCCGTCGCTGGCTTTGACGAATTTACCCACCTGCGAAGAGGTGTTGATACCAGAGGGGTTGGGGTTAGCCACTACTTCGAACTGATAACCTTCCTGCTCCAGGTGGCCGTTGGCGAAGTACCTGAAATTGGTGATACTGGTGCCGGCGGCCTGGTAGTCGTTGATGCAACCGTTGTAGCCGGCGCGGGCCCAGCGGATGTTGTCGACATAGTAGGTGCCGCCGCCAGTCGGGCTGAGGACGTTGAAAAAGATGACCACTTTGTTGTGGCCGGTGCCGACGTACGGGCTGAAGTCGATGTCGAATTTATGCCACTTGTTGGCGGTGGTCAACGTGTCGAAAATTTCGACGCCGGGGCCGCTGCCTTCGAGTTTGAACAGGAAGGGCACATTGCCCGTGGGCGCCCAAACCTGGAGTTGCAGGTGGCTGTACACGCTAAGGTCGGGCGCTTGCGGCAGTTCGATACCGATGCCGGCAAACTCAGTGCCCGCTCCGGCAGGGTCGGTGTATTCACCCACCTTGAGCGAGCCGTTTTCCGGGGCCAGGTGCGGGTTGTTCACCACTTTGAGGTCGCTGGCGCCGTAAAAAATCTGCACGTAGTTGCGCTGGCACTCGAAGTCGTCGATGATGTTGGGCACCGGTACCACGTCTTTGCAGGGATCGACGGTTACTTCCGTTTGGCGGAGGTTGTCGACGCACCAGGATTCGCCCGGAGCGGCAATGCCCGAGTTGAAGATCAGGCGCACTTCAGCGAAGTCGGTGATGGCATCGAAAGCAGAAAAGTCGAAACTCAGGGTTTCCCATTCGCCAGGTGTGCTCACCGTGGCTTCGGCTTGTTTGTTGCCTTGGGTGGGCGAGTTGAGTTGCATAACCACTTTGCCGCCGCCGGCCGGACTGAGCACGTCGATGTTGAATTGAGCGTACACCGACAGGTCGAAGTTATCCAGCGAAAATGCTTGCAGGGTGGAAAAACCCGAGGCGCCTTTGGCGTAGCAGCCCACCTGCGGAGAGTTGTTGACGCTGTTGGGTTTCGGGTTGGCTGTCGGGCCGGTAAATACCCCGTGTATTGGCTCGTTCTGGTCGAGCGGTTGCCAGCCCAGGTGCAGGCCGCCTTCGAAATCTTCCAGCGGCGGCGCGGTGGTCGGGGCGCTGAGGCGCACGTTGTCGAAATAGTAGATGTCGCCGGCCGTTCCATTTACGCCGGCATTGAAAAACAGAGCCCAGTGTTTGTGGCCTTTGCCCGCCTGGTCGCTGAAATCGCCGGTGTAGGTCACCCATTTGTTGGCTTCAGTGATGTCGACAAAAACTTCTTTGGGAGCGTTGGGGCCGCCTTCGAGTTTCAGGAGCAGTTTGCCGGTTTTCGGCGCCCACACCTGTATGGAAAACTGGTTGCGGGTGGTCAGGTCGATCGGGTCGTCGTTGTTGATCACCAGGGCTGCCCACTCGGTGCCGGGGCCGGCCGGGTCGTGGTATTCGCCCACTTTGGCGGAGTTGTTGTCGCCGTTTTTGTTGGGGTTGCTCACTACGCGTAAACTGTCCCAACTCTGGGCATAGGTGGCGTTTCGGTTGCACTCGAAGTCGTCTATGAAATTCGGGTCGGCGGTAACGCCCGTGCAAGCGTTGGGCACGGCGCACACATCGTCGAAATAATAGGTGTCGGTGCTGGTTTCGACGCCGGGGTCGAAAAACAGCACGATTTTCGACAAGCCGGTGTTGGCCGCCTGGGCCGAAAAATCGAAGGTGTACTCCTGCCATGCGTTGACCACGGCGATGTTTTTCGTGCGTTCGATATTGCCGCCGGAGCCTTCGAGTTTCAATAAAACCTTGGTGGGCGCCGTGGCGTAAATTTTCATTTTAAACTGGTTGTACACCGACAGATCGAACGGCGTGCCGTTGTCGGCCAGGATCAGGCTGTACGCATGGGCGCCCGATTTGACGTACATGGCGCAGTTGGCCGAGCTGTTGATCTGGTTGGCGCCCGGGTTGGCTACCGGGGCGGTCAGCGTGCCGTCGAGGCCCTGAAATACCAGGCCCGGGCCTTCGAAATCGGCATAGCAACGCTGGTTTTTTACGGCGACGATATCGTCGAAGTAGTAGGTTTTGTCGTCGCCCAACACAAAGGAGTTGAACGAAACAAGCACTTTGTTCATGCCAGTTTTGCCGGCGCCAGCCGACAGGTCAACTTCGTACTCGACCCATTTGTTCGCCTCGGTGATGTCGACGAATTTTTCTACAGCATTGCCGCCGCCCTCGAATTTCAACAGGGCTTTGGCCGGCGCGGTGGGCGACCAGATTTTAATGCGGAACAAATTAAACTCGCTCAGGTCGGCCGGTGCAGCCAAGGTGCCGAGCGCGAAGCAAAAGTCGAAGGCCGGGGCATTGGTGTAAGAGCCTACAAAGGCGCTGGTGTTGCCGTTCATGTCGGGGTTGGCGACCACGCCGTCGTAGGTGCCGTTCAGGCCGGCCCAGGAAATATCGGCGGTACCGCCTTCAAAATCCTCGTACACCACCTGGGCCGTAGCCCCGGCGCTCCACAACAGCGCCAGTAGCGCGAATAGGAAGAAATTTTTCATAAGAAAGCTGCTTTTAGAAATTGGTTAGCGAAACAATGTTTGTTGCAAATTTGTAGGGGCGACCCTCGCGGTCGCCCAAAGCTTGGTTTATAGAGGTTGATAAAGGGTTTATAGAAGTTGATGCGATGGAGCTGAGCCTATCGGTCGCCCGAAAGCGCGCCTTTTTCTCAATGATCTCCGATAAAAATTTTACAGGTCGTTGCTTCTCCCTGCTTGTTTTGCAAGCGAACGAAATACCAGCCCGGTGACAAATCGCTACTTCCGGCATTCACCTCGACGCGGTGTTCGCCAGCCGGCAGGGTTTGCCAGGGCAAGAGGCGCCGGATGCTTTTTCCGTTCAGATCGATCAATTCGAGGCGGAGCGTTTCTTTATCCGAAAGCGTCACCCGCGCGGTAAATTTTTCTCCAACAAAAGCCGGGTTGGGAAAAACCTCCAGGCCCAAAGCCGGCAGCTCGGCCGCAGTGGCCGAAACCGGATTGTCGGGCTGAAAGCCGCAGGCCAGCAGTGCCGGCTCGATCTCCGGATTTTGCATAAATAAGCGCCACAGCAAACCCGTGCGATGGTTTTCAATCATGGCCACAATCGGCCCCTGATCGATGGCGAGGTAGCTGTTGGCATACCAGTTCTGGTTCAGGTTGAAGGCGTCGTAAAAACCGTACGGCCCCCAAAGCCGTTCGCCCAGGTTGCGGTAAAAAAACTTGAGTGCGGCCAGACTTTGGTCGGGCGTGTAGGGCATGGAAGCCAGAGCGGCAGTAGGGGCTATGGTGCCGTCGTCGGCGTTGATGTCGTGGGCGGCATAGCCGTTCGGGCCGTCGCAGGAGGTCAGGCCCCAACAGTTGGCGCTGTAGTCCTGGTGGTTTTTCGGATTGGCTTTGGCGTATTCCCATTGAATAAGCGCGTGGTTGCGGTTGCGCACAAAATAATTGCAGCAGGCGTCTTTCCAGCCGCGTGGATCGAAGCCCAGGTAGGAATAATGCGCCCAAAACAGCGCGCCGCCGCCTAGCCCTCCGCAGTAAATCGGATAGCCGAAGTACACGGCCTGGGTGCAATAATTGGCGTTGGCCGTCCAGCCGCTTTGGTACAAACTGCCCGGAACCGGGTGTGTGGGCGAGGCCGCGGCAAGCAGGTACACGATTTGCGCTTCGTAAAAACCGCGCAGTGGAAAGTTCATGGCCCAGCCATGGTTGGGCGACCAGTGCCAGTACAAGGCCGGACCGCCATTTCGGCGAAACCAATCCCACTCCACATCTTCCCATAAGCCGGTAATAATAGCGCGCAACGCTGTTTCCAGCGGCGTGTTCCGGTCGAAATAACTGCGCGCGGCGAGCAGGCCCTGCATCAAAAATGCCGTTTCCACCAGGTCGGCGCCGTCGTCGAAGGTGCTGAAAGGAATGGTTTTTCCAGTGGCGCCGTGCATCCAGTGCGGAAAAACGCCGTGAAAACGGTCCGCTATTTGCAAAAAAGAGGCGATTTGGACCAGGCGGTTCAGCGCCGCGTCGCGACTTACCCAGCCGCGTTCAGCGCCGACGATCAGGGCCATGATGCCAAACCCGGAGCCGCCGGTAGTCACGACGTCCGGATTGCCGTTCGAGCGTTCGCGGGCCATGCCGCTGGCTGAATGCCCGTACTCCCAAAAATACCGGAAGGTGTATTCCTGCACCATGTCGAGCAGGGCCTCGTCAGACATGGGTTGCGTCAGGGCGCTGGCCGGCGCGGAAAAGGCGCTGCTCAGGCCGTTGTTTTTAACGGCTTTGAGCCGGTAATGCCGGCTGAGGTTGGCGCCCTCGTCGCCGGTCCAGTCGAGGGTCCGGGTACTGGTGCCGCCCATCGTTTTGAGCAGGGCAAAGTTTTGTCCGCCGTCTTCGGAGCGAAAAAGTTGAAAGCTGGTTACCGAAGGGTCGGTATGCGCTTGCCACCGGAGTTCCACATGCGAATCGTAGCTGATCGCCGTGAGGCCCTCTGGCGGCGAGGGCGCCTGAGCGGGGGCTGCAAAAGAGCAGAGCAAGCCTGCGAGGGCAGGCAAAAATTTGTACAATCGGTTCATCATCGTTCATGGTCCGGCCCACCGTCAGAGGTTCGGCGGCCGGGAAAAAACTTTCGATAACCGCCGTTTTTACACTTGGAAAAAAGTAGAAAAAATTTGGCGGGCGGTTTCAAGTTGCACATAAAATTACGGAAAAGAGCCGGCGGGACTTCAAAAAACCACCTCACCATAACTACGCCACGTCTAATTTTTACAAAAAAACAGGGCTCAGAACTCTAGAATAAACTCCGTCAGGTTGGCGTCTTCCGCCAGGCCGAGTTTTTTGCGCAAGCGATACCGTTTGTTTTCCACTCCGCGCAGGGAGATGTTGAGCAGCGGGGCGATTTCCTTGGATGAAAGGTTGAGTTTCAGGTAGGCCGCCAGGCGCAGGTCGCCAGGGGTGAGCTCAGGGAAATCCTGCAACAGGCGCTTGAAAAAATCGTCGTGCACCTGATTGAACGAGGCCTCAAATATTTCCCAGTCGTGATCGGCCTCGAGGTGGCGGTCGATGTGGCGCGCAAGTTTTTGGAGGGCGCGGGGGTCGTTGCCGGCCTGGAGCAGTTCGTCGCGCAGGCGTTGCAACACTTCGTTTTTGCGAATGAGGCTGAGGGCGGCATTGCTCAGCTCGCGGGTTTTGTTTGCCACTTCCAGGGTGAGTTTTTCGCGCTCGGAGTCGTCGCGTTGCCGCGCCAATTCCCGGGCTTTATCGGCTTCCAGGTGCCGGCGTTGGCGTTCGAGCCGCCGTTGGCTGATTTTTTCCAGGAGGAAAATTCCGGCAAGCAGCAGAATGCAGTAGCCGGCAAGGGCCCAAGCGCTGCGGTACCAGGGCGTTGGCACCACCAGCTGGAGTTGCGCTTCGGCGCCGCCCGTGTTGGCCCGTACGCGCAGCAGGTATCGACCGGGCGGTAATGGGTTGATCTCCTTTTCCGGGTGGTGTTGCCAGGGCGACCAATCGGAGGTCCATCCATCAATGCGCCAGGAAAACAATGGCGGTAGCGCGAAGGCCGGACAGGCGAATCCCACCCGCCAACTGTTCAGCCTGTGATCGAGCCGGACGGGATCGTTGAGCGGAATCGCTGTGCCGTCGCTGGCCTCGATGCGGCGGATGCGCACCGGCGGCGGATCATCGTTTTGCGCCAGCATACGCGATTTGTCCAGCAGGGCAAACCCGTTTTCCAAACAGAACAGGTAAGCGCCGGTGCCCAGTGGCGCTACGTGTTCGTAACCAGGGATCAAGGTGAGTGGCAGCGGCAGCGGCGGTCGTCCGGCCGGATGCCAGCGGAGTCCGATGCTGTCGACGCTGAAATAATCGCCATCGGCGCCGGGCAGCCACCGCTGCCGTTGCGGCAGGTTGGTCAGTGCGCGGAAATGGTGGCGCCCGGCGGAGTCAACAATTTCCATGGGGCTGAACAGGGTATTCAACACCGGTTTGCCCAGCACCACCTCGAGGCTCAGGGCAAAGTCGCTGGGGAGCCCGTCTTCCCGGGTAAACAGCCGGTATTCCTGCACCCGTTGGAGGTCGGGGCTCAGGCGCAGGCGGTACAGCCCTTTGTTCGGGTGGGCGCCCCAAAGCGTTCCGCTGGGGTCGAACACAATTTTTTTTAATGGCTCGGTAAAACCTTGTATCCGGTGCGCCAGTTCCCAGTTGCTTTTTCCGGGCCGGCGGCGAAACACAAGCAAGCCGGTGTAGCTGCTTTGCAGCAACAAGTCGGGCCGGCCAGGTACTGGCAAGGTACACCAGCCACCGGTGACGCTGGAAATGCTGCGGACGGCTGCATCCTGGATCAGAAAAGTGCCGGCATTGTGCCCGCACAACAACTGGCCGCCAAAAACACCCAGTTGCCAAACCTGCCCTTGCGTGCCGTCGAGCAGTTGAAATCCGGAAGGTGTTTGTTTGAAGACGCCCTGGTTGGTGCCGATGTACAGGTTGCCGTTCCATTTTGCGGCCGAGTACACCGCGCCGGTTTTGCCGCTGAGGTCGGTGAAAAAAGTCAGGGGCGACTGCAGGAGGATCAAGTCGAGGCCCCGGTCGAGGCCCGCCCACAGCTGGCCGTCGCGGTCTTCGGCCAGGGCGAGCACGGTATTGTTTTGCAGCCCGTTTTCGCGGTTGAGGTGGTAGCGCAATTGGCCCCGCTCGTCGAGCAGGTACAGTCCGCCGAGGATGGTGCCGAAAGCCCAGCCGCCCTGCCGGAGGGCCAGCGCTTTGTTCAGTTGTTGTTTGGTGAAAATGGAGTTGAGTGGGCTGGGCCAGGGTCGGCAGCGGTCGTTTTCCAGTTCAAAAATGCCGTGGTTGGTCGTGCCGGCCCAGAGAGTTCCATTACTTCCGGGGATAAGGAATTGCACAATTTTATCAGCCAGCGGCTCTGAGCCATTTACAAAACGAAAGGAGTTGTCGGGCAGGAGTTCGTAGAGCCCGCGCTCGATCACCGGTACCAGTACCCGGCCCTGCACCGCGCGGGCAAACATGATGGAGTTGGGCGGTTGCAGGATGGTGACTTTTTCAAAGTCGTATTTGTAAATCGTGGAAAACGACTGAAAGAGGACGAACTGTTCCGTGGCCAGGATATGCCAGATTTCTTCCTTAAAAAGGCGGTCGCTGCGCAGGTTTTTGCTCAGGGAGTGGTAGCGCAGTTGGCCGAATTCGTCGGGTTGCCAGTAGCCGAATTCGGCGAAGCCGCCGCAGAAAATCCGCTGGCCCGGTCCGGCAGCCACGGCCCGCACGGTTTGTTTTTCCGGAAGCGTGTACTGCAGCCAGCGGGCGCCGTCGAATTCGAGCAGCCCGCCGTTGTTGCCGGCGTAGATCCAGCCGGCTTTCGATTGTGCCAGGGCCCAGTTTTGGTTTTGCCCTCGGTAGCTTTCCGGTGAAAAATTCCGGATTTGCGGGGCAATTTGCGCGCTGCCGGCGAAGGCAATGAACAAGGCGGTGAAAACGAGTACGAAATGTCGCATCCTGGCCGTAAGGTAAGTCCGGTTGAAGTTTGTGCGCAACCTTGCTCCCACTTTTTCCGTAAAGCCAGACAGGCAAAACCTTGCAACAATTAGCAATTCAGGGATTCCCTGACCTGATTTTGCTTCATTAGCAGCACTTTTGCTCGTTAAACGCCGCTTTATTTTACTAGTCCATTTTTAAAAATCTGTACATGCGCACCTGTAAACTACTGTTTTCCTGCTTGCTCCTGCTTTGGAGCATTTCGCCCAACCTCGCCCAAAACCTGCCTCCGAAAATGCGTATTTCCGCCGATGGCCACCGATTGATTACCGGCGATCAGGCGCCTACAGGCTTGTACGATTCGGCCATTGTCCGGACGATCAACCTCAATTTTGCTCAACCGAACTATTGGACCCTGCTTACCAGCAACTACAGCTCCAAAACCGATCTGCCCGCCACCATGACGGTTGACGGCGTCACCTTCGACAGCGTAGGCGTGCGGTTCAAAGGCCAAACCTCGTACATGGGCACGACCAACTCTCAGAAGAAATCCTTCAATATCACATTGGATTATGTGCGCCCTAAACAAAGCCTGATGGGCTACCAAACCTTAAACCTGAATAACTGCTTTCAGGATGCTTCCTTTTTGCGCGAGGTATTTTTTCAACGCCAAATCCGCCGGCATATCCCCGCTGCACAGTCCTGCTTTGTACAATTAACGATCAACGGCCAAAACTGGGGGCTGTACCCCAATGTTCAGCAGCTCAACAAGGACTTTCTGTCGGAGTGGTTTTTCAGCAACGACGGCGCCAACTGGCGCGCCGACCGGCCCGACGGCTCCACCGGCGGCGGCCCCGGCGGCCCTGGTTGGGGCGATGGCACGGCCGCGCTCAACTACCTTGGCACGGATACCGCGCAGTACCAGAAATACTACACCCTGAAGAGCAGCGACATCGACAATCCCTGGAGCCACCTCATCGCTACCTGCAACGCCCTCAACAGCACCCCGCTGGCGGAACTGCCCAATGTGTTGCCCAACTTTTTGGACATAGACCGCACCCTCTGGCACCTGGCCTCCGAAATCGCCTTTTCCGACGACGACAGCTACGTGCATAAAGGCAAAATGGATTACTACCTGTACTACGAGCCGGAAACGGGCCGGATGACGCCCTTGGAGTACGACGGCAATAGCGTTATGGAACTCAACCTGGCAGGCTGGAGCCCGTTTTACAATGAAACAAAAGTCAACTATCCCCTGCTGAACCGCATTCTGGCAGTACCCATGTGGCGCCAACGCTACCTGGCGCATCTGCGCACGATCATTCAGGACGAAATGGACCCGGCCGTGTGCAATGCTATGCTCGACAACTACCAAGCCCAAATCGCTCCCTTGGTACAAGCCGACCCTAAAAAGTTGTACTCCTACAATCAGTTTTTAAGCGAAGTGGGTGTTTTGAAAAATTTCATCGCTACCCGTCGCACCAACCTGCTGAACAACAGCGAAGTAAAACAGCCGGCCCCTGTCATCGCCAGCGCGGCGTTGCTCAATGCCGCCGGCGCCGTTTGGGTACAACCGCTGGCAGGCGAAGTGGCCAATGTGCAGGCACAGGTGAGCTCCTCAGTCGGGATTTTCGGGGTCAACCTTTTCTACTCCAACCAATTAACTGGAAACTTTACCGCCACCCCAATGTTCGACGACGGCGCGCACTACGACGGCGCCGCTGGCGACGGCCTCTACGGCGCTGAAATTCCCGCCCAAACCGCCGGCGCCTGGATGCGCTTTTACATCGAAGCGGTGGCCAACAACCCCGCCCGCGCCGTGACGTACTTGCCTGCCGGCGCCGAGCACGACGTATTTATTTATCAGGTGCAAACGCCCACCGCTCCGTACAGCCCCGTCGTCATCAACGAATTGATGGCCTCCAACTCGGTTACCATTGCCGATCCGCAAGGCGATTTTGAAGACTGGATCGAACTGTACAACACCTCCGCCCAAACGGTCGACCTGAGCGGCTACTACCTGTCCGACAACCCCAACAACCTGCCGAAATACCAGATACCGCAGGGCCAAACCATTCCGGCTTACGGGTACAAAATCTTCTGGGCCGATGAAGACGGCGTCGACGGCCCCGACCACTGCAACTTCAAACTTTCTGCCAGCGGCGAAGTGCTGTTCCTGCTCACGCCCGACCTGGTGATTGCCGATTCGATCACGTTTGGCCAACAAACGACCGACATGGGTTTCGCCCGCGTGCCCAACGGCGCCGGCAACTTTGTCATCCAAGCGCCTACGTTCAATGCCAACAACAACTCCGTCGGTTTATCCGAACAATTTAAAGATGTGAACAACCTCGTGCTGTTCCCCAACCCCACGGCGACGCAAACGTTTTCGGTTCGCCTGAGCGAGCTGATCGACGGTGCGCCGATCTGCATCTCCAGCCTGACCGGACAAATCCTGTTGGAGCAAGTACCGGATGGCTTGGAAACGACGGTTCAACTGCGCAACTGGGCTCCGGGAATTTACCTGGTACAGTACGGCCCGGCGGTGAAACAATTGGTGGTGTTGGATTGAGCTGCGCACCTTTCAAATTGGCTTTTCAAATTTGACTGTTGACTTTTTTAACTGCGGTTGGAGATGGCTTCTGGTCAAATTTGAAAAGGTCGGTTTGAAAAACGTGCTGGTGGGCGCTGCCTAATCCCCGCAATTATCATGTATTTTCATTCATGGAATTTTTATCAACCCTTTCAAATTCCGACAACCAGTCGGTTTTCCTGATCATCTTTTCGGTGTTGCTGGCCTTCCTGCTGTCGACCCTGATTGTTTTTACCTATGAAAAAACGTCGCGGGAGGTGGCTGTACCGCACCATTTTATTCAATCGCTGATTTTGATGGCGATTGTAACGGCGACCATCATGCAATCGATCGGCGACAGCCTGGCCCGCGGTTTCGGTATTTTCGGCGCCCTGGCGATTTTGCGGTTCCGGACCAATCTGATCAGCACCCGCAATATTTCCTTCATTTTTGCCGCCATGGCGGCGGGAATCGCCTGTGGGGTGTACAGTTTTTTAACGGCCCTGATCGGAACGCTGGCTTTTTGCCTCATCGCCTTTTTACTGGTGCTGACGCCGTTCAGCCGGAAAAGCAATTTGCTGGGCGACCTGCGTTTCGAACTGCCGCCCGAGCCGATGGAACGCGATGACCTGGAAAAAATCATTCGCCGCCATTCCGCCGATTTCGTTTTGAAACGCTACCGGTTGCTGCACGCTGAAGGCCGCGGCGAATACGTGGAATACACGTTTCAACTGCGGCTGAAGCAGGAACAACAGGCTATTTTGCTGGCCCGTGCTTTGCGCGCACTCCCGGAGATGCAAGCACTCCGGTTCACCCTCAACGACACCTACGTCAACCTCACCGACTGAACTATGCCGCGTTTCAATTTGCTCTACTGGCTCATGCCGGTTCTTGGGTTTGCCCTCTTCGGTATCTACCGGTTTCTGGGGCGTGAAACCGCCAGTTTTTACGGCGTGGCGGAAAATCAGGAGACAGAAATCAACCTCGATCATGCCGGTACGGTCACAGCAATTTTCGTGGCGCCGGGCCAATTTGTCACTGCCGGAACGCTTTTGCTGGAACTTTCCCGCCCTGCACTAACCGCTGAAATCCGGGAACTCGGCCATGAACTGGACGAACTCCAGGCCCGCGACCGCCTGCGGGTCGCCCAACTCCAGGGTGACGTGCAACGCCTGCTGGCCGAACGCCGGGAAAAGTCGGCGGCTATCCAGTCTAAAATTCAAATGCTGGAATCCGAAATCGCGCTGAACCGCAGCCTGCTCCGCCAACTGACCAGCGTAGCCCTTGCCGATACCTCGGCGCCGGCTTCCGGCCCCCAGGCCGCCCGGCTCGACGCCTTGCGGCAGGAGCTGCAACTGGCCCTGGCGCCCATCGACGCCGAAATCGCCCGGGTAGAGCGCGAGCTGGCCCTGACCGCCGGGCCCGCCGCCGCGCAATTGGGCAAACTGCGCTCCGCTGTGCAATTCGACGAACAGGAACAACAGCGGCTGCGGGTGTTTGCGCCGGCCGCCGGACTCATCGGCGCCATCCATTGCAAACCCGGAGAGAACGTGCCGGCCTTCAGTACCCTGGTGTCTTTTTACGAGCAAAACCCGAATACCGTGGTGGCCTATGTGCACGAAAGCCTGATCCTGAAAATCCAGGTCGGCGATACCTTGCGGGTCGCCTCCAGCCTCCACCCCTCCGAAGCCTGCCTGGGCCAAGTGGCCGGCCTGGGGCACCGGGTAGTCGAAATTCCGGAGCGCCTGCGCAAATTGCCGGAAATTAAAACATACGGCCGCGAAGTGCTGGTGCGGATACCTGCCAACAACCGGTTTTTGCAAAAGGAAAAAGTGGCGCTGCAGCGCACCGGAGTGGATGCGGACAACTGGTTTGACTGGAGATGAAAAAAACTTGCCTGAAATCGACCTTTGTTGCGCTGGCCGGACTCGTATTTCCGGTCGCGCTAGTAGCCCAAGCCCTCGGCTCTGCTGCGCTGTTGCGCGGGGTGGAGGCCGACGAGCGCCTGCTCGCCCGTGAAGCCCGCCTGCAGTATTTTCAAAACCGCAGCGCCAGCTTGCCCTGGTTGGAAGAACTGGAATTTCGAACCGAAACCGACCGCTTCGAATGGCCCCGCGAAGAGTACCTGGCGCGCCTGAGCGTCAACGGATTGTCTGAAATCAAACGCCAGCGCCA
>CAZVZH010000031.1:13987-15815 GCA_964630705.1 uncultured Saprospiraceae bacterium | reverse complement strand
GCTCTCGACCTCGCAGAAAATGATGCGCGCCAACGCCAACTGCGCCAGTTTTTTCAAACCGCGCTTCCGGACTTGCCCGCCGGCTGGGCACTCGATCTCGCCAATTTTATCCAACCCTGGCAACTCGCACCGGTGCTGGAAGGCTTATCCGGCGCTCAGGGGCAACACCCGGAATCCGCCGAGCAACAAGCCCGTATCGACCGCATCTTCGCCGAGCAAAACCTGCTGCGGGCGCGCTCCGCTCAAGTGCTCGATTTTGTGCAAGTCCGCTACCAAAACCGGCCCGACGAAGGTTTTCGCCGCGATTTTTCGGTCGGCCTGGGCTTCCGCCTTCCGTACCGCGGCTCTGACCGGGTGCGCAAGGCCGGACTTGAAATCGAGCGGTTCTCCGCCCGGCAAGACCTGGAACTTTACCAACAGGAAACTGCCCGCGAACGGGCAACTGCTCAGCTGCGCTTCGCCGAGCTGTACCAACGCTGGCAACTGGCCCGCCAGCAATGGACCGACAGCCAGGCCCGCTACACCCTCGCCCAAGGCGCGGCCGTCAGTCCCCTGAACTTACTGCTGGCGCGGAGCATTGAGTTGCGGCGCGAACTCATCTTGCTCGACCTGGAGGAGGCGCTGTACCGACAATACCTCAAGGCGCTCGACCTGTCGGGGGCTTTGTCGGCAGCACCGCTGATCAATTATTTTTCCCCGGGTTTGGAGCGCTTGTGAGGCGTTTGCCGCAACTATTTTTTCAGTAAAAACTGAGCGGGGATTTCAAACCTGTCCCGCCAAGCCCGCTCCGAGTGGTCGGCGCCTTCAAACTTGCGCGTTTGCCAGCGCGCTGGCGAAAAGCCTTTTTCTTGCATCAGGCGGTCGACCCGGATTTGTGTGCTTTCATACAAGGCGTCGAGGGTAGCCGTGCCGTAATCGAAGTAAATTTTGTGGTGTTGCGGGTCGGGCAAATGCGCGCTCAGGTAGCGTAAAAAAGCATCGGGAACCGGATTGTTTTCCATCGAAAATATGCCCGGCCAGTGCGTAGACAAACAGGCCGCTCCGCCAAAAACCTGCGGGTACTCACAAATCGCATACATCGAAATAAGGCCGCCCATACTGGAGCCGGCGATAAACGTGTTGCTGGAGTCAGCCGCCGTTGAAAAGTTGGTGTCGATGAACGGTTTGAGTTCGGTAACCAAAAACCGCAGGTACTGGTCTGACTGTGCCGCAAAGTCTTGGCTCTCTACCTGCCGGTCGGCTGGAAGGGCTGCGCGCACGGCCTGCAATTCCGTATCGCCCAGACTTTCAAAGGGCTTTTGCGGAAAATACTCGCTGTGGCGAAGTCGACCGGCGTTCCAAATACCAACAACTATGCAATCGCGAATTTTACCGTGGTCCATCAAACGGCCAAGCGTTTCGTCGACGCCCCATTCCTGCTTGTTCCAGGTCAGGGAGGAGTCGAACAGCATTTGCCCGTCGTGCAGGTACAACACAGCGTATTTTTTCCCCGAATCATAGTTTTTCGGCAACCAAATATCCACATGCCGGGCGGCAACAAAGCGGGAAGGGAAATTTTCGAGCCGCTGGATCGAGCCTGTAGCCGGCACCGGCAGTTGCGCGGCAAGGGGGGTAACGAACAGGATAAAATAAAGGCAACGGAAATTAGCCATAGTCCGGGTGTGTTTTTTTGCAAAAATACACGCCCGAACGGGTTGCTTTAGTAACGGTGAAAGGACAACTGCACGATTTTGAGGTGGGGAAGTTGCGCTTTCGTCAATACCTAGCGAAAAACCACACGCCCCGACTGCACCGATCCTCCGGCATGGAGCCGGTAACTAAAAACGCC
>CAZVZH010000031.1:0-13887 GCA_964630705.1 uncultured Saprospiraceae bacterium | reverse complement strand
GAAACAGCCCCTGCGCTGGAGTACACTTCCGGCTTCAGGCGCTCGGATGCCAGGACCAGCGCTGCGCTGAGCCGGCTGTTTTGGTGTGCTTTTAATTCCAGAAAAAACAACGGCTGCTCTGAGTCGGGCGCGCGACGCTCCTGGTCGAGCCAGCTGAGCGTGAGTAGCCCGGGCTCCGGCTGAAAAAAATGCTGACTGGAAAAATCGATCAGCCCGGCCGGTTCGATTCCGAGCAGCTCCAATTGGGCGGGATTGAAACGCAGCACGGTCTGCAAGCCGAATAAATCTGACACCCCGGTCAGGCTGACCGGCACGCGGACGCGCTCGCCAGCCTGGATGGGCAGGTCGGGCAGCCAAAGTTCGGCCGTTTGACGGTCATCGGTTTCTTGCAGGCTGTTGAGGAGGGCGTTGTAGTTGAGGTCGCCCACTTTTAGCGGGATAAAATCGGGCAGTGGCGCGCTGCGGTGCCGGTCGAACACGATCGATTCGGGCACGATTTCATAAAATGGCTGATTAGGAAAGGGGAAAACATAGTCGGCCGGTACGAACCGCCAGGAAGGGCTGTCGGGCAGTTCGGTGTAAATGCCCAGCACCAATTTGCGCAAATCAACCACGTCGGCCACATTGACGCGCCGGTCGCGGTTGACGTCGGCAGCGAGGTATTTGTAGGGGTTGCCCAGGGCTTGAACCTGAAGAATATCGAGCAACATCAACACTGCGTCGTAGGTGGTCACGCCGTTGAGCGGGTTGTCGTCTTTGCTGGGCTGAATTTCAAAAATTTTGTCCTGCGCGGGGCCATCGAACAGGTCGGCGCCCAGCACCAGGTTTCGGTCCAACTCCCAGGTCGACACCGGGGCGCCGGGTGGCATGCTGGCCGAAACCAACCAGCTGACATCTTCGAGGCCAATGCCTTGCGGCAGCCCGGCCCCAGCGGAAATCGTATCGGGCAACAACGCAAAGGCGCATCCCCCCGGATTTTGCACCGTCAGCCTGGTGTACAAAAAGGCGGTGTTGCCGGCGGCATCGCGGGCCCATACTTCGGCAAATACCGGCGCGCCAAAATCGTCGGGCGTGAGCAGGAGCTGGCCCCCGGCCGGCAGCAAGGGCAGCCCGGCGCCGGCGCCGGCGCGGCGCACCCGCAGGCTAATGCCGGGGTTGGCCGTGCAGTTGTCGGAAAAACTGCTCAGGAGCTGCTCGGGCAACACCGCAGCCGTACAGTGCGGACCGCCCAGGGGTGCCGCGGCGTTGATTTTTGGAACGAGCAAAGGCGGGATTTGGTCCGGAGAGCATTGCGCATTCAGGCGCGCCGTCTCAGATAAAAGCAGGAGGATCAGGCAAATGTTTTTCATAAGAGACGGAATTAATGGCACAGGATTTTTTGAGTTAAAACGCCCCGTTCGGTGTAGGCTTTAAGTAAGTAACTTCCTCTGGGCCAGTGTTCGACCGGAATTTCCAGGCTGTGGGCATCCAGCTGCGGAAAATTTGCCTGCAAGCGCCCGTACAAGTCCCAAATTTCCACATTTCGAAGCATTATTTCTTGGGTGGAAATCCGCAACAGCGCGCTCGCTGGGTTGGGTTGTATTTCGAGTTTGTCGGGATGGGCGTCCGGTGTGACGCCCACCGTTTCCGCAACGACCAGTTTGGTGAATCTGGGCCGGACCTCAAGTTGGCGGTTGGAAGGTGTTCGGGTGCGGATATTTCTGACGTGCAGGGTGGTGCTCAGCGTGCCGGTAAACCCGCCGCCCGACTCCACATACTCGGCTTTTTCGCGTAAAAAAATGTCGTCTTCGATGATAATGAAGGTGCGGCCGATGATCCCGAAACCGCTGGCCGGCAGCCCGTCGGTTCGGCTGATGGCAATGTCGAGCCGGTTCTGGCCGGGGAAACTGCGTTGCAGACAAATCAAGCCGTCGGCCGGGTCGCCGAACCAGGATGCCAGCGGTTCGAAGTACACGGCGCGCAGAATTTTGGGGTCGTACGACAGGCTGAATGCCAGGCCATGCAAGCTATCGGCCGGGGCGCCCGGGCTGCCCAGCACCACCGGGATAAAAACCGATTGCCCGGCAAAAAGCGTGTCGGCCGGCAACGAAAGTTCGGGCGCAGGGGTAGGCGCCATGCCGGGCACGGTGGTGGCGGCGGCGAAAGGGTTGTCGTCGAGCGGGTCGAGCACCCGGCCCCAGTTGGCCGCGATGGCCAGGGTGTCGGCGGCGTCGATCAGGCCGTCACCGTTGGTGTCCATGTTTTTAAAATTGACGGAAAGGCCTCCGGTGGTCTGAGGCCAGTCGGTCGCAGGCTGGCCTACCCAGTCGATGCTGGCGTTGGCGCGGGCGGGGCCGTTGGCGCCAAAGGCCATTCCCAGATAAAGTAAGTCGTGGTGATTCACGGCGTTGTTGTTGTCGGCGTCGCCGGGCCAGACGAGCGCGGCGGAATCGGCCGGCACAGGCCCGAGGCAAGCCAGCGCGGCATCCAGCGTTTGTCCGCAACCCGTGCTGTCGGCTACGGTGAGGCCGTACAGCCCGGCAGGCAGGTCGCTGAGCAAGCCCAGCGTATCGCCGGCCGGAGCGCTGACCATTTGCGTAGTGCCGTTGTTCCAGGTCAGGGTCACCGGATACTCCAGGGCGGTTGGGTTGCCGGTCAGCAGGATCAGGTCGCCCAGGCCGCCGCTGCCGCAAATGGGTTGGAGGCTGAGCGCCCAATCGGCAATTGTAGCATCGGGGATAAAAATCACGGCGACGCCGGAACAGCCGGTTTGGTCGGTAACGGTGACGGCGTACGCGCCGGAAAAAAGCCCGGTGATCAGGGGGGTATCGTCGGCGGTCGACCACGTGTACCAGTAGGGCGGCTGGCCGTTTTGGGGGACGGCCAGCGCGGTGCCCAATTGGTTGTTGGCACAGTTTGCCGGAGAGCTGAGTATATCAAGAAACAAGCTCGAGCCTGCCGCCACCGTGTAACTTTCGGTATGCGAACAGCCCGCGGCGTCGGTAGCGGTAACGGTGTACACGCCCGGCGACAGGTCGCAAACATTTTGACCGCTCAGGCTGGTATCCGACCAGGCATAACTGATCGGCAGCGCCCAGCTCGTGGCCGTCAGGCGGATACAGCCGTCGTTTTGGCCGCAGGAGGCCGGAACGACCGCGCTGGCTACCTGGATCGGAATGCGGCCGGCAAGCAGGTCGGCCTGGACCAGAAGCGTTGCACCGGCTGCGTCGGTGACCAGGGCGGAATAGGCGCCGGGATGCAAGTTGTTGATTGCAAGGTCGGTAGTAGTCGCGCTGAACCCGTTTGGGCCTGTCCAAACCACGGTGTACGGGGGCTCGCCGCCGGAGAGGATGCCGGTGACCGCCCCGTTTGGGTTGGAGCAGCTGGTGGCCGGCGTGGAGCAAAAGTCGTTGAGCTGCAGGGGCGATGCCGGCACTGCTCCTACCTGCGCTCCGCCGGCCTGAAAGGCGGGAACCAGAACGGTAAAGCTGAGGTCGACGATTTCGTTGTACCAGCTGAGGTCGAGCGCAACCGGATACATACCGGGCGTGTTGGCCAGCACGCGAAATTTCAGGTAAAACAGCGCCGCGCTGTCGGGTAAGCTGAGCCCGGATGCAGTGGGGTCGTACCAAGCGGAGAGCAGCCGCCCGGTTTGTCCGACATTGAAGTTGGCCATGGTGAGGCCTAAGGGGTTGGCGCCCAGTTCTAGGCTGAGGAACTGTAAGGCGTCGGGCGACCATTGCAGGGCCAGTTGCATGGATACTATTTGATCGAAATGGAACACCCGGAGCGGTAAAACTACCGTGTCGTTTTGCTGGGCCGGCACTACCGGCATCTGAAAAGAAAAGCAACTGCCCGACTGGGCTGTGGCGAGCCGGTGCAGGGCAGTCAGCAGCATTAGGCAGAGGAGCAGGCTTTTAAATTTGTGTAGGTATAGACGTTTCATGAACAAGAATTTATTGGGCGGCGACACACGGACAGCCTGGATTTTTACCCTGCAAAACTACCGGCAGTCTCCAGGGCGAACAAGTACATTTTTGGAAGTTTATAGAAAATTTTACCTTAAAAAATGATGCGGTTTTCTGCCAGACTACGGACTTAAAATCAGGTGAGCAAGGCCCGTAGTTTTAATTCTTAAACACATAGGCACATAGGAAATACAGAAAGTCAGGATTTTAAAATATTGAAAATCATAAAACAATGTGCCTTTTTTGCCGAAGTATTTAAAAAATAAAACCGGTAGCCGAATGAGAAATTTTGTTCACAGCCATGCAAACTAGTTTTTTTGGGTTTATAGAAATTTTTATTTTTTAAAATTTGCCGCTTCACCGACAAATCCATGCACCAAAGCAAACTCATCACTGTTTTGCGCACGCTGCAGACGCGGGAGCGCAGCCGCTGGCGGGAGTACGTTTTTTCGCCGTATTTCAACAAAAACAGCCAGCTCCGCGCCCTGGCCGATGCGCTGCTGCCTTTCGGGCCCGATTTCGACGAAAACATGCCGGGCAAGGCCGATTTTTTCGCCCGGGTGTACGGCGCGGAGGCGACCTACGACGAACTCAAATTGAACAACCTGCTTTCGGACTTGTACGCCCTCCTGCTCGGTTTTTTAGCCGTCGAACGCCTTGCCGCCGAGCCGCTGGAACTGGAGTTGCAAGCTGCCAACGCCCTGCTCGATCGCAACCTCGAGGCGCCGGCCGCGGCCGCTCTGGCCAAGTGCCGCAGCGCGCTCGACCGGCGGCCCGGGCAAACGTCGCGGCGCCAGTTTTTCGAGCTGCGCTGGTGGGAGGCCTCCGAAGTGCTCGAAAGCCGGCGGGCTAAACGGGTGGCCGGCGAGCATTTGTACCGCCAGGCCCGGGCCGCCGATGCGGCATTCGTTTTGGAAAAATTGCGCCTGGGCGCGGCCCTGCTCAGCCGGCAGGGCTTGTCCGTGCTGCAGGGCGGCGAGCCACCGCGCTGGCTGGCCGAGGTGCGGAACTGGTGCCGGCAGGAAAATTTTTTGGTGGAAATGCCCACCGTTCAGGTATACCTCCGCGCCTTCGACCTGCTGGAACAACCTAACCCGGAGCATTTTTCAGCCCTGACCGCCAGCCTGGACCAGCACTACGCCGCATTCGAACCCGACGAGCTGGCCGCACTGTACCAGTACGCCCTCAATTACTGCATCCGTCGGATCAATGCCGGTCAGCCCGAAGCCTATGCCGAGGCGCTCGCGCTGTACCAAACCCTGCTCGACCGGGGCGTGCTGCTGCGCCAGGGCCGCTTGTCGCAGTGGACGTTCAAAAACATTACCACGGCCGGCTTGCGCAGCGGCGCTTTTGCCTGGACGGAGCAGTTTCTGAACCACTACCGCGCACTGCTTCCGCCTTCCGAGCAGGAGAACGCCTACGCCTACAACCTGGCCGCTTTGTATTTTGAAAAAGAGCAGTATACAGCGACCTTGCTGACCTTGCAAAACGTGGAGTTTACCGACTTCAGCTACCACCTGGGCGCCAAGATCATGCAATTGAAAAGCTATTACTTACTGGATGAAACGGAGGCGCTTCAGGCCTTGCTGGAGGCTACGCAACAGCTGCTGCGCCGCAACCGCAGCCTGTCGGCGTTCGGGAAAACGGCTAACCTGAATTTTATCCGAATGCTGCGCTTACTCCTGCAGTGGAAACACGGCGGCGACACCCGCGCCCCGGTCAAACACCGCCAACAACAAGCGCAGCTGCTCGACAAAATGGAGCGGCTCCAGCCGCTGGCGAATAAAGATTGGTTGCAGGATATGCTGGACCGCATAGGCTCTTAATACGTGTAATTCAGCACCAGATTGAGGTGCGACATGTCGACTTTGTTGATGACCAATTTGTCGTTGCCATAAACCTCCCCAATCCGGCCTTTCCAAACGTAAAGGACTTGCGCTTTCAATCCGTCCAGCATGCCGCCGAAGGCATACCGAACGTCGAGGTTCAATTGCCGGAAAGCCGGGAAAGCGTATTTGTTCAAGGCTGGAGCGGTAACATCAGGCAGATAAAAATGGCCATATGCTGCTTCCAGGCGCAATTTTTGGTTTTTTGCCTGCCAGCTGACCCGGCCGGTGACGGCTTGCGAATTACCGCTGCCTTCGATGCGTTCGCGGGGCATAAAGGTGTAAAAAGGCTCGCGCCCCCATTCCCGCGGAGCAAGGAAACGGCCGTCGGCGGTTATGCGGGTGTAGGCAAGCAAGGCTTTCCAGCCGCCGCGTTGCCAACCGGCTTGGGCGCTGATAACATTGGACTGGCCGCCCGCTTGGAAGTAGCGGAGGGCTGCATCGGGGTTGCCTCCGTCGGCCACGGCATCCTGGTGGGTGTACTGAAGGCCGGCCAGGAGTTTGTCGCCGTTGGATAGGGGCTGGCTGTAGTCGACTTGTGCGAACGCGGTGTTGAAAATGTGCTCCACGTATTGGTCCCAGATTTGAACGTTGGTGTTTTTCCCAAACTGCCGGGTGACGCCCAGCAGCGCAATGCCTTTGCTGTCGAGATTTTCGGGGTAACCGCTGCCCGTGCCGTCAGGGTTCAGCCCTTTGGGGTAAAGCCCAATGGACTCGCCGATGCCGTACCATTTTACCGTACTACGGGGCGACATTTTCCAGAGCCAGCCGGCTTCGAGTTTGGTGTTTTTCCAGTCGTTGAATTCCAGCCAAGCGCCCGATTCGGCGGTTGGGCGCATGCGACCGTCCTGATAATTGATGAAGGGCGTTTGCAGGGCTTGCTGTCCAATGGTGATGCGTGATTTTTTCCATTGGTAGCGCAGCCAAAGTTCTTCGATGCGGTCGAGATCGTCGCGGTTGTAGGGGTTGCTGACATCGAAGAGTCCAATTTCGTAGCGGTTCACGGCGCCGGTAAGCGAATCTTTGGCGCCTAAGTCGGAGGAAGCCAGGTTGAAATGAAAGACTCCGCCAATCCCGAAATTAAATCCGTGCCAGGGCGCCGAACTAAAATGCAAGCCTCCCCCCGCCGCCCAGGCATAATAGTCGGAAAGGTTGCGGGTATTATCGGTGGTCATGAAAAACGTCCGGAAATGGCCGTGGAAATGGCCGTGTTCAAAGGCCTCGAGCAGGTTGGAGGCAGTTTTTGGGGATGCTGCCGACTGCTCGGGCGTTGGTTTTGGCAGCTCGTGGTTTTGTTGGGCGGTCAAAACTCCCGTTGTAGAGAACGTGACCCAAAAAAAGGCGGTAATCCATTTCATATTTGACTGGTATTTTCTGATGGGCAGCTTCCGCAAAGTTCGGATAGCCCCCGGCGCATATCCTGTGACATTGATCACTTCGTTGCGCCGGGCCCTTTCTGAACGGCAAGGTTAGTGCCCCATGGCAGCAGTCGCCGCAGGGTTCAGGTAAAGTTCTTTCACCAGGATATAAACGCCCATCAGCAGCACAAACCAGCCAAATGCTTTTTTCAGTTTGTTGCCGTCGACATAACGGCTGAGGCGATTGCCTACAAAAATCCCGGAAATTGCCAGCGCTGTAATGGTGCCCAGGAGCAACCAATCGAGGTGGTAGTGGGAAAGGTCGCCCATAAACCCGAATAGCGATTTGGCAGCGATGATCAGTAAGGAGGTGCCGACCGCTTGTTTCATCGGCAGTTTGCTAAATAAAACCAGGGCGGGAATGATCAAAAAACCGCCGCCGGCGCCAACCAGTCCGGTTAAAACGCCCACAACTGCGCCTTCCAGTAAAATCATCGGGTAGTTGAACTGTTGTGGCGCTGTGCCGGCATACCCGCCATCGGCTACGGCAGGAGTATCGCGAATCATGGATATGGAAGCAAAAACCATCAACAAAGCAAAAAGCCCCATCATGAGCATGGCTTTGGTTACCACGAAACCGTCGATGCTAAATACGGGGTCGGGAATCAGGGGCACCAGCCAGGTGCGGGTGGCGTATACGGCGATAATGGACGGGATGCCGAAAATTACCGCTGTTTTTAAGTTAACCAGATGCTCATGATACTTTGGAATGGTGCCAACCAGGCTGGTAAGCCCAACAATAAAGAGCGAATAAGCCGTGGCTAAAACCGGGTCGACGCCGAACAAATAAACTAAAACCGGGACCGTGAGGATGCTGCCGCCTCCGCCAATGAGTCCAAGCGAAACGCCGATCAGCGACGCTGCCAGGTAACCTACAATTGCCATGTTACAAACTGTTTTGTGCTGTGTGTTTGGATGGCACACTACTCGACATTTTGTTCTTGGGATGAATCCAGACCTTCCAGGTTTGCGAAACCTGGAAGGTCTTTACCCGAAAATATCCAATAGTGTGTTTGGATGGCACAAAGCTACAAGCAGGCTGGGGGGCCACTTGGTGATGCGCATCACAGTAGGCCACAAAAAACAGGCGTCATTCCGCATTTTCTGCCGAACCCTCTCCAGGTGGACAGCATAAAAACAACAATGCCACACCCGAAACCAGGTGTGGCATTGTTGTTTGAAAAGTCCCCAATTTTCGCTTACCGAAGCAAGGTAAGGTCTCCTTGGCGGGCCACTCGTTTTCCTGTTAAAAACTCTACCTCGGCGGTCCAGACATATACATCGGAAGGCGCTTCCTTACCGTCTACGCGACCGTCCCAGCCGATCATGTCCAGCGGTCCGCGGCCTTCGTACACCAGCTGACCCCAGCGGTTGTACACGCGCAGAGTGAGCACGTTGACCAGCGATTCCTCGCCGTCGGCGATTGGTTTGAACACATCGTTGGTGCCGTCGCCGTCGGGGGTGAAGGCGTTCGGCGCGTCGATGTCCTCAGCGATCACCAGCACCCGGAAGGAGAACGAATCAGTGGTGCAGCCGAGCAGGTCGCGCACCAGTAAGGTGTACAGCACCGAGGAATCCAGGCCGATCAATTGCGGCGGATCACCTTGCGGGCCGGGCGCGGGCGTCCAGGCAAATGTATAGTTCGGGTCTAAACTCACCGGCAGGGTCACATCGCTGCCTTTGGCGACGATGGTGTCCAGGTTGCTGGCCCCGGTAAAGCCGGTGGGGACCGACACTGTAATGGTGGCCTCGTCCTGGCAACCGTTGGCGGCGATCACGCGGACTTTAAAATCGGTGGTCACCGTGGGCCGCACCTGAACGACGGCTTCATCCTTCGGAATCAGCACCAGGTTGGAAGGCGACCAAATGTACGTGGCCCCAAAAAGCGGCATATCCAGGCCAATCAGCGTGGTGTCGCCCGGGCAGATGGTCGTTTCGCCGAAGGTTTCCAGATTGAGCCCTTCTATTTTAATCGTTTTTACGGTAGAGTCCCGGCAGCCCAATGGCTGGTCGGTGACCACGAGTTTTACGATATAGTTGCCCGTAGCGTCGAAGATGTGGTCGGGATTCAAGTCCGCCGAAGTACCGCCGTCGCCGAAAGTCCAGCTGGACAAATCCCCTTGTGTTGACAGGTTGGTAAACACCACGGGCGCCCCGACGCAGGCCGTGGAGCCTACTGCAAAATCGGCTTTAACCGGGGAGAAGTTGATGAGGATGGGCAGCGTGACGGCGCAGGCGTCGTTTTCGCCGCGCAGGATCAGTTTGGCCGTAGTGCTGTTGCTTGGCGGCCGGAAGGTGTAGTTGTGGGAAACTGTGTCTTTGTTGTTGACCTTGGTACCGTCGCCGAAATCCCAGGTCCAGGAGCTGATGCTGACGGTGTCTTTAAGGTTGAACCGAATGGCGTCGCCCACGCAGATTTCATTTTTATCCAATTCGAAATCGCCTTCGGGGCCGACAATGGTGAAGGTGCGCTGCACCGTCGCACTACAACCGAAGGAGGTACTGGCCGTCATCGTCACCGTGTACGTACCCTTGGGGAAAACGGTAGAGACCTGGCTTCCAATCACCGGCGGGGTGCCGTTGCCCAAATCCCAGCTGATAGAAAGTTGCGTCGCGGCGCTGGTCGTATTGGTAAACAGCATGTTTTGCGGGTAGCAGATGATGCTTTGACCGTCGACATTACTGGCAAAGGAGGGTACGGGATAATCCTGCACATTCACGTTCACCGACGTGGAGTCGCGGCAGCCGGTGGCAATTTCAGTGTACACCAGTTTGACTGGGTTGAGGCCGGGTTTGGTGAAATTTGAGCTGGCGCCCTGGCCGGTAGCTGTGTTGCCGTTTCCAAAATTCCACTGCCAGGAAAGGCTGGAGCCGCCGGCCGTGTAGTCGGTGGCAGTAAACGACACCCCTTGCCCGGCGCAAATATTGGGCGGCGCAGGGAAGGTCAGAATATTGCTCACGGGTTTGTACACATACACCAGAACAGTGGCGTTGGCCGGGCAGCCGTAGGTATCATGGATCGTCAGCGTGACTTCGAAAAATTGTCCGTTGGGCGGCGGGGTGGTGTAGGTGTGGGTGGGGTTTTGATCATTGCTGGTGGAGCCGTCGCCAAAGTCCCATTCCCATTCGACAATGGGTAAATCGGCTGTGCTCAGGTCGGTGAATTTGACCGTACTGGGGATACAAATCGTGTCGTCGTCTACCGTGATTTCCGGAGCGCGGTTGTAGATGATCAATTCCTGTTTGAAGGTGTCTTTGCAGCCGTTGATGTCTTCCACTTCGAGGCAAACCGTTTGCAGGCCGGATGGCCCGAAAATAAACTCCAGGGTATCCTTTTCTGTCCGGATCGGCCGCTGAAACGAAAAGTACCAGGTGTAGCCTTTGTAGCAGGTGGCGTTGACACCCAGCGACTTGCGGGCGTCGAGCAGTTGTGGGTCGCCGCCGCAAATGGTATCGGGCAGTTCAAAAACAGCCTCTAAAATCGTGGGGTACACCTTGGCGGTATCGTACGAAATGGGGCAGCCGGAGCCGGGGTTTTCCGCTTTCAAAATCACGGTGTACACCCCCGGCGTGTCATACACATGGGTGAAGGTGCTGAGCAGCGAGCTGTCGCCGTCGCCCAGGTACCAGGTGAGGTTGGTGGCGAGGAAGCTTTCGTCGGTGAAAACAAATTCCAGGCTGTTGTCGCAGGTGGTTTTGTAGTGTAATTGCGCGATTGGACCTTTCACCTGAATGTAATCGTCTTTGGTGACCGTAAAGCGGCAACCGTTGTATTCGGTGGTCAGCGACACGTCCATCGGCCCGGCCTCACTGTTGTACACCCAGATCGGGTTTTTATCCTGAAAACAATGCCAGAGGCGGTCGCTTTCAGAGGAAAAATGCCAGCCATCGACCCTGGGGTCGTTGGTCAGGTTGGTAAAATGCACCGTGTCGCCCGGGCACACCTCAAGTTTGTCGGCGATGAAATCGCCGGCAATCGGCTCGCCCACCTCGATGAGAATGACGTACGAGGTATCGATACAGCCGGCGCTGTTGCGGATGATGAGCCGTACCTTATAGTCGCCCGGCTGGGTAAAGGTGTGGGTGACGGGCGCGTTGGAGTTGTTCACCAGCGGCGCCGAGCCATCGTCGAACAGCCAGGTCCAGTTGACAATAGTTTCATTGGAAATGCTGCTGTCGGCGAAGGTGACGGTGAGCGGCGCGCAGCCGTGTTGTTTGTTGGGGATAAAACGGGCATTCGGCCGCCAGATCGAGTCAACCCGCATGAATTCAGCCGCGCAACCCGAGGGGTTGGTCACGATCAAAACAACGGTGTCGAGCCACAGGCCGAGCTGGGTGTAGCCGCTGGTGTCGGGGCTGGTCCACACATAGGTCGGGTTTTTGACCTTCGAGGTGTCGCCGTTGCTGAACTGCCAGAGCCAGGCGGTGGCGACGGGCGAGCTGGCGTTAAAATTAAACACCGTGGGGTCCGTGCAGGAGTAGGTCGGCGAAACGGTGAACAAGGCATTGGCCTGGTCGACGAACACTGTTTTGGTAGCCGAGTTGCTACAATTCGCCCCGGTGGTGACGGTCAGCGTTACATTTTGGTTGCCGGAAGCGGTGTAGGCCACAACAGGATTGAGCTGTGTCGAGCTCAGCGGAATGGCCGACGGACCGAACGTCCAGTTGTAATTGCCGGGTGCCGAGAGGTTGGTAATTTGAAACGGGTCGCCCAAGCAAACCGTGTCAGGCAAACTAAAATCCACTGCCGGTTTGCCAATCGTCACCTGCCGGGTAGTCGTTGCCGAGCAGCCCACGGCGTCGGTGGCGGTGAGGGCCACGGTGAAGGTGCCGAGTTGGGTATAGTTTTGCGAAGGTGGGTCGACCAGGTTAGAGGTGTTGCCGTTGCCGAAAGTCCAGTTGTAGGTGATGTTGCCCGAGCCACCGGTAGTCGTGTTGGTAAAGGCGACGTTCAGGGGAGGTTCGCAGGCCGTGGGCGGGCTGGGTACCGTGGTGAAATTGACGGTGGGTTTGATGCCCGTGCGGATGCGGTTGGTAAACACTGCGGTGATGTCGCAGGTGGGGTAGTTCGTGGTCAGTTCCAGCGATACGGTAAAATTTCCGACCGTGGTATAGTTGTGTGCCGGCGTTGGTCCCGTGCCGTTGCTGCCGTCGCCGAACACCCAGGAATATTGCTGGATTTGAATATTGCCGGTCACCAGCGAGGTGTCGGTAAATTTGACGTTCAAGGGAATACAGCCCGACTCCGGCACGGCCGTGAAACCGACTACCGGTTTGGGGTAAACGGTGATGGTTACCGTACCCAACACTGGCCCGCCGGGGGTGGCGCTGAACTCCACGTTGTACGTGCCCGGGGTGATAAAAGTATTGGTGGGGCTGGCCAGCTGGGAGGTGCTGCCGTCTTTGAAATCCCAGAAGAAAGAAGCGGCGCCGGCAGGAGGGGTAAATTTAACTTCCATGGGAGCGCAGCCGGTGGTAATGTCGGCCGTTTGGGCAAAAAGGAAAGCCGTCTGCAAAAGCGTCAGCAGGGTTATGGTTATCCGCATAATCAAGGCGTCGGTCAATAAAACAGTGAAGTGTTGTATGTTTGGGTCGGGCAACCGCAGGGTCGCTAACAAGGTGCCAAAGTAGGGCATTTTTATGCTAAAAAATACCAAAACCGGTGGCGGCAGTAAAAATCTTGCGGAAAGTTGCCACATTTGCCAACACCAAACAATTGCACTGATCCTCACCAACGCTCCCACTCCGCTATGCGTTTTTTTGTTTTAACTACCCTTTTAACCCTGCTGGGTTACGCCAACACCCGCCTCGCCGCGCAGAGCTATACGTTCCAACACGAGTCGCTGCCCTGCCTCGATAAGAAATTCACGGTGGTGGTCCACATTTTCAAAGACAGCCTGGGCAGCCCCGGCGTCCAGGAAGCCGATATCGAACAGGCCCTGGCCGGCGTGAATCCTTTTTTTGCCCCCATCTGCGTGTCGTTTGAAGTGTGCGAATTTCGCTACCACGACAACTGGCAACACGACGTGCTCGAAGACCCCGACACCGAAATTCCCCAGGTCGTCACCAAGTATCACGCCGACTTCCGGATCAACATGTACTTCGTTACCGATTTTACCAGCGACATCGGCGCCTGCGGCCTGGCCGACCTCAACGGTATTTCCAATGCGACTACCTCCAGCATTGTTTTCCGTAAAGACTGTGTAAATGCCGGCGTGTTCGCCCACGAACTCGGCCACTTTTTCAGCCTGCTCCACACCTTCGAAGGCAGCGGCGCCGAACTCGTCAACGGCTCCAACTGCGCCACAGAAGGCGACCTGCTTTGCGATACACCCGCCGATCCCTACGTGGCCGGCGACCCGCTCCCGCAGTACGTCAATGGCGAATGCATTTTTATCAATGAAAAAACCGATGCCAACGGCGAATACTACACCCCCGACGTGGGCAATATTATGTCGTATTACGAGTGCGGCCCCTGCGGATTTACCTGGGGGCAATTGAATAAAATGGCGCTCGCTTATTTGAATTCCGGCGTGAAGTTCTGGTAACAAAAAAGGTTAGAAGGTTTCTGGTTAGAGGGTTAGAAGGTTGTACATCATCCGAAATGGTGTACAACCTTCTAACCCTCTAACCAGA
>CAZVZH010000030.1:26021-30176 GCA_964630705.1 uncultured Saprospiraceae bacterium | reverse complement strand
ATCACCCACTCCTACTTCGACAGCCTAGACTGCGCCGCCCTACCGCCCAACGTCACCTGCGGCCCGGGCATCCTCACCGGCATCGATCCCTTGTTTGTCAACCCCGATTCGGGCGACTACCGCCTGCAAGGCTGCTCGCCGCTGCTCGACGCCGGCGACAATACCTACGTCGTGGGCCCTACCGACCTGGCCGGCCAGCCCCGCATTCGCGGCGCGGCGGTCGACATCGGGGCCTATGAAAACCAGGGGCCCAGCCTGGCCGCCGCTCCCGCCGTCATGCCTTCCTGCCCCGGCGGCGCATCGGGAGCTGTACAGGCCGAGGTGCAAGACGCCTGTCCGCCGCTGAACTTCGCCTGGCAATCGGGCGCGGCTTCGGGCAGCCAGCTGCAGGGCTTGCCGCCGGGCGAATACGCCGTCACCATCACCGACAGCCGGGGGCAAACGGGCGCTTTTTCTGTGACGATACCTACTGGGGCCGCCCCCGCCCTCATCCCCCTGGCCACGCCGGTGCTCTGCGGCGATACCCTGGGAGGAACAGCTACGGCAGCACTTCAACCGGCCGCTCCGCCCCTGCATTTCCTCTGGGCCGGCGGCAGTACCGACAGCCTGCGCTCGGGCCTGGGCGCGGGTTCGTACCCGGTCACCCTCACGGATGCGCAAGGCTGCTCGGTCGCGGGGACAGTCGAGGTCGGCAAAACCGGCAACCTGAGCGTCGACATTGAGGCCACGGAGATCAGCTGCCACGGAGCAGCCGACGGGGCCTTCACCGTGCTGCCGGCCAACGGCAAAGCGCCTTTTGGCTGGCTGTGGGACGGCGGGCAGATGGGGCCGACGATCGGCCCGCTGGGGCCGGGCAACTACGCCGGCACGCTCACCGATGCGCTGGGCTGCTCCATCCAGTGGCTGCTGCCGCTGAGCCAACCCCAGCCTCTGTTGCTCAACGCCCAGGTGACCGACGCGACCGACTCTACCGCTGCGAATGGACGCATTTTGCTGGCGCCTGCGGGCGGCACGGAGCCGTACGAAATCCGCTGGAATACCGGCGCTTCCGGGCCGCTGCTCGACAGCCTTGCGCCCGGTTGGTACTCGGCTACGCTCACCGACGCACATGGTTGCGAGCAGGTGGAAAGTTTTGCGGTAGGGGTGAGCAGCCGTGCGGAAGAAGTGCCGGCCGGGCCGTATTTTGCGCTGTATCCTAACCCGGCGAGCGACTGGGTTTGGGTGCGGTTGGAGCGCCCGGTGCGACCTGGTTTGCGCCTGCGGGTAGTGGATGCCTGGGGCCGGGAGGTGCTGGCGACAACATTGCCCCCGGGAGGCGCTCTGGCGGCTTTGCCGGTATCGGCTTTGCCGCGCGGAGTATATGCGGTAATGCTTGAAGGCAGGACGGCCCGGTTGATAGTACATTGATGTTCAATTCAAAATTATGAAAGCACTGTTTACACACCTTCTTGCACTTCTTCTGGTGTTGTCTATCCCTGTTTATCCAAGAGCACAAGTTATAGCGGATGGTGGGCGACATTCCCTCCTGATTTGCGCGGATAGTACCGTCCGCGCCTGGGGTTACAACGGTTATGGCCAATTGGGCAATGGTACGATCATGGAGCAACATACCGGCGTACCGGTGTCGGGGCTGGACGGCGTTGTGCGCATTGCCGGAGGGCTTTTCCACTCCCTTTTTGTGAAAAAGGACGGCAGCGTTTGGGCTTGCGGCCGAAATACCTTGGGGCCGCTTGGCGATGGTACTACAATGGATCGAACAACTCCGGTTCAGGTCGGCGGATTGACAAACGTCGTGCAAGCTGCAGGCGGCGGCGAGCACTCGTTGTTTCTTCAAAGCGACAGCACGGTGTGGGCCTGCGGCAATAATACCTCCGGCCAATTGGGCGACGGAACGAATATCACAAAACTTACTCCAGTACAAGTGGCCGCACTTACCAACATCGTTCAGGTTGCCGCAGGCGCTGAATATTCGCTTTTTTTAAAAAACGACGGAACGGTGTGGGCCTGCGGGCACAACGGTTTCGGGCAATTCGGCAATGGAACCAACACCTCCAGCAAGGTTCCCGTATTGATCAGCGGACTTTCCGGAATCATTCATATCAGCGCCGGAGAGTGGCATTCGATTTTTGTAAAAAATGACGGCACGGTATATTCCTGTGGAAGAAACCAGTTTGGACAATTGGGCGACGGTACCCTGGTAAATAAAAATACTCCCGTCCAGATAAATGCGCTATCTGAAATGGTACAAGCGGATGCCGGCGGTATTCACTCCGTTTTTGTTAAAAAGGATGGAACTGCATATGCTTGCGGATTGAACAGCGGGGGAAACAACGACGGTCAGTTGGGCGACGGAACGACGATTGACAGAACCACTCCGGTTCAGGTTGTTCCGGCGTGGGGGGCTGTGAAAATAGTCTATGCAGTAGCCACTCGTGAGCATTCCCTCTTTTTAACCAAAGACGGAGCAATATGGGCCAGCGGCCGAAATAATTACGGCCAATTGGGCTCCGGCGTTTTTTCGGGTATAAATTCATCTATATCTATTCAAACCAAAGCAGTGTGCTCCCTCCTTCCTGTTTCTATATCTAATCCTGAAAGGCGAAAATTTAGTTTTTCTCTATCCCCCAATCCGGCAACAACAGAACTGGCACTCCACACCGACTTTGCAATGGAAGGCGCTTCCTTCGTGCTATACAACGCTGTAGGCCAATTAGCCCGCCGTGTTGATCAACTATACGGGCAAGACGCCACTATACCTTTGGATGGGCTCCCGAATGGCATTTATTTCGCACGGCTATTGCAGTACACGGCGTTTTCTGCTGTCCAAATTCTGGTGATTTCAAAACCGTAATCAGGGCCTGGTAACGAACTCCCGTGCAGACGCCTTTTTCAGAACACCTCGTTTACCACAAAAAAACCGTCGGTGCCCTGCGGCTGATACAGCGGCATGAGAATCAAACCGTCGTCGGGCGCCAAAATAGGGCCGGCCTGGTCGTCGGCCAGGTGTTCGCCGCGCTGAATGGGCTGAAAATTCGCATAGCCGGGGCGCATGTGAAAGGTGTCGCCGGGCCGGATGTGGTGGATATGGCGCAGGCGGGTGACTTTGGGCAGGGCATCGGTAAAGGATTTTAGCAGCGACTCGTGGCGGCTGTCCACATCTTCGGCGCGGATGCAGCCGGCTGCCCGCAGGCAGTTGATGGTGGCTGCAATGGCGTAACTGACGGCCTGAGGGTCCTGGTGTTGGCCCGACTCGAAGGCGACGCCCACGGAATATTCGGGGTAGGCGCCGGTTTTAAAATAATTGTGTTCAGCGGCGTGCAGCAGCGTGCCTTCGAGTCCGTCGAGCATGCCGAGGATGACGGGCGCGTGCAGTTCCTTGGCCAGTCGGAGACTGGCGCGGTTGTCGGAGGGGATGCAAAAAATCCCGCCATGGGCAGAAGTGGTGTGCAGGTCGAGCAGGATGAGGGCTTCCGGGCGGGAGGCCTCCAGTTCGGCGTGCAGGAGGGCGAATATTTCGGCGAGTTCACGCTCTTCCGCTTGGAGTTGTTCGATGGGCGTTTGAAGGATGCGGAGAAAATTTTCGGGAACCCACATCCGGTTGAGGTCGCGGTGCAGGAAACGTTTCCCGGCGGAAAAAGACCGGGTATTACCAACGAGGCCAAGGAGTTTGCCTTTAAAAGAAAATCCGGGATTGACAGAGGGCTCCTGTTCGAGCATCCTGAACAGTTCCTGCAGGGCAAGCACGCCGGCTGGCTCGTTGCCATGAATAGCCCCGAACACGACGACTAATGCGCCGGGTTCGGGGCCGGTATAACTTCCAATAATGCGATCCATAGTAGCCGGCAAAGGTAGCGGCTGTCCGGAAACGCGCCTAAACTCAAGCCTTCTTTTTAGCCGAGGGCTTGCCAGCGGCCGCTTTTTTAGGTTTGGCTGTTTTGGCAGCGGGTTTAGCGGCAGCGGCTTTAGCGGCTCGCGCGGCGCGCGCTTTTTCAAGGATTTCAGCGCGGGAAAGTTTGGGTTTGTCGGCGGCCGCTTTTTTGGCTGTTGCTGGTCTGCCGGCGCGTTTGGGTTGAGCGGCTTTTGCAGCGGGTTTAGCGGTTGCGGCTTTAGCGGCTCGCGCGGCGCGCGCTTTTTCAAGGATTTCAGCGCGGGAAA
>CAZVZH010000030.1:0-25921 GCA_964630705.1 uncultured Saprospiraceae bacterium | reverse complement strand
TGGGTTTGTCGGCGGCCGCTTTTTTGGCTGTTGCTGGTCTGCCGGCGCGTTTGGGGGCGGGTTTTTCTGCCGGACCGGGTTGCGTTGCCGATGCGGGCGCCTTAGCGCTTGTTTTTTTCGGCCGGCCGCGGCGCTTCAGGGGGCTGGGTGCGGGCGCTTCTTTAGGTGCTGCCGCCTCAGCGTCTTTGTTTTTCGATTTTTTCTTTACCACCAGGGCGATGTGTGCGAGGTGGTGCTTAGAATGCCAGGCGTAGAGGGCGATGGCTTCGGGCAAGAGCACGATGGCCTGCCGTTCGGGGTGGAAATACCCGCGCTCCAGATCGTCGATGGTGAGCGCTTGTAAAAAATGTACCCAGCGCTTGTGCAGCGAACTCAGCAGCTTCAACGATTCCTTGACCGAGCCTTTGCGGCTGTCGTCGGTTTCGGCCCAAAGGGCTTCTTCGTAGGGCTTGATGATGGGGGTTGGCTCGGTGACGGTGAGTTTCATGCGCACGTAGGCGTTCATGTGGGAGTCGGCGAGGTGGTGTACCACTTGACGGATACTCCAGCCGCCCGGCCGGTAGGACACATCGAGCGTCTCCGAAGACGTTTTTTTCAGGAGTTTTTTCAGGTTCTTCGGCAAGCGGGCAATTTCTTTTATGTGCTGCCGGGTGTCTTTGATCGAATAGGTTTTTCCGTATTCGAAGGGGCCTATGGGGTAACGCAATTTATCCACTTTTTTCATTTTCTATGATATTAGTCAATTTTACTTTTAATGCTATTTTTCCAGGCCCACAGATAGCGGCAGGCAACCGTTCGATAGGGCCGCCAGGGATCTGCCAAACTATGCATGCGTTGATGCAAGGGTTTGCCGGTTTCTGAAAGGTCGTATAATCGGATGATGGCCTGTTGTATGCCCAAGTCGTCGGCGGGAAAGATATCGGGTCGGTTCAAGGTGAACATCAGGATGATTTCCGCCGTCCATTTGCCCACGCCTTTTATTTGCGTCAGAAAAGCGAGATTGTCGGCATCCGGATAGTCGGCCCATTTCCGGCTTGTCAGCGATTGTTGGGCTGAAAAGTCGGCGACATTTTTCATGTAGCCTGCTTTTTGATAAGAAAGGCCAATGGCGCGCAATTGTTCAATTTCTATAGATTGCAGCAATTCCGGGTTAGGGTACTGTTTTGGGAATAATGCGCAGAACCGTTGGAAGATAGTATCTGCAGCTTTGACGCTGAGTTGTTGGGAAGCGATAGAATTCAACAAATCATAATACACATCGCCATTGGAGTGGTATGGTGTCACGGTGGTGGTTTGGATAATGCTTTGAAGCCTATGGTCTTTTTTCAAGTGGGCGATAGCGGCATCCCAATCCATTTTTGTTTAGATAGCCTGCAGCAGATAGGTTTTTTCAACCCAAAACTATCTGCAGGTGAGTGAAATTATTGCGCATTAGGCCGATGTGAATCGATAATCCGGCGCTAAAGATAGTAGAGATGAAATAGTGAATGCAAAATTTAGAGAAATTAAATTTAATTGGGTATAAAAGTTGCCCTAATGATGACGATGAAAACGCTGGGCGTAATAGGGTATTATTGCGCTTTTCTGCCTGCATATGCGATTTGTGGACGTGCTCTGGAAAAAACATAAATTTTCACTGCGGTAAAAAATCTGTGTGACGCTCTACCTGAAAAAGAATAATATTGCCGTGCCGATTGTGGTAATACACCCGCTAACTGTACTGAATTATGGGATTTCAAAAAGTAACGACCGCTGAAAATCATTTGGAAATGCAGCATTTCGTCCGGCACCTGCTCGACGACGTGCAGGCTTGCGAGTATATGCTGGAGCGCAACTGGTTTGAATCGGATATCACCCGCATCGGCGCAGAGCAGGAAATGTGCCTGGTGCACAACAAGACGCTAAAGCCGGCTTGCATCAATCTGGAAGTACTGGCAAAAATGAAAGATGCGCCCTGGTGCGTGACGGAGTTGGCCAAGTTTAACCTGGAAACCAACCTTTCGCCCCGCGAATTTTCCGGCCATTGCCTCAGCGAAATGGAGGCCGAAAACCTGCAATACCTGGCGCGTATCCAGAGCGAATTAAACGAGTTCGACGCCTCTATCGTTCTTTGCGGCATCTTGCCCACCTTGCGCAAGCACGACCTCGATATGAAAAACCTGACGCCGGTCGACCGCTACTATGCGCTGATGGCGGCCATACAAAAACACCTGCTCGGCGCCGCCTTCGAACTACGGGTGGAAGGCGTAGACGAGCTCTTGGTCAAACACGACTCCCCGCTGCTCGAAGCCTGCAACACCAGTTTTCAGGTTCACTTGCAGGTGGCCCCCTCCGAGTTTGTCCAGATGTATAATATCGCTCAGGTGCTGGCTGCGCCGATGATTTCTATCGCCGCCAATTCCCCGCTGGTGTTCGGCCGCCGGCTGTGGGCGGAGTCGCGCATCGCGCTTTTCCAGCAAAGCCTCGATACCCGCACCACTTCCGACCATATGCGCGAACGCCTGCCGCGGGTGCACTTCGGCTCTGGCTGGCTGCAGGGCGATATCACCCAGATTTATAAGGAAGACATCAGCCGCTTCCGGGTTCTGTTGGCCGGGCATATCGAAGAAGATGCACTCAAAATGGTGCACGACGGCCAAGTGCCCAAACTGCGCGCCCTGCAAATCCACAACTCTACGGTGTACCGCTGGAACCGCCCCTGCTACGGCATTTCGCCCAATGGCAAACCCCACCTGCGCATCGAAAACCGCGTGTTGCCGGCCGGGCCAACGCCGGTCGATTCTACCGCAAATGCGGCACTCTGGCTCGGCGCTATGATCGGCATGCAATTGCACTACCCCGACATCACGAAAAAACTTAGCTTTGACGACGCCCGCGACAACTTTATCAAATCAGCCAAATTCGGCATCGACAGCACCTTCAACTGGTTTAACGATAAAAAAATCCACGCGCCCGAACTTATCCTCAAAGAACTGATACCGCTCGCCAAAGAAGGCCTCGAGCACCGGAAAGTGAGCAAAGCCGATATCAAAAAATACCTCGGCATTATCGAAGCGCGCGCCAAAGCGCACAAAACCGGCGCGCGCTGGGCCTTGCGCTCCTTCACCGCGCTGAAAAGCGAAGTGACCAACGACGAGGCCGTAACCTGCCTGACCGCCGCTATCATTAAAAATCAAAAACAAAACGCGCCTGTGCATACCTGGAAAGAAACAACCGTATCCGACCTCGACAACTGGCAACCTTCCAAACTAAAAGTGGAAGAGTTTATGTCGACCGATTTGTTCACCGTCCAGCGCGACGACCTGGTCGAACTGGTCGCCGAAATCATGAACTGGCGCCGCATCCGCTACCTGCCCGTCGAAAATACCAAGGGCGAGCTGGTGGGCCTGGTTTCATCCCGCCTGCTGTTGCGGCACTTTGCGCGTTGTAAAAAAATGAAAACCGAACAATCCACTACGGTAAAAGAAATCATGGTGGAAAAACCTATTACCGTCGCGCCCGAAACGACGATTATGCAGGCGATGCGCATCATGCAAGAACATAAAATCGGCTGCCTGCCCGTGGTTCAGGGTAAAGACCTGATCGGAATTATCACTGAAATGGATTTTCTGCGCATCACCTCGCGGCTGATGGAACGCATCGAGAGCTGAGCAACCTATTGAAAAACCCCCGACGACAAATACCGGTCGCCGCGGTCGCAAATAATACAAACGATCAGCCCGCTATCCAGTTCCTGCATCAGTTTCCCGGCTGCTGCGGTGGCGCCGCCGCTGCTGACGCCGCCGAAAATGGCGTCTTCGCGGGCCAGGCGCCGCATCATGTCCACGGCTTCTTCCTGCGACACCTCGATGATACGGTCGACGCGCTCCGGCTCGTAAATTTTAGGCAAAAACTCCGGCGACCAGCGGCGAATACCCGGAATGCTGGAACCGTCGGCCGGCTGCACGCCAATAATCTGAATCGCAGGATTCTGTTCTTTCAAATAACGCGACACACCCATGATGGTGCCGGTAGTGCCCATGGAGGAAACGAAGTGCGTGATTTTGCCGCCGGTGTCGCGCCAGATTTCGGGCCCGGTCGTGCGGTAGTGCATGCCCCAGTTGTCGGGATTGGCAAACTGGTTGAGCAGCAGGTATTTACCGCTGGCGGCCATCTCCTCGGCCAGTTCGCGGGAATACTCGATCGTGCGCGCCGCCGGCGTGAGCAACACCTTGGCGCCGTATGCCTCCATGGTTTGCACCCGCTCAGCCGTCGAATTGTCGGGCATGACAAGCGTAATCTCCAGATCGAACAAGCGGGCGATCATAGCCAGGGCGATGCCCGTGTTGCCGCTGGTAGCCTCCACGAGCTGCATACCCGGCTGAATGTCGCCGCGGTCGAGGGCGCCTTTGATCATGCCGTAGGCCGCGCGGTCTTTTACGCTGCCGCCAGGGTTTTGGCCTTCCAACTTGCCGTACAAACGGATGCCGGGTCGGTGCACGGCGCGGCGGATTTCCGCCAAGGGGGTGTTGCCGATGAGTTCGCTGATGGTGGACATGTGGTGAATGTGGTCAATGTGGTGAATGTGGCCAATGTGGACAATGTGGTGAATGGGGTGGGAGGCAGTATTTCAACAGGAACAAAAGTAGCGGTATTGGTTTTGGTCTGCACTGACCGGGCGCCTATCGAAAAAAGTTTTTTACCGCCGGCAATTGCGGCTGATTTGATTTTGTTCCATGGGAGCATGTCGGGAAATTTTCCAATATGCTCTAAAAACCGGACAGACACCGTACCTTCCCCGAACGGTTTTTCGGGATGCCCCGTTAGCCCGCGACTAATAATTTCTTGCTATGAAACTACAAAACTTCTTCCTGTTTTGTTCAGGAGTGGAGCACTCCATCCTGAACGATTGCCCGACCGACCGCAACAAATACATGGGCATCGGCGCCACGGTTTTCTTCACCGGCGTGTTGGCGTTTTTTTCTTCGGGCTACGCCCTGTACACTGTTTTCGAATCCTGGTGGGCCGCGCTGGCTTTCGGCCTGGTGTGGGGGCTGATGATTTTCAACCTCGACCGCTACATCGTCATGAGTATGAAAAGTTACGGCAAATGGTGGCGCGATTGGTTGGTAGCCCTGCCCCGCCTCGGCCTGGCGGTGTTGCTCGCCCTGGTGATTTCCAAACCGCTGGAGATGAAAATTTTTGAAAAAGAAATCCGCTCCGAACTGGTCCAGATGGAACAGGAAGTGTTCAAAAGCCAGGAAGACAAGGTGAAAAACCGCTACCAGGCACAAATAGACGGCTACGTAGCCGAAATCGCCGCGCTCAAAACCGAGATACAGCGCCAAACCGACACCCGCAACGCCCTGGCCAAGCAAGCCGTCCAGGAGGCAGATGGCACCGGCGGCTCCGGCAAAAAAAATCTCGGCCCGATTTACCGCGCCAAAAAAACCGAAGCCGACCAAGCCCAGGCCGAGCTCGCGCGCCTGCTGGCCGCCAACGAGCCGGTCATTCAGGAAAAAGAACAACAGGTCCGCGATTTGAAAGCCAAGGTGCAAACCGAAATTTCCAGCCTCCAGCGTTCCCGCTACGACGGCCTGGCCGCCCGCATGGATGCCCTGGGGCGCCTCACAGGCAAAAGCCTGCCCATTTTATACGCCAGCCTGTTCATCACCCTGCTGTTCATTGCCATCGAAACGGCGCCTATTTTTGTCAAACTGATTTCCTACCGCAGTCCCTACGATTATTTACTCCACCAGCACGAGCAGGTTTTTCAAATGGCTAACCTGGAAAAAACCTCCCTGCTGGCCAACAAGGTGCGCAACAAAGTCCGCTACGACGCCGAAACCGGCGCTTACCTGCTCCAGGCCAGCATCGCGATGGAAAAAGCCTTGATCGATCACAAACTGAAAGAAAAACTCGAAGAACTGAAACAAAAACCCTACAGTTGGAAAGTCGGGTAGGGGAAAAACGCGCGGGATTGACGTTATTTGTCATTCTTTCGGGAGCGATTCCCCTATCATTGAAAACGTCCTTTCCATGCGAAACAAACTGCCCGTCGATTTCCGGCTGTTGATTTTTCTGAGCCTGAGTCTTTGTTCCTGCGCCAATTACAAGCGCCATTACACCCAATCCGAACTGCGCTGGAGCGAGCGCCAACCCGAGCCCTCACTCCAGCGCACCCACCGCATGTACCTCATTGGCGACGCCGGCTATTTGCCCGAATCGGGAAAAAACCCGGTGCTCGACTACCTCCAGCGCGTCTTGCCGGGCGAAGACAAGGCTTCGTCGGTACTGTTCCTGGGCGACAATATTTACCCCAAAGGGCTGCCCAGTAAAAACGACGCAGCCGCCCGCGCCGAAGCCGAACGCAACCTCAACGCCCAACTCGACGCGCTCCATAATTACCCAGGAGAAATCCTTTTTATCGCCGGCAACCACGACTGGGCCAGTGGCCTCAAAGGCCGCCGCCGCCAGGAAGACTACGTCGAGGACTACCTCAACGCCCAACGCGGGATGCCCGACGACGACGCCAAAGGCTGGAAAAACTACTTCGTGCCCGACGACGGCTGCCCGGGGCCCGAAGTGATCGAACTGAACGACCAACTGGTCGTAATTGCCATCGACTCGGAATGGTACCTGACCGACTGGGACAAGGAGCCCGATATCAATGTCGGCTGCGAGATCAAGAGCCGCGCCCATTTCAAGTTTGCTATGGAAAACGTGCTGCGCAAATACCGCCGCCACCAGGTGGTCGTGGCCATGCACCACCCGCCCTACACCAACGGGCCGCACGGCGGAAAATCGCACCTCAAACAGCACCTTTTCCCGCTCACCCAGCTCCAACCCGACCTCTACGTGCCCTTGCCCGTGCTGGGCTCCCTGGCCGCTTTTTTGCGGGCCGCCGTCGGCAGCAAACAAGACGCCGCCAACGGCTCGTACAAAGCGCTGATGCACGCCATCCTGCCCGGCGCCCTGAAAAACGGCACATACATCTTCGCCTCCGGGCACGAGCATGCCCTGCAATACCTCGAAAACGACCAGCAGCGCTTCGTGGTGAGCGGCTCCGGCTCGAAAGTGAGCCCAGTCGCCCTGGGCAAAGGCGCCAAATTCGCTTACGGCGCGCCGGGCTTTTCCACCATCGATTTTTACAGCAATGGCGAAGCCTGGGTACATTTCTGGACGCCCGACAGCAGCGGCGCCCGCGTGGAAGAAGTGTACCGCCGCCAGGTTTTGGCTCCGGCAGAAGTCAAGGAAGAAACTCCTGTGCTCGATTTTTCGGAGTACCGCCAAATGCAGGATTCCGTACAGCGCCCCCCCATTCAAAATGCGCTGAAACCGGTGGGCAAACTGCACCAGTTCGTGCTCGGCACGCATTACCGCGACGTGTACCTGCGCCAATACCAGTTTCCGGTGCTCGACCTGGCGCGCCACCTCGGCGGATTGCGGCCCGTGCAGCAGGGCGGCGGCAACCAAACCAATTCGCTGCGCCTCGAAGACGCCCAAGGGCGCCAGTACGTGCTGCGCGATCTGACCAAAGACGTGTCGCGCCTCCTGCCGTTTCCTTTAAATAAAATGACGGCGGCGCAGGGCATAGCCATCGACAACTTCTTGTCGACGCATCCTTTCGCTCCGCTGGCCATTCCCACTCTGGCTGAAGCCGTGCAGGTGTACCACACCAATCCGAAAATTTACTACGTGCCCAAACAACCGGCGCTGGGCGAGTACAACGAGTCGTTCGGCGGCAGCGTATACCTGTTCGAGGAGCGCGCCGGCGGCGACTGGAGCGGCGCCCCGGTGTTCGGCGGATCGGAAAAAGTAATCAGCACCGCCGATGTGGTGGCGAAAACGCTGAAAAACAACAACCACAAGATCGACCAGCGCTGGGCTGTGCGCACCCGCCTGTTCGACTTGGTGCTCGGCGACTGGGACCGCCACGACGACCAGTGGCGCTGGGCCCGCTTCGAAGACGGCAAACGCAAGTTTTACCGCCCGGTGCCCCGCGACCGCGACCAGGCCTTTTCCCGCTACGACGGCCTCGTCACCGCCCTGGCCCGCCAAACCATGCCTTTCCTGCGCCAACTGCGGGTGTACAGCCCCACCATTCCCAGCATGAAATGGGCTACCTGGAGCGCCCGCCATTTCGACAAGGCTTTTTTAAACATGATGAGCTGGACCGACTGGCAAGCCGAAGCCGAGTACATCCGCACGAACCTCACCGACAGCGTCATCGAACAAGCCTTTCAAAACTGGCCCGCACAGGCGCGCGAACTGAGCGCCGCAACGATCATTTCTATTTTAAAAGCCCGCCGCGACAGCGTCGAATCTATCGCCCGCCGCCGCTACCTGCTGCTGGCCAAAGAGGTGGAAGTGTATGGTTCGGATGAAAAAGAGCTGTTTGAAATTGTACGGGAGAAAGACGGGATGGTGCGCGTGCGCGTGTTCGAACTGTCTAAAAAAGGCGAAAAGAAAGACAAGGTGTACGACCGCCTGTTCAACCGCGCCGAAACCCAGGTGATCAATATTTACGGCGTGGGCGACGACGATGTGTTCGACGTGTCGGGCGCGGTGGAAAAAAGCATCAAAATCCGCCTCATCGGCGGGCAGGGCAAAGACCGCTTCATGGACCGCTCCAGCGTGGTCGGCGCCGAAAAACTCACCTTTGTGTTCGACGATAAGGAGGAAAACGAGGTGTCGGGCGGCATCGAAACCCGCGACCGCCGCACCCGCCAGCGCATTTACAACTTGTACGACCACCGCGCGGCCCAGTACGAATACGACTACACCGTGCCCCTGCCCATTCTCGGCGGCAACCCCGACGACGGCTTCCTGATCGGCGCCAACCTCACCCGCACCACCTACAAATTTGCCAAAGACCCCTACCACGCCCAGCACAATTTCGTGGGTAGTTTCGCCTTCGCCACCAAGTCCTGGTTTCTGCAATACAACACCGACGTGCTCAATGCCTTCGGTGGCTGGGATTTCATGTTGGAAACCCAGTTTTCCGGCCCCTCGTATGCCTTCAACTACTTCGGCATGGGCAACAATGCACAAGCCGATTTTGAAAACCGCGACATCGATTACTACCGCGTCCGGCAGGGGCAGGTATTTTTATTCCCAGCGATTAAAAAACGCTTCGCCGGCAACAGCGGCAAGTTTTTCTTCGGACCCGTGCTCGACTCCCGCGATCTGGAGGACACCCAGGGGCGCTTTATCGTGAGCCCGGAAAGCGGCTTGGCGGCGCCCGATTTTGAAAAGCAACACTTCGGCGGCGGGCGCGCGGGCTTGAAATTCAACAGCCTCGACAACTGGCAAAACCCGCACAAAGGCATCATTTTCAACACCGTTTTCACCTACCTCAACCACCTCAACGGCTCGCGCTACAGCTTCGGCGCGCTGCGCTCCGATTTCTCGCTGTACAAGCCGCTCGACCAGGAGGAGGCTGTCATCCTGGTGACCCGGCTTGGGGTGCACCACAACTTTGGCGACCGCTTCGAGTTTTACCACGCCCCGCGCCTGGGCGGCCGCGAAACGCTGCGCGGCTACCGGGCCGAGCGCTTTTATGGCAATACCTGTGTTTGGCAAAACATCGACTTGCGGGCGCGGCTGTTCAGCACCTACAACAAAATTTTACCCTTCACCCTGGGCCTGTTCGGCGGCTTCGACCACGGCCGCATCTGGCTCGAAGGCGAAGCCGAAAACGCCGCGGAATGGCAGTTCAACTACGGCGGCGGTTTGTGGATTGCCCCGCTCGACGGCCTGACCTTTTACTTCGGCCTGTTTCAGCCCCGGCAAAACGATGAGGACGGGCCTCGGCTGTTTTTCCGGCTGGGCGCCGGATTTTAACTTCGCTCCCCGGTGATTACCTTCGACCCCTCTCCCAATTTATCTGAAAAATTATCCGCTCCATGATGTGTGTTTCCCGCCGGCTGTTGCCCTTGATTTGCTTGTTGTTGTTTGCTGCGCGGCCGGTTTACGGCCAGGTCAAACCCGATTATTTCCCCGACGATGTGGACGCCAACATCAGCAGCGCCGCTATTCGCTGCTACTGCAAACCCGGCGTGCGCAATAAATCGCGGTCGAAAGGCCTGGAAATAGCCTACATGCGCACGGGCAGCGGCACCTACGAGCCGGAGTCGGATGGGCAGCAAACACCTTACAGCAGTTTTAAAAACTGGCAGGGGCTTACGGCCAGTTTGCAAGCGCCCGTATTGAACAAACCGGGGATCAAGCTACTGGTGGGCTACCGCTACATCGCTGAAACCGTGGCGTTCGAGCGCATCGGAGCCAACCACCAGGAAACGTTCCAGTCGATCGACGGTAAATTGCTCAACAGCCACTCGCTGAGCCTGATGTTTTCCAAATCGCTCAACGAAACCGAATACCTCCTGCTCCGGCTCCGCAACTCGGCCAACGGCAATTACCGCGGGCTGCGCCTGTACGACCGGCGTTTCAACATCCACAAAGTACTCGCGATGTATGGGAAAAAGCCGCATGAAGACCTCGAGTGGGGCCTCGGCCTGAACTTTTCCTACGGCTTCCGCAACCGGGTGAGCTTGCTGCCATTTGTGTTGTACAACCGGAATTTTAATGAAAAATGGGCGATCGAATCGGCTTTGCCGGCCTTCATCTTCGTGCGCCGCAACCTTACGATGAAAACGCTGCTCCTGGGCGGAGTGGAATACAGCGGGCAGTCGTACCGTATCGACGTAAATCCTGCTCCTGCCCCGCTCGACTACGCCTACAACCACGCGGAAATACTGGCTTCTGTGCAGCTGGAGCAACAACTCGGCGAGTGGCTCTGGCTCAACTTCAAAGTGGGCTACCAGCACAACCTGAGCAGTGATTTTGAGGATAAAAACGGCCTCAGCCCGGACTTCAAAGTGGAACCAACCAATGCGCTTTTCGTACACATCGGTTTGTTTTTGTCGCCGCCGGCGCATTTGGTGAAATAGGGCGATTTACGATTTACGATTTAGTGATTTACGATTTACGATTGGGTTCACTTTTCCGGAAGAAAGGTTGGGTGCGGCTCTTGTGAGTATTTCAAGAGCGGTATCTACCCCTATCCGAAATAGTGAACCCAATCGTAAATCGTAAATCGCTAAATCGCTAAATCGTAAATCGCAAATCAGCCAATCCCCACGCGCAACGCTTTCAGTCCGCTCACCCCTTGCAATTCTTCGAGTTCGAGGTCTTCGAGGTCGTCGTTCAGCAGGCCTTGCGCCTGGAGGTAGCGGATGTGGGAGATGTACTCGTTGGCGTCGTGGCGGTTGGAGTACACCAGGGCGATTTTTCCGGGTTGGGTGAGCCGTTCGTTGGTGTTACGGATGCGGACCTTGTCGATGCGTTTTTTGATCATTTGATAGCGCACGTTGTAGCCGCCTTCGACGTCGAAGCGTTTTTCGTCGTTGCGGAAATGGATGTCGATGGGGTCGCTGTTGACGTAAATGAGCAGGGTGACCTGCAAAACTTTGGGCATTTGCGGCTCCATGTCGCGGATAAGCCGGTGGATTTCAGCCATCGATTGCACCTGCCAGAGGCGGAGGTTGCGCAGATAAATGGGGCTGAATGGCTGATCGGGAGTGAGCGACTGGCCGATAAACATATCGTACTCTACCCCGTCGGTGCGGTATTTTTCAAAGTAAAAGGGATAAGCGCGTTGCAGTTGCTGCTCGGCCTGGTCGAAATAGGCGTCGAGCGCTTTGGTGATCATCTGGGTGGAGGTTTCCAGGTTGCGGCGGTGCAGGTGCGACTGGCCGTTTTGTTCGTCGAGCGACTGGGCGTACCGTTCGACGATAGCGGCCGGCTCAGGCCCCAGGTTTTTGAAATGGTGTAGCGCTGCGCTGGCTTCCTGGTCTAAAAAATGATTGAGTTGAATAGATTCTTCGGTGGAGAAATAAGTAGTCAAATAGTTCAACCATTTTTCGCATTCGTAGATCATTTTATCCAACAGTGGAAGCGGATAGATTTTTTTCAGTTGCGCGAACGTCTCCCCCAGCAGTTTCAGTTGGAAACTCAAATCGTTTTCCAGCGCCTGGTTGCGCTCTACCGAGGAGTTGCGAATATCGATGGCGCCGTAGAGCGGGTAAAGTTGCTCGAAGGCGATGGGTTCTATTTCCAGTTGTTTTTTTTCTATCAGGAAGTCGTACAGATAATTCCATGCTGCTTCCCGGAAGCGCCAGTGTACCGCTGGTTGGATAGAGGTAAACTTTTCCGTAACGGTGCGGGCGATCATGCCCTGAAAATTATCGACCGCTTCTTTCATCATTTGGGCAATGTAGGGCAGGGTGGCGTCGATTTTTACGATCAGTTTTTTCTCCAATATTTTTTCCCGCTTCGAGTATACTTCCAGCACGCCGGTGAGTTCGCCGTTGTAATAGAGGGGCAGCAGCGCGAAGGCTTTGGCTTCAGTCATTTTCAGGATGGGCAGTAGTTGGCCCCCTTCGTCTTTCAGGGCTTTGCCGTCGGTGAGCAGGAAGGGCCTGGGGGCTTGAATGTAGGTTTCCAGGAAGTTTTTTACGCTTGAGTCGGTGCGCCCGTGTTTCTTGTGGTAGTCGAGCAAAACGGAGCTGGAAATTTGGCCGAAATCGAGCAACAGGTCGCGGTTGAGCCGCACAAAGGGAATAAAGCCGAAGTCCACGTCCTTGCAGCCGGCAACAGTGCGCAGCACCTGGATCAAATCCACCATTTTTTGCTCCTTGGCTTTTGGCGTGCGGTCGAGCAACATCGATTGAATCAGTTGGATGGCGTACTGACCGGTAAACTCAGTGAAATAGACAATGTTGAAGCCGGTAAAAGTAAAATCGCGGAGGGGCAACACCTGGAGCAAATAATCGAGCAGCGTATTGTCGTGCACATGCGCTTCTATTTTTTTGAAGTCGAGCGCCGGAATTTTTCCCTGGTGGCTGATCTCTATAAACCGGCTGTCTACATTCACCCGATAGTATTTGGATAGTTGGGTTACCGGGTCGATCAGACTGTGGATCATGTCAGTTTTGACGAAAGGGTTAAAATCAAAGTACCGCTCCAGGATCAGGGAATAGAGGAAGGCGCGCTCCATGTTCAGGTAGACGTCCGCCCCCCCGGCGCCGGGTATCTTTTTGTGCTCCTGGTCGTGCTCCAGAAACATACAGCAGAGGTTTTCGGTGCCATAAAAGATGCGCCCGGGTTTGGGGGCGCCGAGGCCCCACAACGATTCGTCTTCTTCGGTGGTAATGCCGGTGAGGGAGGCGTAGATCAGTTCGTACAGGTCTTCGTACAGGCTCAGGTTTTTCGCCTCAACCGGCTTTTTCAGTTCGGGATAAGCGTCGATTTTATCGATCAGTGCCTGGAAGAGCTGGGTTTTGATCGTTTCCTCCGCTTTGATTTTTTGTTTCAAAAACCGGTAAAACGGCTGAAAAGAAATGACGGAGTGGATCGTCGCGTTCGAGCCGGTTTTTTTTGTCGGCTCCAGGGTGAGCTGTCTCATGGCTGAGTAGTTTTTTATATTGTTCCCGTAGGGGCGGCCCTCGCGGCCGCCCTGTAACGCGGACAGGGCAGCTGCGAGGGCCGCCCCTACGGGGTCAATGCAACAAATTCGGGTTGGTGGCGAGGAAAAACCCCGCAACGGCCAGCACCAAACCGTACATGAACACATTATAGGCAAAGGTCAACATGCGGTATTTACGACCCAGCACCAGTCCCTGGTTGTAAATGTCGAGCAGGAGTGTGGTGTGCAAATCGGTTTTTTCGTGCATGATCTTGAACATGCCTGCGGCATATTCGTCAAACGGCATTTTGTAAAAATTGCCGAAAAAGAGCAGGTCCGCCTTGTTCGCGTCAATTTCTTCGTGGGTAAAGGTGCCTTTCGGTATCTGCGGGCGGGTGGCCAGGGTGGCGAATATAATCGTCAGCACACTTCCGGCGAGCAAGATGCCCAGCGGCAGAATCAGGTCGGGGTTGCCGCCCTTATCCTGGAAAATAAACAAGCCGGTGATGATGATCGAATTGACCTGGATCATAATATTGGCTTTGGCGTCGGCCTGGTCGCTGAGGCGCTGACTGTTGGTAGCCGTGACCCGGAACATGGTTTCGATGGTGCGCTCCGGCCGTTTGTCTTTCTCCTGTTTATCCTTCTCCTTGTCCTGCTTTCTCTCTTTTTTCTTGAGAGCGGAAACCAAATCGCCCAGGAGCGAGCGTGTAGGCTCGGCGGGTAAGGGGGCGCTGTCTTCGAGCAGGGTTTCGGCTTGTTCGATCAATGCCTGATGCTTCATTCGGAATTAGTTTTTTTAAAAAACGCTGCTTTATTGCTGCAATTCAAACCGAAAGATACGGCCCGGCCGGCCATTTTTGCCTTCTGTACTCAAATATAGCCGGCCCTCCCGGTCAAAACACAGGCCTTCAGGCTGAACAAGCTGCTCGGCGTTTAGGGGATAAATTCCGAGCAGTCGTCCGTCCGGATGCACTACAGCCAGGCTTTTACCAACAGCGCCGACCAGGTATCGGTTGCCGTCAATCGGACTAATCGCGATTCCCGACGGACCAAATGCCGAGGGCGCATGATCAGAGCCGAAGTACTCGAGCACGCGGGCGCTGAAGGTTCCGCCTCCGCCTTTCCGGCCGGCGATTTCCCGGCGGTCGAGCAAAAACGCGGGCTGTTCCAGCAGTTTTTTTTCCTGCAAATCGAAAGCATAAACGGCTTTCTTATGCTTGAACGCTTTCCCTTGCCCGGCTGTGCCTTTGCAGGCGAGCAACAATTGCTGTTGTGCCGGATCAAAACAAAGGCCCTCCACATCGTTGCCGCGGTCGAGTGCGGTGGGGTAGGAGCGGGTAGGCCCTTGTTGGGGTATTTGGAAGAGCGTCCCGTTGCTTTTGACGACCCAAATAGCGTCGTTGGCGGCCGTGATGCCTTCATAGTCGCCGGGGTTGCCGAATTCCTGGCGTTTTTCGATCGCGCCGTTGTGCGGATTAAGGTAGAAAACGATCCCGTGCTCGTCGTTGACAGCCAGGAGCCGGCCGCTATCGGGCTCGGTGCAGAGGCCGGAAATTTCGCGCAGGGCGGGCGGGAGGCTGAAACTGGTGTCGGGGCGGTCGAGCCGGTAGGGCAGGGTAAATCCGGTTGCAACAGGCGCTGAATGCTCAGGCGCCGGCGCGCAGCGAACAAGGCAAAACGCTAAAACTAAACCCGGCAAAACCGGGGTAAACAACAAACGGGAGCGTGTCATGTGAGAGCAATATTCGATATAAAAGAAATATGGCTGTAATTTCTACCAAAGCAGTGGCGTCAATTGCTGCGATTCCGAAATAATAAATACTTTTACTGCAATATTCAAACGTTAAATTTTAATCCAGTTTAATCCATTTTCGTCGTCTCATGAGAGTTGAACATTCCGGTCGGTTCTGACCACTATTTCCACTCTCTTTTTTTGAAGAAAATTTTGCTTCAGCCGGAGTCTCCTCTGGAGCGCCGGGAGTAGGCGTATGATAAAACATTAATCCTTATTTTAAAAATTCTCGTCTCATGAAAAGCAAGTCTACCCTGCTCCAAACCCTTCTTTTCCCTTTCCTCTTTTTACTTGCCGGGAGTGCCTTGAACACCCTGCAAGCCCAGTGCAACCCCACGGGCAATGGCTCCCGCTTTGAGTTTAACCTTTCGCCCACCGGGATCAGCCACACGCCCCCGATGGACTACAAGTATTGTAACGGCGACGGCGGCAACTGCTGCGGTGGGTCGTCGACTGGTTGCCTCGATCTGGTGGTAAATGTAACCAGCGGACCGTCGGGCTCTGGTCCTTACACCCCGGGTTGCAGCGGGATGTTGAGTTTTATGACCGCCCAGGGGAATTTCAGCGCTGCATATTTCACGGTAGCTACGCCTAATCCGGCCGGCGGGATGGTCGCTTGCGGCTCGCCCCTTTCAATCGGAAACAACTACGAATACCGGGTCATGGCCGTTGGAACGGCTGGCGGCAATGTGGATTTTACGCTCGAAATTTACAACAGCATGGGGATCAAGATTTCCTCCATTATGTTGACGGGCACCGTCGGTCAGGCTGCCATCCTGACCATATGCAAACCCGGCAACGGCTGCGTGGAAGGTAATGGTTATTCTTTTGGTTGCTGCGCACCAATTGCTAAATTCAACGTTACCGGCGGTGGCGGTTATTGCACCGGAAGCCCCGCTCCGGCGGTAGGCTTGAGCGGCTCGGAAATTGGAATCAACTATCAACTCAAGCGCAACGGCATGGCTGTCGGCGCCCCCGTTCCCGGTACGGGCGGCGCTCTGAACTTTGGCCCGCAGGCAATTGCTGGCGCTTATGAAGTGTCGGGAATACATGCTGTCAACGGCTGCATGGTCATGATGACGGGCTCGGCCACGGTAAGCACAACCGATTGTTCGACACAAGCCCCCAACTATTGCGCCTGCGATGGACCCGATGGCAGAGCCCCGGTGACGATAAAAGCAACGGCGCCTCCGGGCCAAACCTGGACGGTTAAAAATGTAATTGGCTTGTATTCCACCAGCAGCCCGGCCGCACCTGCTGCCCCGACGCCTTTGGCTATTGGCACTCCCCTGGTATATATGGGCAGCAATATGTACGCAGTGGATGCTCTTCGCCTGACAACCAAAGGTTTCTGGGTTCAAGTGACCAACGGAACGGTCGATCAGGATATTCAAGTGGGTAACCCTTCTTGGTAAAAGCGCGGGTACCCAGATAGCATGAAACCCGGAAAAAGTGTGGCGTCTGCCGCATTTTTCCGGGTTTCGTATGATTAATGACGGCACCCATCCAGGTATGAAACGCTCAGCCTTTTTTACATTGAACGCGAACGTCATTTTCAAACTGCAAAATCGCCGATTGCCAAATGCCCGGGTTGGGCAGGCAAAAGAAATCCTTCAGCCGGCTGTGTTGCTTGCCGATGCCTTCGAAAGACTGCAGCTGGTTGTTGGCGCAGTGGATCGTTTCCAGCTGCGTCAGGCCGGCTAGCGGAAGCAGGGAACGTACCTGGTTGTCATTGAAATAAAATCCGGTGAGGCCCCCGAGTTGTTCCACCCCTTCCAGTGTGTCAATTTTGTTGCTGAAAACAAAGAGCGACCGGATTTGCCGCAGGTGGGCGATGTCGCGCAGGTGCGTGATGTTGTGGTTGGTAAAAACGAGCAGTTCGAGGTGGGTCAGCCCGGCTACTCCGGAAAGGTCTTCCAATTCGAGAGTAACATTTGGAAACATGGCGCTGGGCCCGGCCATGCGGAAATTGGGATTGGTCCAGATATTGTCCAAAACCTCGTCGGGCGGGCAGCCGGTTTCCGATTTGTTTTGGTACGCTTCGTTGAAGGCTTGTTGCCAGGGGGTAGAAAGTGTTTCCCACCATTGGCGGTATCGGTGCAGGGTTTCCGGGGCGGGTAAGGAGGACTGCATAGGCGCCTGGTTTTGAAAAGTAAAAAAGTCAGGGATTGGCGTAAATGTAAAACGAAGGCGGGAAACCCGGGCAATGGTTTGAAAAACGCGGGGGGGAAATTCAAAATTCCGGTTAACTTTACGCCAGTTTTTAATCTGTTTGCATGTCGTCTCATGGAAAAGGAAACACATCCAACTCCGGCCCTCTGATCCGGGTTTTCCATTTCCATTTTCTTGTCACCCATTACCTGGTTTCCGAAGCGCAATCGGAAAGCGGGTGCTATCAATTAACCCGCGTGGAATCTCTTCCAGGCGAAAAATGGAACGTTGCGATGATCCGAATTTTTACCACCTTCACAACATTGCTCCTCTTTGTCCTTGGCGCGCAAGCCCAATACCTGGAGAATTTTTCCGGCCAAAATGGCAAAGGCCTGGTCGATGCCATTTGCCCTGCAGGCACTACCAACATCAACAACTGTGGGAGCGCTTGTACCAGCAATGCCATGGATAATACCTCCACCTGTACAGTGGTGCCGCCCGACTTGAGCGGAGTAAACTGGACAATCGTTGCCCCCGGCGGTTTTTTTACTACTGCAGGAGGCGTGGGTTTCAACTTTGGGTCGCCGGATGATTTCGGCGTAGTCAGCGACCGCATGCAGGTCAACGACCCGGATAATGAAATTTGCTGGGTCAGCCCGATTCTGAATATCGGCAGCGCCGGCGCCGTGTCGATCAGCGTGGATGTGTCCGAAAGCGGCGATCTGGACGACGAGGATTACATTCGCGCCGAGTACAGTTTGAATTCAGGCGCGTATGTACAATTCGGATTTGCCCAAAATGATTTTGTCTCCACCGCCTTTACTGTTTCCGGCCTGACGGGCGCTACCCTGCAAATCCGGGTTTGTGCCTACAATAATGGCTCTTCCAATTTCCATTTTTTCGACAATGTGCGCGTGCCGCAGGCCGGCGTCTCGGTGGGTTGCAGCCCTCCGGTAATCACCAAGGTCGTATCGCCTGCCGGTTCCTGCCTGCCCAACAGCGGCGCCATTCAAGTGACGGCCACCGGCGCTACGCCGGGCTACAACGTCGCCTGGGGCGGCCCCAGCAGTGGCAACCCGGCCGGTACGGAAATCGCTTCCTCCGGCGGCTCGTACAACATCACCGGCCTGGGCGTCGGCACGTATACCGTCACCGTGACCGATGCCAACAGCTGCACCGCGACGATGACGGCCAGCGTAACTCAGGCCTCGGCTTTGTCGTTGAGCACCCAGGTGACCAACGCCACCTGCGCCAGCGACGCCAACGGCGGCATCAACCTCACGGTTTCGAACGGCTCCGCGCCTTATTCCTACAGCTGGAGCAACCTGCCCGGCTCGCCCGACCCGGAGGATCAACTCACCGGCCTTTTGCCCGGCACCTACACCGTGACCGTCACCGACAATGCCACGTGCACCGCTACCACCAGCGCCACAGTAGGGGTTACCCCTGCCAGCCCGTATCTGGAAACCTTCAGCATAGCCAACAAGGGTTATCTGGAGTCGATGACAGACGATCTTACGGGTGTAAACTGGACCTTGTCGCCCTGGTCGAACGGCGCCCGCGACGCTAACGATTATTTCAAAACTACGGGCGGCAAGCTGGAAGGAATAGATTTTGACGAGGAAGTGTGCTGGATCAGCCCGGTGCTTGATATTTCCGCGTCTGGCGTGGTTTCCATTTCCGTGGCGGCTACCTGGGAGGATTTTGACAATCCTACCGGCGGTAGTGGCGACCTCGGCGATTACATCCGGCTGCAGTACAGCGTCGACGGCGCTGCATATTCTACCGTGCCGAACCAGTTCGGCGGCGGCGCCAACGGCACGGTGAATTACGCCTCCGGGACCGGCCACGACGGCAGCGGTACCCTTACGGCAGGCGGCATCAGCGGCAACACCCTCCGCATTCGGATTTGTTCCAATTTCAACTCCAACGACGAAGAAGTGACCTTCGACAATGTCAGTGTGCCGCAAAATGTCAGCCTGGCTTGTATTACGCCGGAATTGAGCATAGCGCCTACCCATGTGCTCTGCAACGGCGCCAGCACCGGCGCGCTCAACCTGACCGTCACCGATGGCACGCCGCCGTACACCTACGACTGGAGCAACGACGGAGCAGAAGTGCCGGATAACGACTCTCAGGACCTCTCCAGCCTTGTTGCTGGCACCTACACCGTTACAGTTACGGATGCCGCTAACGTGACGGCAACGATGTCTGCCACCATTACCCAACCCCCTTCCGCCGTCACCGGCGGCGCCACCACGATGCCGGCTTGTAATACGAACGACGGCCAGATCAACGTCACGGCTTCCGGCGGCACACCGGGCTATCAGGTGAAATGGGGCGGTACTTCCAGCGGTGACCCGGCCGGCGTGGAAATCGCCATGAGCGGCGGAAACTATTCCATCACCGGCCTGACGGTCGGCGCTTACACCGTTACGGTTACCGACGCCAACGGCTGCTCCTTCACGCTTAACCGCTCCGTCTCTACTGCCGGCTGTTGTATGGTCAGCGCCAACGCCGGCACGAACAAAACCATTTGCCCCGGCGGCAGTACGGCGATCGGCGGCGCGCCCACCGGAACCGGCACGCCCACCCTTTCCTACGCCTGGGCGCCGGCGGGTACGCTCAATGATCCCACCTTGGCCAATCCTACCGCTACGCCGGCCGGGAACACAACCTATACTGTTACAGTGACGAGCACGGCTGGTTGTACGGCTACGGCCTCGGTTACCGTATTTTTGTATACCGAGATTGTCGCTTCTGCTTCTCCCACCGGCGCTTTCTGCAATGGCGGTAACGGTAAAATCACTATGACGCTCAGCGGCGGTACCGGTCCTTACGATCTCAATTGGAGCGGGCCGGTATCCAACTCTGCGAATAATGTCAACACTGGCTATATGTTCTCTGTGCCGGCCGGCATGTATACCATCACCGTTACCGACGAGAATGGTTGCACCAAAACCGCTACTGCAACGGTACCCGAACCGCCTGCAATTATGGTGAGCAGCACGCCAACAGATGTTTCCTGCACCGGTGATTCCAACGGCAAAATAACCCTGAACGTCAGCGGCGGTTTTTCACCCTACACGTTTAATTGGAATGGCCCGGGCGCCAATGACGGCACTGCCTTTAATCAGAATTCACCCTATATGATAACCAATCTTCCGGCAGGTGTTTACAACATCACGGTCTCGGATGTATTTGGATGCAGTAAAACAACCACCGCCACCGTCGGCACGGCCAATCCACTGCCGACTTGTGCTATCAGCGACCCCATGGCAGCCGTTTGCCCCAATTCCACCGGCAACCAATACAGCGCTACCGCTGGTATGGACAGCTACCTGTGGAGCATTAGCGGCAATGGTTCGATACCCGGGTCAAAAATGGGTTCGAGCGTTCAAGTGACTGCCGGCGCTTCCGGGTCGTACACCGTTTCGGTGGTGATCACCAAAAACGGCTGCACATCTACCTGCATGAAGGAAGTGATGATCGAGCAGATTCCCTTCTCTATCGTGTCGTCGGCGCAATATTGCCAAAACGATCCCGGCCCTGTGATCGGATTGGATGGCAGCGAACTGGGCGCCATGTATCAGCTGCAAACGGCCGGCGGCACCAACCTCGGCGCTCCGGTAACCGGTACCGGCTCTGCCATTGTGTTCGGCTCTTACCCAAATGGTAATTACAAAGTGGCGATTACGGGCGGCACCTGCAATCTTACGTTGCAGGCTGCCGTCAATGGTTCGGTGGTGAACTGCCCCGCCAGCGTACCCAATTTCTGCAACTGCACCTCGCCGAACGGCAAAGCCGAAGTAGCCATTAAAGTCACAGCCCCCGCCGGGCAAAACTGGCAGGTGGTGGAAGTTGTCGGTTTGTACCAGCCTTTTGCCCCCTATAACCCAATCACGGTGGGTACGCCGCTTACCTTTGTAGGCATGGGCATGTACCAACTGCCAGCCACCCGCGATAATGTGAAAGGTTTTTATGTAAAAGTGAGCAACGGCTTTACCGAACAAAATATCCAGGTGGGTAATCCCTCCTGGTAGGTTTTTCCCCGGCTTGTTCTGCGCGTAAAAAAAAGGAGCCGCCCCAACCCGGGCGGCTCCTTAAAATTTACTGCAAATCTGTAAGCCGGATTCTGTACCGGCACTTTTCCCCAAAACGGGGGCAGTATGCCGGCCTCTGCCATTTATCTGGGTTTCGTTTCACAACGAAACTCTGCGCTGCCTACCCCCCTTGCCTTCCCAATTGGAAAGCGGTGCGAGCCACACAGGGTTCCCGTCCGGTTGCCCGGTCTTTCCCCACAAGGTGTACGTGGCATTTCAACCCGCAAGGTTTATCCCCGCCCGCCGTTGCCGGAAGGCGTCGTGCGCTCTTACCGCACGTTTTCACCCTTACCCCGGCCCCGGTTGCCCGGCGCCGTGGCGGTAATTTTCTGCGACACTTTCTGTGCTTCTCCCGGTTGCCCGGGCGAAACCCCACCGGTTAGGTGGTGCGGCGCTCTGCGTTGTCCGGACTTTCCTCCCCATCCTGCCGAAACAGGAAAAAGGCGGCAGAGCGATTTGCAGTATTTATCTTTGAGCCGGAGGACTTTTTTCCGCTGCCGATTCGTATTGGCGTAAACTTTGTTCTTATACATTTGCGCGTGAAACATCGCGCCTATCATCCTGCTTTTTGAACCGGTCGCTTTGTCGAGCCGGCCCATTGCTCCACATATTATGATAAAACGCTTGCTCCTGTATACCCTGGCCGGAGCCATGCTCTTGGCGGTGGCGATCAGCGCCGACCGCGGATACAAAGGTACGGCGCTGCTGGGACAGTATTCCGCTGAAATTGCGGCTTATCTGCAGGAGCAGGAGGCAGCCGGCCTCGCCTGGGTACAGGAAAACCGGTCTGCTTTGTCGGCGGCGCTAGCCGGTCGGCTGCCCGGCGCTACCGATCGCTGGGCGGCTGCCCTTGCCCAACAGGCCGAAGCGCCGTACACCCTGCTGGTACACCGGGGCGATTCGCTGCTCTTTTATTCAAATAACAAGGCGATCCCTTCAGCGGAACAACTCGCCCGAATCGGGCGGGCCGCCGAACGCTCGGCGCACCAACTTCCATTAGGGTATTATTACGCCTACCGCACCGTTTTTGAGGCTGAAAACCGGCTGACGGTGCTCATCCCCATTCGCTACACCCTGAACGAAGGCGGGCAGGAATACCGGCAGGGGCTTTTTCCGGCCAATCCGGCCATTGTCGACGAGGTGGCCTTGCAGCAGACGCCCAACGAGTTTCCGGTGCGGGTGCACGGGCAAGATGTTTGCTGGCTACAGGCTTCCGGCCCGGTACAAGCCGCCTGGGTGCAGTGGATAAAACTGGCGGCTTTTGGTCTTTTTCTGGCGCTTTTCTTGATTTTAGCCGGTAAAACCGCCCTTCGCCTGGTGCGCCGGGGCTGGGTAGCGCCCGGCGCGGGCCTGCTGCTGGCCTTGGTGACGGCCATCTTTTGGCTGAACCGCCAAACCGGATTCACCGCGGCTGAATTCAGCCAACTGCCGTTGTTTGCCCGGCAGTTCCATACCAACAGTATCATCGGTACCTCGCTCGGCGATTGGCTCTTGCACCTCGCCTTGCTGCTGTGGCTGATGTTGTTTTTTCACCGCGCCTTCCGGGTCGACCATCCGCTCGATCGCTCGCCGCTGGCGCTCCGGCTCGGCCTGGGCGTGGTGTGCTATGCACTGGTGCTCATGAGTACCCTGGTTGGGGTGGAGGTGTTTCGGCAGTTGGTTTTTCACTCGGCCATCCATTTTGATTTCGACAACCTGTTGAATGTCGACAGCTTCGCCGTGCTGGCATTTGGCGGGATTTTGCTGTTGTTACTCGCCTTGTTTTTGTTTGGGCACCGCCTGATGCTGACGGCCCTGCAACTGGGTTTGCCCTTGAGCATGCGGGCCTTGGGGCTGGCCGTTTCCGCCGCGATTTTTTACCTGATTGCCCTGGCCTACCAGGATGTTTTTCAGGTTAGCGCCCTATACCTGGTCGTCTTGGGCGTGGTTTACGTGGTGGCCTTCGACGCTTTCCTGGAATTGAAAGTTTCCGGTTTGGCCGGCATTATCCTGTGGCTGATGCTGGCATCGCTGGTGTCGGCCCTGCTGCTGTACCGGTATAATTATTTGAAAGATAAAACGATACGGGAAAATTACGTGGTGTCGCTGGCCAACGGCCGCGATTCGGTGTTGGCCGAACCGCAGCTGCGCAGCCTGGTTCCCGAACTACAAAAAGACACCCAACTCAACCGCCTGCTCAAGCCCTGGCCGTTCAAACCGCTGGCCAGCGAAATGCGCCGGCACCTGAACGAGCTCCTGTTCGAGCAGCGCTACCTCTTTCAGCACTACCGCCTGGAGGTGTACGCCTTCGACAAAGACGGCCTGGTGCTGCCGCAAGACCAGGCAGGAAGCCGCGATGTGGTCGTGCGGCAAAACTGGGCCGCCGGCGCACCATTGCCGGGCGCTCCGGAAATCCGCTGCCACCGGGGCCCCGACGGCGTGTTCCGCTACATGTTGCAGCTGCAGGCCCTTCGCATGAACGACCCCACCCAACCTGCCGAACTGTACTGCTTTTTCGACCACCAGTACCCGCAAACCACCCGCGTGTACTCCGAACTGTTTTACCAGCTGCCCTACAAAAACCTGGAGCGCCTGCAGGAGTATGATTTTGCCGTGCAGTATGAAGGAAAACTCGTCGTCGACCGCGGCCAGGCCAACCAACTGGTATTCAACCAATCGGCGCCCGCAGGCCAGGTGGTCGAACAACTTTCGGAAGCCCCCCGGCGGGTAGACGCGGTGTATAAAACCGCCAACGGAAAAACCATCGCGTCGGTAGGCCGGCCACTCGGCGGCTGGTACAAGCAGCTCTATTTGTTTGCCGTGCTGTTTTCGCTGAGTTCGCTGTTTATTTTCCTGCTGGCGGCGCTGAACAATTACCTGAGCTTTTTACCCGATTACTACCAGTTTAGTTTCAACACCAAAGGTTCGCTGGCCAAGCGTATCCACTACGGCAATTTTGCGCTGATTGGCCTGGCTTTTTTGGCTATGGGCGCCCTGACCTACCAGCACTTCAGCCAGGCGGCGCTCGACGCCAAACGTACCAACCTCGACGGCCGCGCAGAGGCTTTTTTGACGCATTTGCGCAACCGCTTAGGCCCGCTTGCTCCCAATTCGGACAGTTTGAAAACCGCCTTGCCCGAAACGCTGAGCAACCTGGCGTCCAGTTTTTCCACCGATGTCAATGTGTTTACCCCGCAAGGCCGGCTGCTGTTTTCCAGCCAGCCCGAACTGGCCCAACTCGGTATTTTGCCCCAGGGCATGAGCCCGCAAGCGTTTGCCCTGTTGGCTCCCGGCGACCAGCGGGAAGCTGTCGTTTCCGAACAACTTGCCGGCGTGGGCTTTTCCAACCGCTACCTGCCCCTGCACAACGAGCAAAATGAACTCCTGGGCTTTCTGGGCGTGCCCTACTACCTTTCGGAACGGAAAATTGGCCCCGAGGTGTCCGACTTTATCGGCTTGCTGGCCAGCGTGTACGTATTCCTGCTGCTGATCGCTTACTCGGTGTCGTACCTGCTCTCCCGCTCCATCATCCGGCCGGTGCAGCTCATTTCCGATAAAATTAAACTCCTGCAACTCGAAGATAAAAACGAGCCGCTGGAATACGCCGGCGATGCCCAGGACGAGCTCAGCAGCCTCATCGACGAGTACAACCGCATGGTAGAAAAACTCGAAGCGTCGAAATCGCAGCTGATCCGGCTCGAACGCGAAAGCGCCTGGCGCGAAATGGCCCGGCAGGTGGCCCACGATATCAAAAATCCGCTGACCACGATGAAGCTGTCGATGCAGCAGCTCGAACGCGTGTCGGCCGACCCCGCCCAAGCGGCGCTATACCTGAAAAAAGCTATCACCCGCCTGATCGAGCAGATCGACTCGCTGGCGCAAATCGCGTCGGAGTTTTCCATGTTCGCCAACCTCGATATCCGCCAAAAACACGACCTCGTGCTCAACGACGTGGTGGAGAGCGTGTACGACTTGTTCAGCGAACAAAAAGATGTGCAACTCCTGCTCGATATTCCCAAGGAGCGCTACCACATCCTCGGCGATAAAAACCACCTGATCCGGGTATTCAACAACCTGGTTATAAACGCTATTCAAGCCATTCCTTCCGACCGGAAGGGCGTCATTCGCGTGTCGCTGAACCGGCAGGGCGAAAATGCCGTCGTACAGATCAACGACAACGGCGGCGGTATTCCCGATGAAATTCAAAAACGGGTGTTTGAGCCGAACTTTACTACCAAAACCTCCGGCAGCGGCCTGGGCCTCGCGATCTGCCGCAAAATCGTGGAGGCGCTCGACGGTACCATCCGCTTCGAAACCCGCGAAGGCGACGGTACCGACTTTTTTGTGGAACTGCCGATTACGGCGATGGAGCAATAGCGATTTACGATTTACGATTTACGATTTACGATTGGGTTCACCTTTCTGGAAGCAGGTTTGGATGCA
>CAZVZH010000029.1:0-30883 GCA_964630705.1 uncultured Saprospiraceae bacterium | reverse complement strand
AACCCTCTAACCAGAAACCCTCTAACCAGAAACCCTCTAACCAGAAACCCTCCAACCAGAAACCGCTCAAGTTATGAAATTCGAAAATCCAGACCTCCTCTTTTTACTCTGGGTGCTGCTCCTCCAGGCGTTTTTGCTGTGGGTATACTGGACCTGGCGGCGGCGCACCTTGCAGCGCCTGGGTTCGCCGGCGCTGGCGCAGCGCTTGTTGCAGGGGTTTTCGGCGCGGCGTTTTTGGTTGAAAAACGTGTTTTTCGGACTGGCGTTGGCGCTGCTGGTGCTGGCCATTGCCAACCCGCGCCGCTTGGTCAAACAGCCGGCGGGCAAGGGCTTGGGGGCGGATATCGTGCTGGCAATCGACGTGTCGCAAAGTATGCTGGTGCGCGACGCTGATCCCAACCGCCTGGAGCAGGCCAAAAAATTTGCCCGCCAGCTGGTGCAAGCGCTCGAGGGCAACCGCATCGGCCTGATCTTTTTTGCCGGAGATGCTTACCCGCAGATGCCTCTGTCGACTGATTATGCCGCCCTTCAATTGTTTTTACAAAATGCCAGTCCGGAGTTCATCGCCAACCAGGGTACAGTGGCCAGTTCGGCGGTGGCCTTGGCCGGGCGGATGTTCGAATCGAATTCCACGGCCGGCCGTGGCCTGATTATTTTGTCGGACGGCGAAAACCACGGCGAGAACGCTCTTTCCAGCGCTCGAACCGCCCGCTCGGAAGATGGCTTGGTGCTTTACACGGTTGGGGTGGGCACCGCTGCAGGCGGCCCTATCCCGACCGGGCCGCGCAGTTTCAAAACCGATGTGTCGGGCCGGCAGGTGAAAAGCCGCCTCGACGCGGCATTTTTACGCGAACTGGCCGGCGCGGGCGGCGGGAAAATGTACCCGGCAGCTGAGGGCGCTTCGGCTGTGAAAAGCCTGGCCGCCGAGCTCGACCAACTGCAAAAGGCCACGGTAACCGCCAAGGCAAAAACCGAGTACATCCTGTATTTCCAATGGCTGCTGCTGCCCTGCCTGTTGCTCCTGCTGGCGGAACAACTGCTGTGGTGGCGCAAAAAAACTGACCCGGCATGAAAGGCATAATTCCCCCATTTTTTCTGCTGCTGGCTTGTTTGTGGCACATCCATGCCCCGGCTCAAACAGCTGCCCACCGGCACCGCATCAGCGGCGATGCGCTGTACGACCGGCAAAAATACCCGGAGGCTGAAACGGCTTATTCCAAAGCCGCCAATGATCCACAGGCCTCCTACAACGCCGGTAATGCGGCCTACCAGCAAGGCAAATACGATATTGCTGCCGAATGGTACCGCCGGGCAGCCGCGGGCCTGCCCCCCGGCGCCGACCGCGCCGCCGCCTTGTACAACCTCGGCAATGCCTATCTTCGCCGGGGCAATTACCGGGCGGCTATCGAACAATACGAGCAAAGCCTGCGCCTGCACGCCAACCAGCCCGACGCGAAGAAGAACTTGCAAATTGCCAAAAACAAAGAACGCGAAAAAGAGAACCCTCCCCCCCCACCGCCGCCCCCACCGCCGCCGCCGCCGCCGCCACCGCCCCGCAATCAGTACGTCGACCGGGCCGACCCCAACCAACGCCGGGAAACGCCCAGCGGAAACATGACTGCCGCCGCCGCCCGCCAGCGCCTGAAAAATGTAGTGGAAGCAGAAGAGCAAAAAAATGCCCGGATATACCGGGCTTTGCCGCCCCAACGGCAGTCTGCGCGCACGAAAAAAGACTGGTAAAAGTAGAACGGCAGGCGTTTGGCTTTCCGCGAATACCTCCTGCTGATTTGCCTGCACAACTCTTGATGTTTTCGGAAATATCTACTTTTACTGCGAATGCCGCCGCGCAAAATGGCGGCTATCCGGTCAAAAAAATATCGCGCGCATGAAAACGATCCAAAACTGGCTGTCCGAATACGGCGAAAGCCATCAAAACCCCACCAACAAACTGGTGCACTGGATTTGTGTGCCCGCTATTTTCTTCAGTATCGTCGGGCTGCTGTACAGCCTCCAGCTGGGCCTAGCGCTCGGCCCGGCGCTCGAACTGAACGCCGCCCACGTAGTCCTCGGCCTGGTTTTCCTGTACTACCTGCGCTTGTCGCCGGCCCTTTCAGTGGGCATGCTGGCGTTTTCGCTGCTGTGTTTGTTCCTTGCCGGCCGAATCGAAGCCGCCGGAATGGTCCTTTGGCAAGTATGCCTTGCCGTGTTCGTGCTGGCTTGGATCGGTCAATTTTGGGGACACAAAGTGGAGGGTAAAAAGCCCTCGTTTTTTCAGGATCTCCAGTTTCTGATGATCGGTCCGGCCTGGCTGATGAGTTTTATTTACAGCCGTTTGGGGGTGCGTATTTGAGCCGGTATTCCGGATTTTTTAGGAACCCGTTTTCCAATACACACCCACCGAAAGCGCCGGCGTAAGCCCAAGCCGTGTACCATGCCATCGCCCTTGTTGGCGAGTACGCTATCATGGGCAGAAAAGCAGCAGGGTTAAGCGCTCGTAGACGCTCAACCCTGCTTGATTATAGTGAATCAAAGACGAATCAATTTTCCGTCGATAACAGGCGCATGAAATCACGAAATGAGATAATATTCGTCTCGAAGTAATTTTCAAGCGCGAGTAAATTCTGATCGCCAGTGACCAAATACCCGGCTTCAATTGTTTGGGAAAAATCTAAAAGGTAGTTGTCCTTTGCATCTTTGAAGTCCGCCCTGGTCTGCTCAATTTCGGCGTAAACACTATAGGCTTCCATGATTTGATAAACCTCGATAACACGCTCCGGGCGAATGTATTTTGCCAACCTGGGCCTGCTAACTACATCGGCAAATTCGGCTTCCAATGCTTCACAAATAAATAGCTCGACTCCAGGGTTGCCAACAGCAAGCGGCAGGTCGTCTAATTGCTGGCCAATGCAAAAACTAACCCAGATGTTCACATCAATAATGACTCGCATGGGTCACTTATTTTTGCCGTAACGATGTTCCATTACTTCGGCTACGATATCTGCTTCGGTAAGCGGCACATTTTGAGGTGCGTTCCGGATGAAGCGGCGCAGTAATTCATCCTTCGATTCGACTTTTACGAAGTCGAACAGTTTGAGCATTTCCAAAAACGCCTTTTCTTTCTCTTTGTCAACGGACAGGATGATTCGTGCAGTGGCGGCTGGCATAGTGGTATGATGTTTTTGCAAAAATAACAAAGTTTGGACGAGGGAAATGGGTGTTTACGCTCTAAACACGGATAAAACTGCTTTTCTCATTTTCGGTCGCGCTGGAGATTGCCGCTAACGCTGGGCGTTCGGTTTATATAAATGCAACAGGGTTGAACGCCCGTAGACGCTCACCCCTGCTTGATTTTTTTTGTTTGATTTTCGTCAGCCAGACCGGTCATGCAAGTGAGCCTGGAAAGAAAATCACCAACATGCCAATGGTGTTAAATAGCCCGATGGGCCTGAACCCGGCATGCCCAATTTCACGCACCCATTTTCCAATACACCCCCACCGAAAGCGCCGGCGAAGCCAGGGCATTGCGCCCCCGCACAGCGCCGGCAATTTGCGCGCTCAATCCCCAACGGCCGCGGTGCTCATACGTCAGCGCCAACTGCGGCGACAGGTATTCCACATTGTTGGAAAACAGGCCGTTGCCGGAGCCTTCCGGGTTGCCGTTGTTGAACGATTCGACGCCGGTGAGCCGGGCTGTCGCCAATACCTTTGCCGGCAGTAGCCAATAACCGGCCTCCAGTTGATACCGAAATTCTTCCGAAAACCCTTTTGTCCGGTTGTTCACCCCGGCCGAACCGCTGGCATACCAGCGCGCCTGGCCGTATCCCCATTCCAGTTGTACGAGCTGGTTGAACTCCCCGTCGCCGGTGTACAACAAATCCGGGTTTTTAAAATCGCCGGTAGGCAGGCCCAACCGCACCGAACCGCTCAGCACCCAAGCCCCACGGCGGAGCAAACCCAGGCGAAGTGCCAGATCAACATCGCCGAAAGCGGTATTTTCCAATCCGGGCTGCAACACCTCTCCGCTGATGGCCCCGACGCCTTCGTTGACGGTGTTGCGCACCAAAAACGGCACGTAAGCGATGGCCGTCAGCCGGTCGGTAATGCCGTATTCGCCGTAGAAGGCGGCGGTGTAGTTGCCCAGCCGGGTGCCGGCGCCGTTGAGGTCGTAGATGTTGCCATCCATGCCGAAAAACTGGCGACTGCGGATGGCGCTAAAGTCGAGTTTGAAAAATCCGTGACCCTTGGGTTGGGGCCAGCCGTCGGCGCGGATGGTCTGGTTGAAAAACAGGGAGATGAGCAGGCAATAGGCTATTTTTTTCATGCTTAGTTGTTGAGTTGCGCCGTACCGAAACGGACGTTGAAGGGAATACAGTAGATGACGACAAAATTGAAATCCTGGAGCCCGACCCCTGCCGGCACGGCGTATTCCTGCATGCCGGAATTGGCTTGGAGGTTGGCCAGTTTGAGGCTGTTCTGGCTGTTGAGGCCGCCGCTGGCGGTAGTGGCCAGGTAAACGCCGAGCATGGGGCCGTTGGAGGCCATAAAATCGCTTTGCAAAAGGAGGCGCAGGGCGGCGCCCGACTGTTCGAGTGTGGCGGTGCCTTTGACGCTGTAACCTGAGTTTCCGGCAAACTGCCCGCTGCGCGAACTGCCCCCGGCTGGCGTCGCCTCGATGCTCACCGGCAGGCTGTTGATGCCGTTGGCGCTGGCAGTTACCGTGGTGGCGCCGGGGCTGAGGGCTGTTGCTTTGCCAGCAGCGTCTACCTGAAGGATGGCGTTGTTGGCGCTTTGCCAGCTGAAGCTGAGGTTGTTCAGTTCGGCGCCGGCAGCATTGTAGGCCCGGGCCTGCAGGTTGGCCGACGAGCCCACCGGCAGGGTAGCGGGAGCGCCGATGATGTCTACCCGGGCTACCGCGTTGGAGTCGCCAACCACCGTCACCAGCACCGAATCGGCCAGGCTGCCAGGGGCTGTAGCCACTACCCAGGCTTGCCCGGGCGCGAGTGCGCTAAGTTGGCCGTTGGCACTGACTGTGGCAATGGCCGGCATCCGGCTTTGCCAAACGATCAGTTCCGGCCGGTCGATACCCTCCGCGTCGGTGTAGCGGGCTTGCAGTTGGGCCGTTTCGCCAGCCTGGAGGGAAATGGTCGTGGGATCGACGCGGAGCGCCGGCTCCAGGATTTCGGGGACAAGTTCGGTTTGGACGCAAGCCGCGAGGGGAGCAAACAGCCACAGCCAGCGCGCGTGCGAGAGGAAGGATGGTTTCATAAATAAAATCGTTTTGTGGCAAGACCGCCACACAACCCGATCCCCTATCCGAAGTGCGCCGCTGAGCGGTTTTTGCCGGGCATTTGTCCCGGCGCAGACATTCCGCCGCACCCGCAGGCGCTAATTTTTTACCTTTGCCGGCCCGACATGTTTCCAATGCCTCACGCCTTATTTTTCATGAAAGACATTACGCAACAAGGTTACGTCAACACCGACATCCAGCCCGACGGCATCGCCCGCGTCCGATTTTACCACCCCAACCACAACAGCTTACCCAGCCGTTTGCTGCGCGGACTCGTTGAAGCCTTTGCCGCCGCCGGGGCCAACCCTGCCGTGCGCGTAGTCGTGCTGGAAAGCGCGGAGCACCGCACCTTTTGCGCCGGCGCCAGCTTCGACGAATTGGTTGCCATTCGCGATTTCGACACCAGCCTGCAATTTTTCTCCGGCTTCGGCTCGGTGATCAACGCTATGCGGCGCTGCCCGAAAATTGTGGTCGGACGGGTGCATGGCAAAGCCGTCGGCGGCGGCGTCGGCCTGGCCGCCGGGGTCGACTACTGCCTGGCCTCGCAGTACGCTTCCGTGCGATTGAGCGAGCTGGCGGTGGGTTTCGGCCCCTTTGTAATCGGCCCGGCAGTAGAGCGCAAGGTAGGCGCGTCGGCGTTCAGCCAAATGGCGCTCAACCCCGGCGAGTGGCAAACCGCCGCCTGGGCAAAAGAAAAAGGCCTGTTTCAGGAAGTGTTTGATACAGTGGAGCAACTCGACGCCTACCTGGCGCATTTCACCGCTCAGCTGGCCGGCTACAACCCCGAAGCGCTGACTGAGCTGAAAAAAATATGCTGGCAAGGGACGGAGCACTGGGACCAGTTGCTCGCCGAACGCGCCGCCATCAGCGGCCGCCTGGCTTTGTCCGAATTTACCAAACAGGCGATTGCGGCGTTTAAGTCGGCTTGAGGGTACTCTTTTTCAAATTGAAAAGTTGTTTAACCCACCAAGCCCAAAAACTGGTCGAACAAGTACCGGGCATCGTGCGGGCCGGGGCTGGCCTCCGGGTGGTACTGCACCGAAAACGCGGGTTTGTCTTTTAGCTGAATTCCCTCTATCGTATTGTCGTTGAGGTTGATGTGCGTCGGCTCGACGAGGCTGGGGCTGTCGTACACCGCCTGTTCGAGCACGCCGAAGCCGTGGTTTTGGCTGGTGATTTCGCCGCGGCCGGTGCGCAGGTTTTTCACCGGATGGTTGATGCCGCGGTGGCCGTGGTGGAGTTTGTAGGTGGGCAGGCCGACGGCGCGGGCCAGGATCTGTTGGCCCAGGCAAATGCCAAACAAGGGTTTGTCGTCGGCCAGCATGTGTTGGGTGAGCTCCACGGCGTAATCCATCGAAGCCGGGTCGCCCGGGCCGTTGGACAGGAAGTACCCGTCGGGGTTCCAGGCTTTGATTTCGGCGAAACCCGTTCGGGCGGGGAAAATTTTCAGGTAACAGTTGCGCTCGGCAAAACAGCGGAGGATATTTTTCTTGACGCCAAAATCCACCACGGCAATCCGGCGGGGCGCGTCGGGGTTGCCGAGGTAATACGGAATTTTGGTGGTCACCTGACTCGACAGTTCCAGGCCGGCCATGGGCGGCGTGTCGCGCAGGCGTTTTTTTAGGGCATCGAGGTCGTCGGTTTCGGAGGAAATCAGGCAGTTCATTGCCCCGCGGGTGCGGATGTGTTGCACGAGGGCGCGGGTGTCGATGGCCTCGATGGCCACGAGGTTTTCGGCTTCGAAATAGTCCTGAATCGTGCGGTCGGCCAGCGCGCGGCTGTATTGAACGTTAAAATTGCGGCATACGAAGCCGGCAATTTTGACGCCTTCGCTTTCGATCTCGTCGTTTTTGATGCCGTAGTTGCCGATGTGCACGTTGGTGGCCACCAGAATCTGGCCGAAATAAGAAGGGTCGGTGAAAATTTCCTGGTAGCCGGTCATGCCGGTGTTAAAACAAATTTCGCCGGTAGTAGTGCCGATTTTACCGGCGGCCTGGCCGTGAAACACGGTTCCGTCTTCGAGGAGGAGAATGGCTGGCTGCAAAGTCTGAATGTTGGTGGTGGTTGTTTGGACGGCAAAGGTCGGACAAGCGCCGGGATTTACCAAATGCACCACCGGGGCGGCTCGCCGAACGGTGTTATTTTCGCCGGAAAATTAAAACCCGGAGGGTTTCAATACTTTTCAAATTGAACTTTTGACTTTTTTGAAACATCTCGTGCAAAGGCGTTTTTTAAGTCAAAAGTCCAATTTGAAAAGTCTAATTTGAAAAGTGTACATACCCTCTGGAATCTTAGGTTGACTACATTACGCCATGCCCATCCCACCCGAATCGCTGCAACAATTCCTCGACGCCGCCGCGCGGCGCTACAACACCCCGGAGTTTATCGAAACCGACCCGATCAGCATCCCGCACCGGTTCAGCCGCTTGCAAGACCGCGAAATTATGGGGTTCTGGACGGCCACGCTCGCCTGGGGGCAGCGTAAAACGATCATTCAGAGCGCCCTGCGGTTGGTGGAACTGATGGACGGGGCGCCCTACGATTTTATCCGCCACCACGAGGAACGCGACCGGGCCCGCTTTCTGGAGTTCAAACACCGCACCTTTCAGGCCACCGATACGCTGTATTTTCTCGAATTTTTTCAAAACTACTACCGCGCGCAGGCCTCGCTGCAAACAGCATTTTCCCGCCACCTGCCTCCCGGCGCGCTGCAGGTGGAAGCTGCACTCGCGGGTTTTCACCGCGATTTCTTCGATCATCCCTGGGCGCCCGAACGCACCCGCAAACATGTGGCGACGCCCGAACGCGGGTCCACTTGCAAGCGCCTGAACATGTTTCTGCGTTGGATGGTGCGCCGCGACGCCGCCGGGGTCGACTTCGGGCAGTGGACAGCGATCAAACCCAGCCAACTGCTCATTCCCCTCGATGTGCATGTCGATCGTGTGGCGCGCCGCCTGGGCTTGCTCCAGCGCCGGCAAACCGACTGGCTGGCCGTGCTCGAACTCACCGAGCGCCTGCGCGCTTTCGATCCCGACGATCCGGTGAAATATGATTTTGCGCTGTTCGGAACAGCCGCACTGTAAAAGTCAAAATGTAAAATGTAAAATTTAAAGGGCAAAAGGTACATCGAGCAGGCCGAAGGCCCGGGCGACATACCTTTTGCCCTTTAAATTTTACATTTTACATTTTGACTTTCACCGTCCGAGCGCTTCCTGGTCGGCAGGGCTGATTTCGGCGCCTTCCGGCCGGATGGTTTCCAGCAAGTCGGGTAAGTCGGGCCAGGGCACGCCGGCGCGGCGGAGGTCGCGAAAATCTTTGAGCAGGAGCTCCCAGGGGTCGTACGCGTCGTAGTGGCTGTTGAGGAAGTCCTGGTAGGCGGCCAGTGCGCGGTCCCGGTCGCCGGGCTGTTGGCGCAGCCAGTAAGCATGCGCCAGATTCGTATGGATGAGGGCTTGGTTGGGGTAGTAGCCGTACCGGTCGTTTTCTTCAAAATACTGCTGGGCATCGAGGGAAAGCCGGATGGCCCGGCCGAGCTGGGCCGTGTCGCGGTTGGTGGAATAAAGCAGGTAATACGTTTGGTTGAGCAGTGCGTCGAGCCAGTTGTTTTGCCAACTGATGTCGTCGGGGTGGCGGTAAAAAACGCGCTCGGCCAGTTCGGTGGCTACGGCGCTCCAGTATTGCGCGGAGTCCCATTGTTGCTGGGCGCCGAAAAGGTTAATTTTCAGGTAAGCCCGGTAGTAATCGGTGGCGGTGGAGTCGAGTTGCTGCCGGGTCGACAGGCGGGCTTGGCGCAAGGTATGGGCAAAATCCAGCAGGCGGGCGCGGTGGGTGGGAAGCCGGCCGGCCATCCGTTCGATATCGAACAGCGCCTGGCCCAGGCTGGCTTCCGTGAGGATATTGGCGTACTCCAGGCTGGCGTTGGCCGGGTCGTTGTCGAGCAGGGCGGCATGCCCGAAAAACAAGCGGTGGATACCTTCTACCCGGTCGTTTTGCGCTTGCTCGAAGGCTTGAAATGCTGCGCCGGCATTGCCTTGCAGGAGAAAATTGTAGCCGAGTTGGGTATTCAGCGGACCGTTGTTTTCATTTTGAAATTTTTGAAAAAGCGCCGGCAGGCCTTGCACTTGTTGCAGGAGCTGATTGGCTGTCTGCAAGCCCTGCTGGTAGCTGGCGCCCGCTTCCAGGAGCTGGCCCCGGTTTTGGTAGGTATTGCCCAGGTAGAGGCAATTGGCGATCAAGTCGTTTTGCCGGCGTTGTTCCGAGGCGGGGGAGGCGAATGGTCCGTTGGCGCTCAGGTAGTCCAGGGCTTTTTGATAGTACGCCAGGGCGTAGGCTTGGTTTTGCTCAAAAATTGCCCACTGGGTGTAGGCTTGCCCCAGGGCCAGCACCACATTTTCGAGGTTGTCGGCATAGGCTGCGGTGTTGAGCCGCCGGAGTTGGCGGGTGTCGGCCAGGGCGGCCTCGAGCAGCCCGACCCGTTTGTGGTGGTGGTTGGTAAACTGGCTTTGGTTGAGTTGCTGAAAAATACGCCAGCGCAAAGCCATTTCTGCGGGCAACAAACGCGCAGCCGACATCGCGTCGAATGGCTGGCAACGCTGGTCGAAGGGCGGAAAGCCGCCGAACAGGCTGCACACGGCGTCCAGTTCTTCCGGCTGGATCAGGCTGTACTCCAGCAGCTGCACCATTTTGGCGTACAGGCTGTCGAGTGCCCGGGGCGGCAACAGCCCCCCGCTGGTTTCTGCTTTTCGGAAAGCCCAGGCTGCGTAGCGGCGGGTAGCGGTGGGGGCGTCATCGTCGAGCAGCGCGGTGTGCGCATACGCGAGCTCGGCGGCCACCGGGTTGTCAAAATCGCGTTGCATGACGCTGGCTACCCGGGCGGCGGCTGCGGTTTGGTTGCGCAGCAGCAGTTTCCAGTGGTAATCTTCAAGCATTTCCAGCAAAATGGCTTGCAGCACCTCCCGGGTGTCCGCATCCAATTGGCTGAACAAACTCGCGGCCCGGTCGCAGGCATAGCCTACGCGTTGCACATTGTTGCTGAACAAGGCCGTTTCGCGGAAATAATCGAAAAAGGAACGTACCAGCGGCAGGTCGCCCGAGGCAGCCAACCGGCTGAAATTGTTGCGATGGTCGAAGGCTTGTTCCAGGTCGTACTCGCGGATTTCACTGGGCTGAAAAGAAATCAGCTTTCGAAAGTCGGTTTGCACACCTGCACGAATGCGCGACAACTCCAGATCGCGCAACAACAGCAGGTTGTTTTGAAACAGCAACAACAAGCGCCGCCCTTGTTCGACGAAGCGGATACGTACCACTGGACTCGGCGCCAGGGCATCCATGCCCGCCGGCGCTGGCCAGGTAAACCGGGCCTGCCCGGTGCTGACGTTCCAGAAAATAACCGAGCCGTCTTCATACCCTGCCGCCAGGATGCCGCCGTCTGGGTGAAATTCCAGCGCCGTGACCATGTGGGAGCCGTTTTGCCGGATGCGCACCGTTTCGTCGAGCAGGTCGTTTTGCCGAAAAATCCGGACATCGAGGCCGTTGGTAAAGGCAATAAACCCGTCTTGCCGTTTCGAAAAGGCTACCTCGCGGGTTTCATACCCTTGGAGCCGCACGCTGCGCAGCGGGATATCGGGGTCGATCTCGGCCGGGTTCCAGAGTTTGATGACGGTTTGTTCCTGATCGCCGCTTTCGCCTTCGGTGTAATGCACAACCAGCACTTCGTTGGTTTGCGGCACAAAACTCAGCTGGGCCACTGCCCCGCCAAACCGGCGCCCGCCCGCCACCGTGCCCGAGGGCAACTGATACACCGTCGCGGAGTCTGCTTCGGAAATACACACAAATTCCCGCTCATCGGGCCGGAACGCGCCCAGGACTTCCTCCAGCCCCCCACGCGGCGAGGCCAGGCGATGCTGTTGCCGGGTTTCGGTGTTGAACAACACGATGGTTTCGTCACCGTCGCGAAATGCCAGCCAGTGTTGCGCCGCTAGCAAGCCCGGGATGTCGGCATCTGGCGGCGCGGGCAATGCCAGGGTTGTTTGGTCGGGCTGCCCGATCGGCGCCAACAGGATAGAGTCGTTTTGCCAAATAAACAAGTGGGAACCGTTGGCATTGGGCGCAACAAAACGGCTGTCGGCAAATTCCACCTGGTCCTGGTTGGAATCCTCTGCCAGCAGCCAGATTTTGAGTTTGCCGCTCGAGGTAGTAGTGGCGAAATAGCGGTTGTCGGGTGAAAATGCGCCCGAGCGCAGGTCCAGCTCGATGTTGCGCGTCGGGATCAGCGCTTTGTACCGCAGCGCGCCCTCGGCCGGCTGGTAAATAAACAGGCGGCTGTTTCCGCCCAGGGCGTCGAGTTGATAACTGGCTACCAGTGCCGCGCGGGCGCCTACCGCCAAGCCGCCTCCGCTCAGGATGTGCAGGGGTAGCAAAGCCTCCGTGTGGTTTTCCGGGATTTCAAAATAAACGGCGCTGGTGTCGTTGGCAAACACGGCCGTGCGGGCGTCCGGGTCGAGCCACAAAAAGGGCGGCTGGCCGTGGAAATAGCCGGGCGTTCGGTAGGCCAGCGGGTAGGTTGGGCCGGGCGCCCAGAGCCGGCTGCGCGCCCGTTCGGGCACGTAGGTCACCAGGCTGTCGGCATAACCCAGCCACAGTTGGCCATTGCCGGTAGCCAGGTTTAAAATGCCGGAAAAAACCTGGATGCCTGTGGCGGCAGGAATAGCCCGCTGGCTGGAGCCCTTGCGGGTGGCGAAGGCTTCGCCGAGATCAAGCGCGTACACTTGCGCTTCGGCAAGGTCGATAAAATAAAAAATGCGGCCGTGGTCGCCGAAGCAGTAGCGCGATGTTTGGCGCACCGGCAGCCGGAAAATTTCGCGTGGGCTGCGCCAAAACACATACGCATCGCGCGAGGCAAACAACAAGGTGCGGCCGTCGGGCACGGCGTCGATGTACAGCAGGCTGGTGTCTTCCAGGTTAATGGGTTTCAGCGGTTCAAACGTTCGGGCGTCCCATTGAAAAAGCAGGTGCCGGCCGGGAGCGAAGGCGCATATGTTCCGGCTTTTTTCGCGGCCGAGAAAACACACCTGGAGGTCGCGGTCGAGGTTGTCGCCCAGTTGGTAGCAGAAGGGGATTTGCAGTTGCTCGTTGCCGGGGCCGGCGTGTATGGCGGGGTTGTAATACAGGGCGTCGAACATGGTTTGCAGGCAGGCGTCGTTGTCGTCGGGGGCGATGTATTCGTTGGCGAAATCGGCCAGGCGGAAGGCGAGCGAGCGGTCGTAGTTGCGCAGCAATTGCCGGGCGTCGTTGGCCAGTTTGGACGCCAGGGCGTGGCGGGCCTGGCGCACGGCTTCCTGTTCTTTTTCCAGCAGTTCGTTTTGGGCTGCCAAGCGGCAAGCGGTGATGCGGTCGTTGGCGGCGAGGCGGTCGGCCTGGTCGGCGTCGGTACAGTTTTTAGCGGCCCGGTAGAGGGCGGCAGCATCGTCCCAATAGCCGCCGGCATAGGCGCGTGCGGCTTCCCGGCAAGTGATGTCGTAACATTCCGGCTTGTCGAACAGTAAAAACTCACGGCTGGGCTGGAAGCGCCGGCGGGGTGCGGGGCTGCTGCCGCTACTGCTGCGCGGCAGGGCTGTTGTTGCCGCAGGCTTGGCAGGCAGCGCGGCGCTTGCCCGGGCGGTTTCGGCTTTCGGCTCCGAACATTGCGCAATCAACGCCCGCAGCTCTGCCAGCCGCGCAGGGTCTTTCGCGATTTCCGGACAGTACTGCGCCTCATTGAACCAGCGCAGCGCCAGCCGGCAGTCACCGCGTTTTTGCGCCAGCCGCCCTTCCTCGATGGAGCGTTGGTAGCAGCCCAGATCCATTTCTTTCGCCGGCGCTTGCTGGATGTAATACGGGGCGTTTTCCTCCTGGGCTGTCAGGGGAAAAATGCCGAGCAAGGCCAGCAGGCCGGGCAAAAGAATGCGGAATGCGGAATGCGGAATGCGGAATTGGGGCTGCTGGTAGGCTGGGCAAAAAATGCGCATGGCAGAAAGGTTTTGTAAAAAAAGCCAGACTGCAAATATGCGGGAAAACGCGCCCTATAAAAAATCGACGTCTACCGCGTACGGGTAGGTCATCAGGTACTCCAGCGCTTTTTCCACCGGCAAGCCTTCAAACACCACGCCATGCAAGGTAGCTGTGATCGGCACATGGAGCTTATACTGCCGGGCCAGCTGCCGGGCGATGCGCAAGGTGCGGACGCCTTCCGCCAGTTCAGGCATGTTTTCGCGAATCGTTTCGGCGCTTTCGCCCTGCGCCACGCGGGTACCGAAGGTGTAGTTGCGGCTGTTGATACTGGTGGCGGTGGTCACCAGGTCGCCGATGCCGGCCACGCCAATGAAGGCTTTGCTGGAGGCGCCGAGCGATTTGCCGAAATAGACCATTTCGGCCAATCCGCGCGCGATGAGCAAACCCTGGATGTTGCGACCCAGTCCCAGGCCGCCTAAAATACCCGAACCCAGGGCAATGATATTTTTCAAAGCTCCGGCCAGCTCGGCGCCCAACAGGTCGTACGAGCCGAACACGCGAAAGCGCGGCCCGTTCAGCGCCTCCTGCCCGATGTGGATCACTTCGCGGAAGCGGCTGCCGACCAAGGTGGCGGCGGGTTGCCCGGCCATGATTTCGGCGGCCAGGTTGGGCCCCGACAGGCAGCCTACGCGCACCACGCTGCTTTCTTCAAGCACCACTTCGCTCATGGTGCGCACCTGATCGCGGGTGACAATGGTGTGCGGCAGGTTCAGGTCGTCCTCCTCGAGGTTTTTCAGGTCGAAACCCTTGGTGCCGTGGATGACGATGTGGTGGGGGCGCAGGTGCGGCCCCAGGGCATGCATCATGCGGCGAAAGCTGGTGGAAGGTACGATGGGGAACAGCAAGGAGCAGTTGCGGGCAATTTCCGCGAGGTCGCTGGTAGCGGTGATGCGGGGCGACAAGTCGACGCCCAGGTGCCGGCGGGTTTGGTTGATCTCGTCGACGGTTTCGGATTTGCGGCTGAACAACAGCACTTCGGCATTGTGCGCCAGGGTGTTGGCGATGGCCGTTCCGAAACTTCCGGCGCCGATGACGCCTACCGGGTTGTATTTGCTTGCCATGGGTACGGTTGCAGTTGAATGAAAACAGACTACTCGGCCAGTTCGCCGCTGGGGGTGATGGTGCGCGTCCAAACGACCTGGCCGTCGAGGCTGTGCACGCTGATTTGCAACTGGCGGCGGGTGCGCGGGCCGCTGAAGCGCAAGATGGAAAAATTGTGCTGAGCGTACAAGGTGCCGGGCACGCGCAGCGCATTGGCCTCGTTCACCGCATGGGTATTCACCCCGGCGGTAAAAGGCGAGGTTGTGAGGTCGTACACCCAGTTGCCGGCGGCGTTTTTCAGCGCGCTGAGCTCGGTAAAATGGCGGTCGCCGGTGAGGAAAACCACCCCTTTGATGTTTTCCCGTTCGATAAAAGCAAGGATGCTGTCGCGCTCGGCCTGGTATTGGCCTGAAAAAGTCTCGTTGTTTTCGTTAGTGGTCAGAAACTGGTTGCCGACCGCTACAATTTTAAACGGCGCCCAGCTGGCGGCCAGGGCACTCAGGAACCATTCGCGTTGGGTTTTCCCCAGCATGGTGCGCTCGCAGGATTTACACTTGTTTGGCGTCCGGAAATAGCGGTCGTCGAGCAGGAAAAAATCGACGTCGGCGTATTGAAACCAGGTAGTGCAGCCTTTTTGCTCCTCGACGCCGAACGTAGGGTTGCCCCAAAACAGGCGGAACACGTCCCAGGCAGTTTGTTTGTGCACCCAGCTGGCGTCGCTGTCGTTAGGGCCGTAGTCGTGATCATCCCAAATAGCGTAGTGGTGCGTGCTGGCGAGCAGGGTTTGCAGTTCGGGCAAAGAGCGGTCGTGGGTATAGCGGTGGAGCATGCCGGTGCGGGTGGCCCAATCGGGTTCGCGGTAGTAGGTATTGTCGCCCAGCCAGATCATCAGATCGGGTTTTTGGGCGGCGATTTGCTGAAAAATCGGGTAGTTGCTGCCGTAGGGAGTACCCGGCCGGTCGTACGCGGGTTCGTTGATGTAGGCGCAGCTGCCCGTGGCCAGGGAAAAGGCTGGCGGATCGGTGCGCCATTGCCAGAGGGGCTGCGTTTTAAACGTAGTCGGGTAGGGCAGGTCAATTTTTTTGCCGCCGATTAGCAGGTCGTACCCGTAGCTGCGGCCCGGCTCCACTTGGTCGGCGATGCATTTGGCGGTAAAAGCGGTGGCTTTTTCCACCCAAACATGGTTGGTGCGAAATTTTATTGCCGGTTGTTCCAGGTCCCAATATTCAAATTCGACCCTGGCCTGGTCGGTGGTCTGCACCCACAACAGCGCTTCCCGCATATCCACATAGCCGAGCATGGGCCCCGATTGCACCAGCTGGTTTTGTGAAAAAGCCGGCCCGCTGAACAGGCAGGCAGCCAAGAGCAGTATTTGAAAAACTCGGTTCATGGTCTGAAAGTGTTAAAGCGCAGCGGTTAAAGAAATCTTAAGTCCCGCCCGGAGCGCCAGCGTTTGCGTACTTTTTTTCGTCTCCTTGTTATGCCGGCGAAGGTAAGGCAAAGCCACTTTAAACCTTTGATTTACATTTAAGTCAAAAAAAATAGCAGCCTAATATGGTTGCACAAAACCAGGCCATCGTAAAATTATATTTTAATATCTTCTTGACATTTCCAATAAAAAAGCATTAATTTGAAGCAATAAAAAAGGAGGTTCGCCATGACAAAACGCATTATTTCCATCGCTCTCCTCCTGTCGTTTGCGCTCAGCGCCTTCGCTCAGACCACAGGAAAAACCTTTACCAAATCCTTCAACACAGAAGGACAAGGCCGGATCAAGATAGACTTGCCCGGAACAGTCGACCTTAAAGTTTGGAGCAACCCGACCATCCGTGTAGAAATCGCCGTCGACTTACCTTCCGGCAATTTGTCTATGCTCGACCAATTAGCCCAGGTTGGGCGCTACAACCTGGAAGCCAATATTCAGGATGAATCGCTGGTAATCACCGCCCCCAACCTGTCTAAAGTGGTTCGGGTAAAAGGTGAAGAACTGCGCGAGCATGTGGCCTACACGATTTTTATCCCTAAAGATCTGGAAGTGGTGTTGCAGCACGCCGCCACTGTTGCGGCCAATGTTCAAAAGTAAAATAAACACCCGCAGTTAACTTTTTCACGGTAGCCCCGCACCGTGTCCTACAAAATGGTTTGCCTGTTGTTCGATGGAGCAGCAGGCATTTTTTTTTAATTTTGGTTGATGGCTGACCAAACTGCATTACCCGGTTTTTTTCAAGAAGCGGACAACCTACATTTCGCATCTTCAAAATGCCTGTTGAAAGCGCTCATACCTATTTGTTTCCCACACCTTCGTCTAAAGCGTACCTATTTGAAATGCTGAAACATTTACTCTGCTTGCTTTTTTTGAGTTTCGTCCTGACGCTGCCTGCTCAAAGCTGTTGGACCGACTTTCCCGAACAAAATATCCCAGCCAAAGGTGCGGCGCCCCGCTACATCGTGCCGAAAAAGTACCGGACCGTCCGGTTCGACCTGGCCGCCCTGCAACCCCTGCTGGCTTCGGCGCCGGAGCGGTTCAGCGCCGCCGCTGCCGAACAGGAAGTGGTGCTGAGCTTGCCGCTGCCCGACGGGGGCGTCAGCCGGTTTCGCCTGACGGAAGCTCCCGTGATGGCCCCTGCCTTGCAAGCCAAATTTCCGGAAATCCGCTGCTACACCGGCGTCGGTATCGACGATCCGGGCGCCCTGCTCAAATGCGACCTTACGCCCCAGGGGTTCCACGCCATGATTCGTTCGGAACGGTACGGCACGGTGTTTATCGACCCCTACCGGCTGGGCGACTGCGTACACGGCATCGTATACCTCCGGTCCGATTTTTCAGCAAAAAAAGAAGCCTTCGCTTGCGGCCTTGAGGCCGGTCCCGGGTTAGATGCCGCTTTTAAAAACAAGGAATTGTCCGAAAATGCCGGCGATTGCACCTTCCGGCGCTACCGGCTGGCCCTGGGCTGTACCGGTGAATACGCCGCATTTCACGGCGGCACCCAGGCACTGGCCCTGGCGGCTATGAACACCACGATCAACCGGGTCAACGGCATTTACGAGCGCGACCTGGCGATCACGCTGCAACTGATCGCCAACAACAACTTGCTGGTGTACACCGACCCGGTAAACGACGGCTACTCCAACGGCAACGTCGGCAATATGCTCACGCAAAACCAAACCAAGTGCAACACCATCATCGGCGCCGCCAACTACGATATCGGCCACGTTTTCGGCACTGGCGGCGGCGGCGTGGCCAGCCTGGGCGTGGTGTGCGGTAATTCGGTGAAAGCCCGCGGCGTCACCGGCACCAGCCAACCTGTCGGCGATCCTTTCGATGTCGACTATGTTTCGCATGAAATGGGCCATCAGTTCGGCGCCAACCACTGTTTCAACAATAGTTGCGGCGGCAACATCAACCCCGCCACCGCTTTCGAGCCGGGCAGCGGTACTACCATCATGGCCTATGCCGGTGTGTGCTCGCCCAATGTGCAGAACAACAGCGACGCCTATTTCCATGCCATTAGTTTGCAGGAAATCGGCGCGTATGTGTCGGCAGGCCAGGGTGGCGTTTGCCCTGTGCAGGTCAATACCGGCAACGACGCGCCTGTAGTGGCGCCAGTAGGCAATTTTACCATTCCGAAGTCGACACCGTTTGCCCTCACGGCCGTGGCCACCGACCCCGACGGCGACGCCCTCAGCTACTGCTGGGAGCAAATGGACAACACCCAGGCCGCGGCACCTCCCGTGTCGACCAGCACAGCGGGCCCGCTATTTCGCTCCTTCAGCCCCGGCCCCAGCCCTACCCGTTATTTTCCACGGCTGGCTGATCTCGTGGCCAACGTCAATCCAACTTGGGAAGAACTGCCCGGCGTGGCCCGTAACATGAACTTCCGGGTGAGCGTGCGCGACAACCACCCGGGCGGCGGTTGCACCCACGAAGCGAATGTTCAACTCAATGTGGCGGGCAGCGCCGGCCCCTTTGTCGTCACTACGCCCAACACCAGCCTGAACTGGTTTGTCGGCAATACCGAAACGGTCGTTTGGGACGTGGCCGGCACCGATGCCGCTCCGGTCAGCTGTGCGCAGGTGCGTCTCCTGCTGTCGACCGACGGCGGGCTGACCTATCCGACCGTTTTGGCGGCCTCGGTACCCAACAACGGCTCGGCACAAGTGACAGTACCCAACCTGCTTTCGCCCAGCTGCCGGGTGATGGTGCAGGCTGTCGGCAACGTATTTTTCGATATTTCCAATCAAAATTTCACCATCGCCCTGCCGCCAGTCCCCACGTTTTTGCTGGCTATTTCGGCAGCTGCGGAGGAGCAGCGCTGCACGGGCGATACCCTGCGTTTTACCGCAGACCTGAGCCCCATCGCCGGCTTTGACGACCCGGTCGAGCTGGAAATTAACGGCGCGCCGGCGAATGCCACCGTTTCTATCGACCCCAACCCGGCGCCAGCGGGCAGCGGCGCCGATATTGAAATTTCGGGCTTCGACAGTCCGGGCAGTTATACGCTCACCCTCACCGCCACCAGCGGCGCTATCGAGCGCACGGCCGATGTTCAACTGACAGTGGTCGACGGTGCGCCCGCCGCGCCGGTGCTGACCAGCCCCGCCGACGGCGCGCTCAGCCAATCGCAAGCGCCCGAGTTGACTTGGGCTGCTGTGCCCAATGCCTTGGGTTATCAGGTTCAAGTGGCCACCAGCCCGGCTTTCTACCCCGGCGAATTGATTTTTGACCAAAACGTAACTACCCCCAACGCAACCGTCGCCGGCCTCGACACCGCCACAGTGTACTACTGGCGGGTAAAAGTGGAAAATGCTTGCGGCGAGAGTCCGTACGCACCGGCCCGGGCCTTCCAAACCGGAAAATTGGACTGCGGGTACAACTTCGCCAGCGCCGATGTGCCGGTGGCTATTTCCAGCGCCGACATCGTCACGGTGACCTCCGAACTCAACCTTCCGACCGACCGCGCAGTGGCCGACCTCGACCTGCGTGTGCAGGTGCAGCACAGCTGGGTGGGCGACTTGGTGGCTCGGCTTATCGGTCCGGCCGGAACCGCTGTTGCGCTGTTCGACCAGCCCGGCTTTCCGGCTACGGGCAGCGGCTGCAATGGCGACAGCCTGAGTTTGCATTTCAACGATGCCGCCACGGCTACGGCGGTTCAGTTGGAAAACACTTGTGGCAACTTACCGGCGATTGCCGGCTCGTTTCAGCCCCTGGAAACGCTGAGTGTCTTCAACAACCGTTCGGCGCAAGGCGCCTGGACGTTGGAAATGACCGACAATTTCCCGGAAGACGGCGGCGCTATCACCGCCTGGAGCCTGGAGTTGTGCTTTTTTGATACCGTACCCGCCGCCAGTTTGCTCACGAATAGCCCGCTCACCGTAGCGGCCGGCAGTGCCGGGGTGATTACCGACAGCTATCTGGAATTGAGTGTCGCCAGCAATGTGCCCGATGAAGGAATTTTTACCCTCTTGCGCTTGCCGCAACATGGCGAGCTGCGCCTGAACGGCTTGCCCCTTGGTGTGGGCGACCGGTTTACCCAGGCCAACATCCTGACCGGATCGCTGGAATACCGGCACAACGGCAACACTGCCACGACCGACGATTTTCTGTTCGACGCCGTGGATATGAGCAACAACGGCTGGGTGCACGCTGCGACCTTCCACCTGCTCGTCCTGCAAAACGACCTGGAGATCAGCGCCGCGGTTACCCTCGCGCTGCGCTGTCACAACGACTCCACGGCGCAAATCACGGCAACGGTTACTGGTGGCACAGCCCCGTATTTTTTCAGCCTGAATGGCGGTGCGTCGCAGGGTTCCAATGTTTTCGACGGTTTGCCGGCCGGCGATTACAGCGTTGAGGTGACTGACGCTTTTGGGTTTACCGTTAGTTCGAACAACATTTCGGTGACGAACCCTGCCCAAGTCCTCGCCTCCGCTTCGGTAACCGACGACGACATTACGGCCAGCGCTTCCGGCGGTACGCCGCCCTACGAGTACAGCCTCGATGGGCAAGTTTTTCAACCGGAAACGCTTTTTGAAAACCTGCCCAATGGCGATTACACGGTAACCGTGCGCGACGCTAAGGGCTGTACTGCCACTGCCCTGGCTACGGTGGAAGTGGGTGTGCTCAAAATACAATTGGGTGTGCAAAACGCGCTGCTGTGTCACGGCGACACCGACGGCGCCCTTTCAGCCTCCGCCACTGGCGGCGTTTTGCCTTACACCTTCAGCCTTGACGGACAAAATTTTCAACCGGAAAATACCTTCGCCGGGCTTGGCGCGGGCGTTTACACGGTGATCGTGCGCGACGATTCGGGCAATACGGCTACTTCGAATGCCGTAACACTGGCCGATCCGCCCGCGCTACAGGTGTCGGCGAATGCTGCGCTTAATGTGATCTCCGTGGCTGCTTCGGGCGGCACCGGCGCGCTGAGTTACAGCCTCGACGGGCAAAATTTTCAACCGGAAGCCAGTTTTGGCGGTTTGCCCAACGGCGATTACACCGTAACCGTGCGCGATGCTAACGGCTGCACGGCTACGGCTACGGCTGCGGTCGATGTTCCGGCATTGACTATTGCGGGAATTTTAATTTCGGAAATCTTCTGCGCCGGCGAGCCGGCAGAAATTACCGTGTCGGCCAGCGGCGGTATTCCGCCGTACGAATTCCGGCTGGACGATGGGCCGTACCAGACCGACAGCGTTTTGCAGCTGGTTGGCGCCGGCGTACACACCGTAAGTGTGCGCGATGCGGATGGAACGGTCGTGACGACCCCCAACTTTATTGTAGCCCAGCCGGCCCCGCTGGCGCTCAATACATTTGTCAGCGGCAACGATTTGCTGGCGCAGGGGCAGGGAGGCGTACCGCCGTACCAGTATTCCTTGAACGGCAGCCCGTTTCAACCTTCGGGTGATTACATCGACCTGGCCAATGGCCAGTATACGATCGTTGTGCTCGACGCCAACGGCTGCACAGCAACCGATACCATCGAAATCAACATTCCGCCGCTGGTCGTTACTTCGGTGGTTACGAATCCGCCTTGTTTCGGCGGCACCGGCTCGATCAACCTGCTCATCAGTGGCGGCACGCCGCCGTATTCCTGTTCGACGCCGGGCGGCAATACCTGTTTGTTTGACAATTTGCCGGTTGGGGTCTGGTCGTTCATCATTTCCGATGCGGCTGGAAGTACGGCTACCGTGTCGGCGACCATCAGCAGCCCGCTGGCGATTGCGGCTGGCGCTGCGGTGTCGAGCGATACGATCACCGTTTTAGCCAGCGGCGGGACCGGCGTGTTGGAGTACAGCCTCGACGGGCAGGCGTTCCAGAGCGACCCCGTTTTTGCCGGCGTGCCGAACGGGACGTACACCCTGGTGGTGCGGGACGCCAACGGTTGTACGGCTACCATTCCGAATGTTGTGGTGGATTACACCGGAACGGTGTCGCCGCAAGCCGTCTGGGGCTTGCGCGTACTGCCCAACCCCAGCACAGGCCGTTTCCGCCTGCTGTTCGGGCAGGCGCCGGCCGGGCGCCTCCAGATGGATGTTTTTGACGCTACCGGTCGGATGGTACGCGAACAAAACACGGAGGGTGCCGGCGGCGAAAGCAGCTTCGAACTGGACCTGACCGGTTTCCCCGCGGGTGTTTATACCCTGCGGATGACCAGCGGAGCGCAGGTTGGCGCGGTGCGACTGGTGGTGCGGTAGGCGGTGCCCTTGCGTAGCATATTTCACCACTAAAAACACGAAAAACCACTAAAAAGCACACAGACTTTTTGCTCTCAGTGCCTTTTAGTGGTTTTTTGTGTTTTTAGTGGTAAAAAACTCGAGTACGCTACGACCTTTACTTGAGCAAAATATAAGCCTATGAAAATATCCATCCAACGCAACGGCCGGCAATTTACAGCCGACCTTTCCCGACCTATCGGCCTTTACCTGCTTTTGCGCGACGGACTCGACAACCCCAACTGTTTTTGGGCGCCGCCGGTGGAATTCAGCCCGGTAGTTGCCGGCGATTTTACCGGCAGCACGGCAAAGGGCGGGCCGGTCAATTTTTTCAATGTAAAATTCAATCCGCACGGCAATGGTACCCACACAGAGTGCGTGGGTCACATTGCCCGGGAGCGTTACGTGCTGCACGAGTGTATGCAAACCGCCCATTTTTGGGCAAAACTGGTCAGCGTTTTTCCAAGCCGCACCGACGACGGCGACCGGGTTGTTTTTCGAAACCAACTGGAAGATTTACTGGCCCCCGGCGAGGCGGAGGCCCTGATTCTGCGCAGCCTGCCCAACGACGACTCTAAAAAAACGCGGCAGTATTCTGGCGCCAACCCGCCCTACCTGCACTGGGAGGCAGCGCAATACCTGGCGGATTGCGGCGTCGAACATTTGTTACTCGACCTGCCTTCCGTCGATCGGGAGGAAGACGGCGGCCAATTGCTGGCGCATCGCGCATTCTGGCGCTACCCGGAGGCGGTGCGGCGGGCGGCCACGATCACCGAAATGGCCTACGTGCCGGAGGCGGTGCGCGACGGTTTTTACCTGCTGAATTTGCAAACGGCGGCTTTCGATTTGGACGCCAGTCCGTCGAAACCCGTAATTTTTGAACTATCTCCTGCGGAAATTTGACACATGGATCAACTGCGCACCATCAAAATCGTCCATACCCTGATCTGGGCTTTTTTCGTAGCCATAATTTTTTACACGCTGTATTGCGGCATTGCCGACCGGGTGACTGCGTACACCTGGATTGCCATTGGGCTGGTGGTGCTGGAAGGCGTAGTGCTGCTGATTTTCAACATGTATTGCCCGCTCACGGTGCTGGCCCGCCGGTATTCGGATTCGGAGAAGGACAATTTCGATATTTACCTGCCCAATTGGCTGGCGCGGCACAACAAGCGCATTTTTACCAGTATTTTTTTGGTGGCGGTGGCGCTGGTGTTGTTGCGGGTGTTGTCGTAAAAAAAAGCAGGTTTTAGAGGGGTAGTTTACTTTTCAAATTTCAAATTGGACTTTTCAAATTTGACTTAAAGCGATGGCGCTTTTTAAGTCAAAAGTTCAATTTGAAAAGTCCAATTTGAAAAGTTTTAAAACACCCCGGCGCCTGCCCGGTACACCACAGTGGATACTACGTGGCCGACTTTCTGCAGTGTATTGCGGTCGATGACGCTCATGTTGTCGCTGTGCGTGTGGTGGTAACTGCCGAAGGAATTGGGCGGCGGGTTGGGGATGCTGATGATATCGACGGTGGGGATACGGGCGCCGCGCATGATGAATACGTGGTCGTCGGTGACGAAGCCGCCCTCCTGGTTGGGAAAGGTGGCGCCGTAGCCAAGTTCGGCGGCAATGCTCCAGATTTTGTCCTGGATACGGGGTGCATTGGTAGCCGAGTAACCTTCGCGGGGGAACAGTGCGCCGCGGGCGCCGACCATGTCGAGCAGGATGCCGAACTGGGCGGTGTAGCCAGGGCGGTGCAGGTTGCGCGACCAGTGTTGGGAGCCCAGGCACCAGGTTTGGGCTTTGGCGTCGTTGCCGGCAGCCTGGGCCATGATGGAGCCGCCGGGCAGGGGATCGCGGTCGTCGCCGAGGTCTTCGGCGTCGAAGCAGATGAAGTCAACGCCCAGGTCGACGGGGTTGGCCTGGAGCAGGCGGGCGATTTCGAGCAGCACGCCTACGCCGCTGGCGCCGTCGTCGGCGCCGAGAATGGGTTTTTCCTGGTCTTTGGAATCCTTGTCGGCTACGTGCCGGCTGTCCCAGTGGGCGCTGATGAGGATGCGGTTGGGCAGTTCGGGTTTGTATTGGGCGATGATGTTGACGGCGTCGCGGGGGCCGAAATAGGTTTGGGCTTTAAAATTTTGTTCGATGACCGTCATGCCCAGGCGGGTAAACTCTCCGGCCAGCCACGCAGCGCATTTTTTATGGGCCGGCGTACCGGGCACGCGGGGGCCGAACGCTACTTGTTTTTCCACGAATGCGTAGGCAGAATCGGGGTTAAACGTGGGCACGGCAACGGACACGGCCGGTTGGGCCGGCGTATCGGGGGTGGGGTCGTCGGCGCCGCCGTTGGAGTGGCCGGTCCAGACGGGCAGGTAGGGAATTATAAAAGCGGCGATGAGCAGGACGACGATCCAGAGCCGTTTGTTTTTAAACATGGAAGAAGCCATAGTTGTGATGAGCGGTGTTACTTGGTCCAGGAGCTGCCTTCTTTGCCGTCTTTCACGGTGATGCCAACGGCGGCCAGGCCGTCGCGGATTTTGTCGGAAGTGCTCCAGTCTTTTTGGTTGCGCGCATTGGCGCGGATGTCGAGGATGAGTTCCATGAGCCCGTCGACGGTGTTGTCATCGGCGTTGGCGGCGGATTCGTCGCGGAGGCCGAAAATGTCGTGGATAAAGGCGTGGAACACGGTTTTGAGGCGTTCGATCACCCAGGGGGCGATGTCGCCGGCGTCGATTTGATGGTTCACCAGCTTATGCACGTAGCTGCCCGCTTCATTGAGGGCGGCCAGGGCGATGGCGGTGTTGAAGTCGTCGTTCATGCCGTCGTAGGCCTCGTCGATGAGGGCGAGAATGGCGCGGTCGGTGTCGCTTTCGGAGCCGTCGAAGGCGCGGGAGTCGGGCTGCAAACTCTGGAGCAATTTGTTGGTCTCCATCAGTTTGCGGTAGCCTTTTTCGGCGGCGAGCAGGCCTTCGTCGGTGAGGTCGAGCGTGCTGCGGTAGTGGGCCATGAGCATGAAAAACTTGACCACCATGGGCGAGTAGGCTTTGCTCATGAGGGCGCTGCCGCCGCTGAACAGTTCTTGCGGGGTGATGAAGTTGCCGTCTGATTTGCTCATTTTTTTGCTATTGAGCAACAGCATATTGGTGTGCAGCCAATGGCGGGCGGGGGCGCAGCCGCAGGCGCCGTGGTTTTGAGCCACTTCGTTTTCGTGGTGCGGAAACTTGAGGTCGTTGCCGCCGCCGTGGATGTCGAATGTTTGGCCCAGATATTTGGTGCTCATGGCCGAGCATTCGAGGTGCCAGCCGGGGAAACCTACCGACCAGGGGCTTTGCCAGACCATGATGTCGCCGGGCCGGGCTTTCATCCAGATGGCGAAGTCGGCCGGGTCGTCTTTTTCGTCCTGACTTTTGAGGTTGTCGCGGCTTTCGGCGAGCAGCTCGTCGAGCACGCGGCCGGAGAGTTTGCCGTAGATGCCGGGGTTTTCCTGATCGAATTTGCGCACGTTGAAGTACACCGAGCCGTTGCGCTCGTAGGCGTAGCCGCGCTCGAGGATGTCGTGCACCATTTGGATTTGTTCGGGGATGTGGCCGGTGGCGCGGGGCTCAATGCTGGGCGCCAGGGTATTGAAAATGCGCATCATGTCGTGGAAGCCTACGGTGTATTTCTGCGCCACTTCCATGGGTTCGAGCTGGGCCACGCGGGCGCCTTTGGCCATGCGGTCTTCGCCGTCGTCGGTGAGGTGGCCCACGTCGGTGATGTTGCGGACGTAGCGCACGCGGTAGCCGAGCGTTTGGAGGTAGCGGTAAATAATATCGAAGCTGACAAAGGTGCGGCAGTTGCCGAGATGTACGTCGTAGTATACCGTGGGGCCGCACACGTACATGCCGACATGGCCTTCGTGCAGGGGGGAAAACGTTTCTTTTTTGCCGGTCAGGCTGTTGTAGAGTTTCAAGGCGGGTGCTGTCGTATTCATGGGCGCAAAGGTAGGAAGGATTGGGTGATTGTCGGTATGGATTTGAACTGCGATTCGGTGTGTGGGATGGGAGCGCGGATGACGCAGATTTATGCGGATAACCGCTGATTTTTAAAAAAAGGTCCGCGACCATCCGCCAAAATCCGCGTCATCTGCGCTCCCCCGCGCACACGTGCTCAACGCGCCATCCAAATCAAAACCCCACCCGCGCCAACACAGCATGGTGATCCGACGCGCTACCCCGCAATACGCGGCACGAGTACGGCACCAGCGTCGGGTCGGCAAGGATGTAGTCGATGCGCAGGAAGGGCAGGGCGCCGGCAAACGTGGTACCGAAGCCGAAGCCTTTTTCGCGGAAAGTATCGGTGAGGCCTTCGGCCAGCCGGTCGTACACAAAGGAGTTGGGGGTGTCGTTGAAATCGCCGCAGAGCAACACCGGATAAGGACTGGCAGCCACCAGTTCGCGCAGCTTGACGGCCTGGCCGGCGCGCACGCTGGTGGCGCCGCCCACCTTGCGGAGCACGTGGCGGATTTCCCGCCAGGTTTGCCGGTCCTGCAGGTCGTGGTCTTCCATCACTTTTTCGGTATCGCCGGTCACTTTGTTCGATTGCAGGTGCACGTTGTACACGCGCACGGTGCGCGCGCCGATTTTCAGGTCGGCCCAAACGGAGTTGTTTTCGGGTTGGCCGAAAGGTACCTGGCCGCCGCGCAGGATGGGGTAGCGGCTCAGGAGGGCGGTGCCGCCGCGGTCGAGGTCGAGCAGGTGCGGGTAGCCCATTTTTTGCGCCAGCGATTTGGCAAACTTCAGTCCCGTTTCCTGCAGGCAAAGCACATCGGGTTGGCCGTTGTCTTGCAGGAAGCGGACATAGTTGGTGTAAATACCGCTCCACTCCTCGTCGCTGAGGTGGATGCCGCGGAAAATGCCGCCCAGGTTGTGGGTTACCACGGTGATGGCGTTTTCCGGCGCTTTGTCTTGTCCGACGTTGAGACCGATAAAAGCCGTGACATGCTGCCAGCCGAAAATCAGGATGCCCAGGTGGTACAGGGCGAAGCGGTGCAGCCGCGCGCCCCACACGAGCAGCAGCGCGATGTTGGCCAGTAAAAACCAGGGGAACGCGGTGCCGAAAAAGGTCAGGTAGCGAAACAGTGCGGGGTTGACGTACGGGGTGAGGTAGGCCAGGAAAGTCAGTACAATGACTCCGGCGCTCGCAATTTTTAAGGCGTGTTGGAGAAGATAGTTGATCATGGCCGGCTACTTACTTCCTGCTCGCTTGGTATAAAAATTCTTTTTCCTCGGGACTGAGGCTTTCGTATCCGCTCTGTTTGATTTTATCCAAAATGGCGTCGAGGCGCTCCTGATGGCCGGGGGTGTCCTGCGGCGCCCGCCCGCCGCGGGTAGCGGTAAATCCGCCGCCGGAAAAGGCTTTTTGCGGCTTGCGTTTGGCTGAAGTCGCCGGGCGGCTGCTGCTTCCTGAAAACCAGCCGGCGATGCGGTCGAGCACCCGGTTGACGGGTTCTGCCCAGTCGCTGCCGTCGCGCAGGCGGTACACAAACAGGCAGCCCATGGCGAAACCGCCGAGGTGGGCCACATGCCCGCCCGAATTGTATTTGTTGGCCACGCCGATCAGGTCGAACAGCAGGAGCACCAGCACGATGTATTTTACCTTCACCTCGCCCAGCAAGATGAGCCGCACCCGGTAGTCGGGCGCCAGAATGAGCGCCGAACCGGCCAGCGCCATCACAGCCCCCGAAGCGCCCAGGGCATACGAGCCGACGTAGGGCATAAACTGCGCCGAGGCCATAAACATCAGGCCACCAAACAAGCCGCCCAGCAGGTAAATGGGCAGCACCCGGCGGTCGCCCACCAGATCGCCGACGATCGTGCCGAACAGGTACAAGCCGATGATGTTGTTGAGCACGTGCCAAAAGTTTTCATGCAAAAACATGTGGCTGAACGGCGACCAGGGTTGAAACAACAGCGAGCGCCCCGAAGCGGGCATGCACAACCATTCCAGGCCGTCCCACAAACTGAGCGCAGCGGCATCCGGGCCCTGAACAATCAGCAGGATCAGAAACGCGATATTGACCAGGATGAAAATGCCGAAGTTGACGATCACCAGCCGCATGACCATGTTGCCGATGCGGAAGGTGTGGCGGATGTCATCCCAGATTGAACCAAAAAGTGCCATAATTTGAGTGTTTGGGAAGGGGGATTAGCGGCGAAAGCGGGGCGGATACCAAAACAGCATCAGGCCAAAGCCGAACAAGGCGCCGCCCAGGTGCGCATAGTGCGCGATCGGTGTGGAATCGCCCCGGATGCCGTAAAACAGTTCTGCTGCTGCCATAATCAGTACGAAATACTTGGCTTTCAGCGCCACCGGCGGAATGATCAGCTGAATGATCTGGTTGGGAAACCGGTACGCGAAAGCCACAAAAATACCAAAGATCGCGCCGGATGCGCCCAACATGGCGCCGTTGTACAGCCGGGGGTCGAAACCCATGTTTGAGAGTTCCCACCATTGCACGCCCAAATGCAGAGCCAGCGCGCCAAATCCGCAAGACAAGTAATAAAACAAAAACCGCTTGTGCCCCAAGCTGCTTTCCACCTGCGGCCCGAAGATAAACAATGACAACATGTTGAACGCCAGGTGTCCGAAATCGGCGTGCATAAACATGTGGGTGACCAGCTGAAAAGGCTCGTAATGCTGCGAACCGGGCATAAACGCCGCCAGCCGCATACGCCCCAAGCTGGCGTACTCGAAGGTGGCTGCGCTCCAGGCCTCGCCGCCGAGCAAGGCGTAGGAGCCGACAAACATCAAGGCGTTGAGAATAATCAGGTGTCGGACAACACCGGTGAAGGGCATGTAAAACTGGGAGTAGGCCATAGTCCGGTAGCGGAAAAGTCGGTAGCGGGGCGCCGCTGATTTTACGGTTAAACTTTAAGCGTTGAAGCGTTTGAGGAGCTCCTCGAGTTCGAAGGTGATAAACACCGTACGGCCCGAGGGGCTGGTGTAGGGCAGCGAACAGGCGAACAGGTGGTCGATCAAATCCTGCATTTCCACCACGCTGAGTGGCTGGCCGCGTTTCAGGGCGGCGCTGCGGGCCAGGGCCCGGGCCAGGTTTTCCTGCACGCCCAGTTCGAGTTCGAGGTTGTTTTTGTATTGGGTGAGCAGGCGTTCGACCAGCAGCTCCTCGGTTTGGCCCCCGCCCATGTCGGAAGGCGCGCCGTGGATGATGAAACTGTTGCCGCCAAACGCGGAAATATCGAAACCCAGGCGGTTCACCTCGGGCAAAATTTCGCGCAGCAAGGCCGCGTCGGCGGGCGGCAGATCGAGGTTTTTCGGAAACAGCGCTTTTTGGGTGGTCACCGGCTGCTGGCGCAGGGCCTCCAGGTAGCGCTCGTAGAGGATGCGCTCGCTGGCGGCCTGCTGGTCGATGAGCAGGAAGCCCGATTTGATCTGGCTGACAATGTATTGTCCGTGAATCTGGTAGGGCTCTTTTTGGCCTTTGGAAAACGATCCGCTCTCGTCGTCGAGTTCGGTAGGTTCGGCGCCCGGCGGGTAGGCGTTGGGCAGGTTGGCTGAAGCCCCGGAGGGCACCAGTGCGCCGCCGCCGGGCTCGATGGCGCCGGTGTTTTTTTCCACCAGATCAAGGCCTTCGTACAGGCGTTGCCAGTGGCGCAGGTTGTCGTCGGCCAGGCGGTCGGATTGGCTGGTAGCATAGTCGCGCACCGAGCCGGAGCCGCGCAGGCTGGGTGTAACCGGCGCCTGAAAAGCGGGTTCCTGCTCGAAGTCGAGCGTAGGCGTGATGCTGTGCGAGCCCAGGGCGTGGCGCACCGTCACCTTGAGGTAATTGTACACCAGTTTTTCGTCGTCGAATTTGATCTCTTGCTTGGTGGGGTGCACGTTGATGTCGATGCGGCCGGGGTCGATTTCCAGAAACAGCACAAACAGCGGGTAGGTATCGGGCGGCAGCAGTTGCTCGTAGGCGCTGATGACGGCGTGTTGGAGGTAGTTGCTTTTGATAAAGCGGCGGTTGACGAAAAACACCTGCTCGCCCCGCGACTTTTTGAAATAATCGGGTTTGCCGACAAAGCCGTTGATGCTCAAAATATCGGTGTCTTCCTGTACCGGCACGAGTTTTTTGTTGATGGCTTCGCCGAAAATTTTGACGATGCGCTGCCGCAAATTTCCGGCAGGCAGGTGGAACAACTCCTGGTCGTTGTGGTGCATCGAAAAAAACAAATCGGGGTGGGCCATCGCGATCCGCTGGAACTCGTCGAGTACGTGCCGCATTTCCACCGGGTCGCTTTTCAAAAAATTGCGGCGGGCGGGCACATTGAAAAACAGGTTTTTTACTGCCAGGCTGGTGCCGGCGGGCGACTGGCAGGGCTCGTGCATTTTGACCGCCGTGCCTTCCACTACCACCTGCGTGCCGAGCTCGTCGACTACCCGGCGGGTGCGCAGCTCCACTTGTGCGACGGCAGCGATCGAAGCCAGCGCTTCGCCTCGGAAGCCCATGGTGCGGATGGCGAACAGGTCTTTGGCTTCCCGAATTTTGGAGGTGGCGTGCCGCTCGAAACACATGCGGGCGTCGGTTTCCGACATGCCGCAGCCGTCGTCGATCACCTGGATGAGGGTTTTGCCCGCATCCCGTACAATGAGTTTGATCTGCGAAGCGCCGGCATCGATGGCGTTTTCCATCAGCTCCTTGACCACCGAAGCCGGCCGCTGTACGACCTCTCCGGCAGCGATCTGATTGGCTACGCTTTCCGGCAATAACTGGATTACATTCGTCATAGCTCTTTCCTGGCGTCGGGCGCTTCGGTT
>CAZVZH010000028.1:0-31402 GCA_964630705.1 uncultured Saprospiraceae bacterium | reverse complement strand
CGGCTAATGTGCCCTGCACGACGATCAACAAGGTGTGCGCTTCGGGCATGAAAGCCATCACCCTCGGTGCCCAGAGCATTATGCTCGGTCAAAACGACGTAGTAGTAGCCGGCGGCATGGAAAATATGTCGCAAATTCCGTACTACCTCCCCAACGCCCGCTGGGGTTACAAATATGGCAATGCCGAATTGGTCGACGGGCTGGCCAAAGACGGCCTGACCGATGTGTACAACCAAAAGGCAATGGGCGTATGCGCCGACGCTACTGCCGTAAAGTACCATATCAGCCGGGAAGCCCAAGACGCCTTCGCGATCGATTCGTACAAACGCTCTGCCGCAGCAACCGCTGAAGGTTGGTTGAAAACAGAACTGGCTCCTGTGGAAATTCCGCAGCGCAAAGGCGACCCGCTCGTCATCGCCGAAGACGAGGAGTATAAAAAAGTTATGTTCGACAAAATCCCCGGCCTGCGCCCGGCCTTTACCCCCGACGGCACCGTCACTGCCGCCAATGCCAGCACCATCAACGACGGCGCGGCCGCCCTTGTACTCGCCAGCGCGGAAGCGATAAAAAAGTATAATCTGAAGCCGCTGGCTAAAATCCGCGGCTTTGCCGATGCCGAACAGGAGCCCGAATGGTTTACCACCACCCCGACCATCGCAGCGCCCAAAGCCATGAAAATGGCCGGCGTTGAAAAATCGGATATCGATTTCTTTGAGGTCAACGAGGCTTTCTCTGTAGTCGCACTCGCTTTCGAACAAGTGCTCGGCATCGACCATGCGAAAACCAATGTTTTTGGCGGCGCAGTTTCACTGGGACATCCATTGGGTGCTTCCGGCGCCCGCATCGTCTCTACGCTCAACAATGTACTGCAACACAAAAACGGCGGCTTAGGACTCGCCGCCATTTGCAACGGCGGCGGCGGCGCCACAGCTATCGTCATCGAACGCGTATAACCGCAGGCTGTGCGCGATTCCATGGCTCATATCCGGCGTTCTACCTGCTTGCTTGGAGCGGCTGTCTACACCATCCTTCTGGTGTTGGCAGCCGCTTTTTATTTGGAACGCATTGCCTTTCTCGACATGGCGTTTCAGTGCTTCCACATCCTCCGCACCGGAGCCTTGCAAATTCAAAGTGGACGTTTTGGCGCAGCCGCCACCCAGTTTTTCCCTTGGGCGGCTCAAGCCCTCGGGCTCCCGCTCAAAGGGGTATTGCTCAGTTATTCCCTGGGGCATTTGCTCTACTATCTTGTGATTTTTCTGCTGATCGTTGGCCGTTTGAAACAGTGGAAATGGGGCTTGGTCCTGCTCCTGCTCAGCACCGCGATGACCACCCACACATTTTACTGGCTGTCGGAAATGCCCCAGGGCCTGGCTTTTTTGATCCTGGTTTTGGCTTGGTTGGATGCCCGGCAGACCCAAGGCCCCCTGCGCTGGTGGGAGCACCTGCTGCTGGCGGCCTTGCTCGTTACGGCTTTTTATTTTCACCCGATGGTATTGTATGCGCAGTTGTTTTGCGGCCTGTTTGTTTGGTGGAGCGACGAGTCCAGTGCCGCCCGCAAGCGCCTGTTCGGCCTGGCCACAGCGCTTTTTCTGACCATCGCTTTTATCAAGTACAAAGTGCTGCCGCTCGACTGGTACGACGCCATGTCGCTCGAACGGGCCAAAGCCTTTTCCGAGCAATGGCCCCATTGGTTGGACATTGCCAGCAACCGCGATTTTTTGCGCTGGTGCCGCAGCGATTATTATTTCATCCCAGCCCTACTGCTGACCAACCTGGCGTTTTACCTGTACCAGCGCCGCTGGGGCAAGGCCGCTCTGGCAAGCCTGGCGCCCACCGCTTTTGTATTGCTGGTCAACGTGCCCTTTCATGCGGGCGACCGGCAGTTTTACCTGGAAAATTTGTACTTGCCGCTGGCGGTGTTTGTTTCGGTACCCTTCGTGTTCGATGCGCTGCCGGGCATTTTACCCGAACGAAAACACTGGGCGCCAGTGGCTGTTATCGCTGCGATCGGGCTGCTGCGCATTTACGGCGCACATTCGGGTTGGACAGCCCGCTTGCATTGGGAGCAAGATTTTTTGAAAAAAACTGCCGCAGTACCCGAACGGAAACTGCTGCTGACCGAAGCGCAGGCGCCGATGGACACCCTGCTCTTGTCCTGGGGCAGCGCCTACGAATTTTTAATGCTTTCCGCATTGGAGCACCCCGACAGCGCGCGCTGCCTGCTCATCGATGAGGATCCGGCGCGTTTCGATTCGTTGCGTACACAACCGGACTTGTTCCTGGGAGAGTTTCGAAATTACCGTTTTAAAGAACTGCCCGACCATTATTTCCACCTCCGGGACAGTTCAGCCTACCAGTACTGGAAGGAATAAATGCCGGCTCAACCGGGTTTGCCCAACAACCGGAACATATTCTTTTTGTAGGCTTCCACACCGGGTTGGTCGAAAGGGTTCACCCCGAGCAGGTAACCGCTGATGGCGCAGGCTTTTTCAAAAAAATAAAACAACTGCCCGAGCTGGTAGGGCGTGGCCGCTGGAATAGAAATTTTCAGGTTGGGAACGCCCCCGCTCACGTGGGCTTCCACCGTACCTTCAGCCGCTTTTTTGTTGATAAAGTCCAACGATTTACCGGCCAGGTAATTGAGTCCGTCGGGGTCGCCGGGCTCGGGCTCTACGAGCAGGTCGTGTTCCGGCGTTTCAATTTCCAGCAAGGTTTCGAACAGGTGCCGCTTGCCGTCCTGGATGTATTGCCCGAGCGAGTGCAAGTCGGTAGTGAAATCGGCGCTGGCGGTAAAAATGCCTTTCCCATCCTTACCTTCGCTTTCTCCGAACAGTTGTTTCCACCACTCGGCCACAAAGTGCAACCGGGGCTCGTAGTTGACCAGCATTTCGATGTCTTTCCCTTTCCGGTGCAAAATATTGCGGGCGGCCACGTAGCGCAACACATCGTTTGATTCAAAATCGGTGGTGGCGTAGCGTTGGCGCGCGTCGGCAGCGCCGCGCAGCAAAGCGCGCGGATCAATACCGGCGGCGGCCACGGGCAGCAAACCCACCGCCGTGAGCACCGAAAACCGGCCGCCCACATCGTCGGGTACGACGAAAGTCGTGTAGCCTTCCCGGTCGGCCAGCGTTTTCAACGCGCCGCGGGCGCGGTCGGTGGTGGCATAGATGCGCGCCCGGGCGCCGGCTTTGCCGTACTTTTCTTCCAGTTTTTTCTTAAAAAGGCGGAAGGCGAGCGCCGGCTCGGTGGTGGTACCGGATTTCGAAATGACGTTGATGGAAAAATCGCGGTCGCCCAGCGCGTCCAGCAGTTGGTGGTGTTGCGGGGCGCTCAGGTTGGCGCCGGCAAAACCAATCTGAAGTTCGGAAGCCTGCCGTGGGTCGAACAGCGGCGGGCTGGGGCGGCAAAATTCCAGAGCAGCTTTGGCGCCCAGGTAAGAACCGCCGATGCCGATCACGATCAGCACCTGGCTGTTGGCGCGGATGTCGCGGGCGGCCTGTTCGATGCGTTCCAGTTCGGCGCGATCGTAGTTTTCGGGCAGGTCGAGCCAGCCTAAAAATTCCTTGCCGGGGCCGTTGCGGCTTTCCAGCGTTTGCGCCGCGGCGAGCGCTTGAGGCGCCAGTGCCTGGTATTCCTCGGGGCGAATAAAATGGTCGGCCTGGCCGGTGTCGAGGTGGATGTGTTGCATGGAGTTGTCGATTCAGGCCAGGTCGGCCTGGGCGAGTTCATTTTTTAAAAAATCGATCACTTTGATTTCGACCGGGTCGACCTGCCGTAATTCGGCCAGGTAAAACGAAAGCCAGTCGCCCAAATGCGTGAGGTAAAACACCTGCTCCGCCAATGATTTTCCTTTGGAATACACTTCGATGGAGCTGCCGGCAAAGTGTTCGATGATTTCTTTGTTGATGTTCATGCGCAGGATGTTGCGCGGGAGGTCGTTGCGGTTGCGGAGCCAAACAGCGGCTATGTCCGGACGTTGGTCGCGCCAGCCGACCAATTCGTTATGGTTCATTTCCGGCACGACGTGGTGCCAGCACAACATTTTGGCGTTTTCATTGATCTGTTGCCGCCAGCGAAGGGCTACTGCCTCGATATGATCGGAACAGTACAGGACCGGATTTTTTTGGGCAAGGAAACCGGCCAACTTTTGAGCGCGTTTCCGGATATCGCCTTGGTCTTTTACCAGCAGTTTTTGCGCGGCGGCAATTTGCCGCAGCGGGCGCGCGCTGATGAGCTTCAATGCGTGTAACACCCCCAATTGGGCAACGGCGGAATAGCCCAGGCACGCGCGCGGGCTGCTCCAGCCGCCGGGCAGCCGAACGGCGTCGGCGCCAATCTGTGCGGCTTGTTCGAGCAAGGCGCCGCCGGAAGTTACGACGACGATTTTTGCGCCCGTCCCTTTCAGTTGTTCGAAAACCCCCAGTGTTTCTTCGGTATTTCCGCTATACGAGGAGCAGATGGCCAGGGTATGTTTACCGACCCACTGGGGCAATGTGTAGCCTTTGTTTACCAGAACGGGAAGTTTGCAAGTATCGGCAACCAGGCACTGTACAAAGTTGCCGCCGATGCCGCTACCGCCCAAACCGCTGATCAGCACATTGCGCAGGGGGGAATTGTGGCGGTTCAGTTGAATCCGGCTGGCCAGGGTAAGCGCTTCTGCTAATTGCTCAGGAAAGCGCGCGATCATTTTATCCATAAATAGAAAATATTCAGCTGGCGCAAAACTACGGGTTAATGCGAACTAGCCAACGGCCTTTACCCGCCGGTGCGCAAATTCAATCGGATGCCGTTGGCCTCGGGCTGTTCGAACATGGCGTAGCGGGCTTGGAGCGCCAGGCGGTCGCGGTGGTTGAAGTTAGCAAAATTACCATTTAGAATGGCGCCCAACTCCGCCAAAATCAAAGTTTGCGGTTGCCAGTATTCCCGGTTCCCATCGAGGATGTCGGCCAACAACTGCTCGGTCAGCTGCCGGAGCGCCGGCCGGAAGGCTGGTCCGGCTTGCCAAGCCCGATGCATGGTTTGCAGGCAGGAAAGGTGCTTGCCGGCGCCCAGGTTGCTGGCGCTGGCTTCCAGACTCAGGGGGAACACCCAGGCTGGGAAGGGCGACTCGATACTGTCGAGCGGAAAGGCCGCCACGGCAGCCGAAACAAAGAGATCATCCTGTGTGCCGGCGGTTTTTTGAGCTACAATTCCAATTTGCCTGAAATCGGCGAACAACGCAAACTGGTTGGCTGCTCCGAGGTACTGCACCTGAAAAAATGGGAAGCATTTTTCCAGCCAGAAAAAATCGATGGGGTATTGAGCCGGATCGCGGCTGACTTGCCCGGTCAGGCCCAAATTGACCGTATCGCGCAGGGCAAAGCCGCGCTGCAAATGGCGGGCGAAGGTCGAATCGGCGCTGCCGGGCGGCTCGGCGCGCCACTGTTGCCAGGCCTGGGTGAGCGGGGCGCCGAAGCAGGCTTCGAACCGTTTGCTCAGGGTCCACTCCTGTTGTTGCGCGGCATCTGCACGGGCCAACTGTACGGCCCCAGCGAAAACCCAGCCGGTTTTCTCGCTCGACGTTCGTACCAACAACCAGGGTTCCAGATACAGCGAATCGCCGAAGTATATGCCCGACAGACCCTGGCTGACCTTGCCCAGGTCGAGCAGTTCATGAGCGGGCCGGAGTTGTTCCAGTTCGGCACTTTTTTCGGAAGCCTGCTGGCGTAATGCAGTGGGATGCCGAAGGCTAAGTATCTTGTCTGGAGCTGTTTCCGGTTGGTTTTGGCAAGCAAAAACAAAAAGGGTAAGCAAAAAAATAAGGGTGCGCATGGTTTAAAAAGCCTGTTTCGGACAAACGCAAATATGCGGACAGCCGTACCTTGCGCAGGCCAAAATGTTGCCTATGTTACGTTTCTTGTTCCCGTTTTTTGCGGTGGTTCTTTCGGTTTTTGGGGCGCCTGCTGGATTGTCTGCCCAGTTTAGCGACAATTTTTCCGATGGCAATTTTACTCAAAACCCGAGCTGGCAGGGCGAGCTGGCTGAGTTTATTGTCAATGCCGCCGGCGAGCTCCAACTCAATGCGCCCGATGCCGGAAACTCCGTGCTGGCTGTTGAAACCGGGGTGCCCGACAGCGCCGTGTGGCTGCTGGATTTCCGGCTGGAGTTTGCGCCATCAGCTACCAACGTGCTGCGCATTTATTTGATGGCTGACAAGGCCGATTTGCTTCAGGCCAACGGGTATTATCTGGAGATTGGCGAGAACGGAAACCTGGACGCTCTGCGCTTTTACCGCCAGGACGGGGCTTCGCGTACCCTGCTGAGCACAGGCGCCGCCGGGTTAGTAGCCGGCGATCCGGTGCAGGTGCAATTGCGGATCACCCGTAGCCCCAGCGCGGTCTGGTCGATCGAGGCGGCAGCACCGGGGGGCGCTTTTTCTGCCCAAGGCCTTGCAACCGATGGCGCTTACCTGGCCGGGCCAGCCCGCTTTTTCGGCTTTTACTGCCTGTATACGGCGACCCGAAAAGACAAGTTTTTCTTCGACAACCTTTCCTTGCAGGCGATCGTCCCGGATTTGACGCCGCCTGTGCTGTTGTCGGCACAGGCACAAAACAGCACGCAAGTATTGGCAACATTTGATGAGCCGCTCGATTCGGTTTCTGCCCTGGAAATTGCACACTACACCCTGAATAGCGGCGGCGCTCCCACCACGGCGCAGTTTTTCGGCGGCGGCCGGCGTCAGGTTGTACTCAGTTTGCCGGGGAGTTTGGCCTCGGGGACCTACCAGCTTCGGACAGAACAAATTGCCGATACCCTTGGAAATGTGAGCGGCTTGCAAACCGCCAGTTTTGATTTTATCAACGTAGAACCGGCCGTCGCTTTCGATGTTTTGATCAATGAAATTATGGCCGACCCCAGCCCTTCGGTTGGTTTGCCGGAAGCGGAATGGCTGGAACTCTACAACCGCAGCAATAAAATTATCAACCTGAACAGCCTGCGTCTCTCCGATGGCGGAACGCCGCAGGCATTGCCCGATTTTTTGTTGCATCCGGACTCCTTTGTGGTACTGGCCACCACGGCAGATGCCGCGCTGTTGGCCGCCGTTGCTCCCCGGGTGTTGGGCATGGCGGGTTTTCCGTCGCTCAACAACGATGGGGATCCTTTGGTGTTGAGTACGGCAAGCGGAGCGGTAATCGATCAGGTCACGTATTCCTTGTCGTGGCATACGGCCAGCAATAAAAAGGACGGGGGCTGGACCCTGGAGCGCATCAACCCCAATCTGCCTTGCCTGGGCGCCGAAAACTGGCAGTCGTGCCCCAGTCTGCCCGGCGGCACGCCTGGCCGGATCAATGCCGCTTTTCAGAATTTTGACGACACGGAGCCGCCGCGCCTGCTCACTGCTTTTCCGGAAAGCGCAACAGCCCTCCGGCTTCGTTTTTCGGAAGGGCTGGACCAGGCTGCCGCCGCAAGCCTCTCCGCTTACCGCATCCAACCGCCGCGCAGTTTGCTTAGCGCAGTTCCGGACGCAGCCGACCGGCGCGCCGTACTGCTCCAGTTGGCAGAGCCGCTCGAAAGCGGGATCGTGTATGTTGTGACGGCTACCGGCAGCTTGCGCGATTGCAGCGGAAATGCAGCGGCTACGACCGACACCGCTTGGGTGGGTTTGCCAGAATTGCCGACTCCTTCCGACATTGTAATTAACGAGCTGTTGTTCAATCCGGCGACTGGCGGTTCCGACTTTGTCGAACTGTACAATCGCAGCGGCAAAGTGTTTGATTTACAAGGGCTTTTCCTGGCAAACTTCTCCTCCAACGCCGATGTAAAAGCCATCAATTTGCAGCGACTGATGCTCCCCGGCGAATACCTGGCCTTTAGCGCTAATACCGCCGATATTTCAACGCGATTCAGCGGAATTGCTGTAGAGCGACTTTTAAGTATGCCCGCGCTGCCCAGCTTGCCCGATGATGCCGGAAACATCACCCTGTATTGGTCAAAAAGCGGCCAAACCGTGACAATCGACTCTTTTGATTACCTGGACGACTACCACAATGCCTTGTACAGCAGCTCCGACCGGGAAGGGGTGTCGCTGGAACGCATCCGCGCAGATGGCCCAACCAATGACCCGGCCAATTGGACCTCTGCGGCGCGCAGGGGCTCCGGCTCCGGCACACCTACCCAGCCCAATTCGCAAAGCAACAGCCCCGGCGCCGGCAGCAGCGGCTTGATTGGCCTGACACCGGCGCGCTTGTCGCCCGATGGCGACGGCTATGAAGATTTTCTGGATATCCAATACCAACTGCCTGACGCTGGCTATTCCGCCAGTTTTACCATTTTCGATGCGAGCGGCATCCCTGTGCGGCGCCTTGTCCGGCAGGCGTTGATTGGCGTTTCGGGGGCGCTGCGCTGGGATGGCGACCTGGACGACGGTTCGCTGGCCCGGCCTGGAATCTACATTTTATTCGTTGAGGTATTTGCCCCAGGCGGCGATGTCCGGCGGGAGAAAATACCCTTTGCCGTGGTGCAGCGGTTTTAACCCAAAAGAAATGCTCCGGCTATAAACAACCGGAGCATTTTCATTAACAAAAAACAAAACTATTATCGACGGTCAACCAAAGAACATGGATTATAATGTCGTGGATTGTTCCACAAAAACTTTTTCCAAAACCTTCATCAGGTCATATGTCGTGATTATCCCTACCAGGTTTCCATTGTCGTCGACTACCGGCAAGGAATGAAACTGATTGGTTTTAAAGATACGCAGGGCGGTTTCGGCAGTATCTTCCTTGGTCAGGCAAAGCAAGCTTTTAGTCATCACATCTGCCACCAGGGTGGCGTGCAACAGTTTTTCGTTGGCTTGAACCTCCATGTTGTTGTCGAACAGAGTACGGATCAGCTGTAAATAGTCGGAATAGCTGACCAAACCGACCAGTTTTTCGCCCTCGACCACGGGGATGTGGTGAAAGCCCCGGCGTTCAAAAATTTTCCGGACAGCTTCCATTGTGTCGTTCGGCGTCACGGTTTCCGGGTGGCGGGTCATAATTTTATAAATGGACGTCGCGGCTTGCATGATCAGCGTACTTTAGGTGAACAGGTGATGTCGTATAAAATGCGCCGGATTCGATCCGGCAATTTCCACAAACATCTGATTTACAAAACCAAAGGTCTTTTGTTTGGCAGCATCGCCCGATGACCATGATCAAGCCTTTCGGCAATTTACGTCGCTGCCTCAGTTGGGTTTATCGTGTAATGCTAACAGGGGCACGTGGATGCGGTGTGCCAACCGGCGGGTAATGCTGTCGAAAAACAAGCGGTGCATCAGGCTGTGTTCGTGGGCTACGGCTACCAAGGTGCCCGCCTCTGTGGCTTCAATAAAATTGGAGATGGCCTGGGCGATATCGCGGTCGTGGAGGTAGTGAAAAGCGTGCGGAATATCGTCGAATATCTGGCTGAGCGTAGATTCCCGGCCTTTTTCGGGTTCGGCGCCTGGCTTGTCGATGATATGCACCACGTGCAATTTGCTTTTCTTCAATTGCAGGTATTCCTTCAGTACGGCAAGCGAATGCTCCTCGAGTTTTACCCGGAAGTCGGTGGCAAACACGATATTTTTCAACGGCGCCGACAAACTTGCCTGTTTGGGGATCGACAACAAGGGGCGTTTGGTTTGCGCGAGAACCCCGGCGGCGATGCTGCCTAAAAAGGCGCCCTTCAATCCGGTAGCGCCGGTGGTGCCCATCACAATCAAGTCGGCATGTATTTTTTCGGCTGTGTCGCAAATAGCAGGTACCGGGAAACCGACCACGCAACTGGTATTCACCTCAACATTTCTGACGGCTGCAGATTTTTGAAATTTGCGCACCCAACTCATCAAACCCTTGACCCGTTCGGCCATATACTCGTCAGACCAAAACACATTGTAGATGTTGTTGTCTACACCCTCATTCGGAAAAACAACGTGCAGTACAGTCAGGCTGGCGCCGGTTTGCCGCGCCAGATCAAGCCCAAATTGCAAGGCCAGGGCGGCAGTTTTTGAAAAGTCGGTTGGAACGAGAATGGATTTCATGACTTGTTTTTTTCTGTTTTTTTACTCTTGCTCCCGGTAATCGACGGGGTCTTCCGTTTGAAAATGCACGTGTTCGCTGGCCCGGCCTTTGGCGTTCTGTTTTTCCAGGCTGAGCTTGTCTGTTACGCTGGTGAGCAACCAGGTCTCGCCGGATTTTCGAAACACCTGCACGAACAGGCCAAAGTTTTCTTCAAATACTTTTTCCAGGTCGATGGTAGGCATCGTAGGGTCAAGGTCAATCTCGCCCGAATTGGAACCTTTGGAAAGACTGCTGACCGCGACGAGATCGTCGTGGATTAAGAACTTGGCCGGACTGCCTTTAAATGCCCGGTGCGGTTTGCTGAAAAAGTGAATTTTCAGGTAGGGGAATGCTGTATTAAAAGCCGTTTGAATCTCAGCTAAAGTTGTTTCGGGTGCGATGCGGATTTTCATGGAAATCGGTTTAAATGAACGCTTTCAGGCAAAGCTGCTGAAAAACAGCAGGCAGGCAAATGACCGCGGTCAGGCGCCGCTATGACAAGGCCTCCCGGTCGAAGCCCAGTTTCCAGGCTTTCCATTGCGTCATGCCAAACCCAAACAAAACGATGGTCGCCGAACTCAGGGGCATCAAAATGGCCGCAACCACGGGCGAAAGCGCACCGCTGACGGCATAGCTGAGTCCGATGAAATTGTACCCCGCCGCCAGCAAATACGAACGGCCCACGGTTTTCATGCCCCAGTTGGCCAGTTCGAACAAGCGGGGCAGCCGCTCAAAAGCTTCGGCATGCAGGATGGCGTCGCAGGCCGGGGTAAAATTGTTGGTGTTTTCCGCCACTACAATGCCTACGTCGCTTTGGCGCAGGGCCCCGGCGTCGTTCAGGCCATCGCCGAGCATCAGCACTTTGCTGCCGGATTGTTGTGTTTGGCGGACGAAATCCAGCTTGTCTTGCGGACTTTGCTGGAACCGGATGGCGCCTTCTTCGGCAAAGTGTTGTTTTAAAATTCCGGCGTCGCGGTTGTTGTCGCCGGTAAGTACCCAGGTGCTTGCCCGCTTTTCCCGAAAATAATCCAGCACCTCGGGCAAGCCGCGCCGCAGCCGGCTTTGCGTGGTAAAATTGCCGCGCATACTGCCGTTGATGGACACAAAAACGCCTGGTTCGGTCCGGTTTTCACCCAGGATAAAAGCGGCAGAACCCATTCGAACCGATAATGCTCCAACTTTTCCCTCAATACCCATGCCTGGTTTTTCATCAAAATACTCCACTGTTCCTAAGGGGAATTCCTCCAAGTCTGCCGCTATTTGCCGGCTCAGCGGGTGGCTGCTTTGGTGCGCCAGTGTGCGCAGGGCCGACTGTTCGCGGCGGTTGAGCGGCTGTTCCGGATCGGCAAGGTGGAACTGCACCGCACTGGCGCCGACATTCGTGATCGTCCCGGTTTTATCAAAAACGACGGCCTGCACGGCCGAAAAGGCCTCCAGTACCTGGGTGTTTTTTACATAAAACCGTTGACGACCGAGGATGCGCAAAATATTGCCAAGGGTAAACGGGATGGCCAGGGCTACGGCACAAGGACAAGCAATGATCAGCACCGCAGTAAACGCATTTACAGCTGTAGCCAAATTTTGAGGCGCCCAATACAAAAATGCCAAGCTGGCTACCCCAAGAATCAGGGCAGTGAAATACCGGCCGGCCCGTTCGGCAAGTAGGCTGGCGTGGCCGCGGGCGGGGCCTTGAAACGCCGCGTCGTTCCAAAGTTGGGTCAGGTAACTGGTATCTACCCGCCGGGTGAGGCTGATTTCAAGGGTGGCGCCGTTTTGTTTGCCGCCGGCGTACAGCTGCGCGCCGCTATCTACGGTAACCGGGTCGGCTTCGCCAGTCACGAAACTGTAGTCGATGCGCGCTTCGCCTTTCAGCAAAATACCGTCGGCAGGGATCAGTTCGCCGTGGCGCACCCGGATGATATCGCCGGGTTGGAGTTTGGAAACCGGCGTAGCCGTTTCGGAGCCGTCTTTGTTTTTGAGGGAAGCGGCTACGGGGAAATAGGATTTGTAGTCGCGCTCAAACGATATCTGGTGATAGGTGATTTGTTGAAACCAGCGGCCGAGCAACAGAAAAAATACCAGCCCCGCAAAGGAATCCATGTACCCCGCGCCTGTGCCAAGAATAATCTCCCAGGCCGAGCGGCCAAACAGCATGAACATACCCAGCGCCAGCGGAAGGTCGATGTTCAGGTAGCGGTGGCGCAAGCCGTTCCAGGCCGAAACAAAATAGTCCCTCGCACTGTACAACAGTACCGGCACGGCCAGCAGCAAGTTCAGGTAGCCGAAAACGCCGAAAAACCAGGCCTCCCGCTCCTTTTCCAGTCCCAGGTATTCCGGGAAACTCAGGAGCATGATATTGCCAAAGGCAAAACCGGCGACACCTATTTTATAATACAGGCTGCGGTCGGCAACGGCGGGTTTGGCCGTTCCGCTCACATCCTCCAAATTGATCTCTGGCGGGTAGCCGATGCTGGCCAGGGTAGCGGCGAGCTGTCGAAGCGAGGTCTGCTTGGCGTCAAAATGAATGCGCACTTCTTTTTTTAGAAAATTGACCTTGGCGTGCAAAACACCTTTGTCCAAACGGTACAAGTGCTCCAACAGCCAAATGCACGACGCGCAGTGCATGGCAGGCAAGTAAAAACAGACTCTGGATTGCTGCCCGTCGGTGAATTGCAGGAGCCTGGACTGTATCTCAGGATCGTCGAGCCAGGCATACGAGCGGGCTTCCCGCTGAGTCGCCTGGCGCAATCCCGGGCGCTGGTCCAGATCGTAAAACTGGCATAAATCGTGGGCGTTGAGAATTTCGTAAACTGTCTGGCAACCCGAGCAGCAGAACGCTTTGTCTGCGGTGCGAAACGGAGTGTCCGGACAAGGCTCCTGGCAGTGGTAACACAGCTGGAGCGTATCGGCGGCAGGTACGGACTTTTTTTGCAGGGTAGTAGTGCCCATAGGCTGGGTAGTTGTTTTTGCCGTTCAAAGGTCGGAAGAAGGCCTGGCCTTGCAGGATGATGCCGGTCATTGCACCGGCTGCGCATGATCAGCCTATAAAAAGTACAAATAAACCCCTGTTTTGGTGTTAGATGCGTTTGCAGGCTTATCCGTAATTTTGCAGCCGGGTCGAATGCCGGGTATGCTTACTGGTGGGCCCCACTACATTTCAACTTATCTTCGAATTTTATGACCTTCTCTGAATTAATTCGCTCCGAAAAACCAGTATTGGTAGATTTCTCCGCCGAATGGTGCGGCCCCTGCAAAATGCTGGCGCCGATCCTGGAAGACGTCAAGCGCCGCATTGGCGACAAGGCCTCGATCTACAAACTGGATGTCGACCGCAACCCTCTGATTGCCTCCTCTTATAATGTCATGTCGGTGCCGACCCTGATCGTGTTCCAAAAAGGCAAAGCGGTTTGGCGCCGTTCGGGCGTACTTTCCGCCGCCGAGATCACCCAGACCCTGGAGTCGTTTTCCAAACCCGTTGATGCCGAACAAGGATGACGATGTTTAGAAAAGGCTCCAAGTCGTACAGCATTTTTGCCCTGAAATGCCCGCGTTGCCACGAAGGCCAGGCTTTCGAAACGGGTTCCTGGTCCTTTGTCAAATCGTTCGACATGCTGCAGCGCTGCCCGAAATGCGATTTGAACTACTTCCCCGAACCGGGCTATTACTACGGCGCCATGTTCATTTCCTATATTTGGACAGCCTGGTTTTGCCTGTTGTTTGTCGCGTTGTTTCACTGGATTTTGGACTGGGGACAAACGGTGGCCTTCAGCTTGCTCATCCTCTTTTTGGTCGTCAATTTCGTCTATATCTTCCGGATATCACGTATGATGTGGATCAATATCAACGTCAGGTATGATCCTCATGCTGTTAAAAAAGCAGAACGTCAACAGGGCAAAAATTGAATCGTTGATTAGTGCAAATAAGGCATTGACTCTTTCTAAATGCTTGATAATGAGGTAGTGTACCTTTGAGGAAATTAAAAGACTACCTGATGAAAAAGCATTTTCAAATTTTGATCATTGGCGGCGGCAACGCCGGTATTTCTCTGGCTGCCCAACTTTTTCGAAAAGACCGGAAGTTGGACATCGCCATTATGGACCCTTCCGAAAAACACTATTATCAACCCGCCTGGACCCTCGTAGGCGCCGGCGTATTCGACATCAATGCCACAGTGCGCAGCGAAGCGGAGGTGATGCCAAGAAATGCTACCTGGCTCAAAGAATCCGCCGCACAGTTTGATCCGGAAAAAAATTCGGTCACGACTGCCGAGGGCAATCAGTACACCTACGATTACCTCGTCGTTTGCCCGGGTATTCAGCTCGACTGGCACAAAATAAAAGGCCTGGAAGGCAATTTGGGGAAACACGGCATCACCTCCAATTACCTGTTTAACCTGGCGCCCTACACCTATTCCTGCCTGAAAGACACCAAAAAAGGCAAGGCTATTTTTACCAGCCCGAACACGCCGATTAAGTGCGGCGGCGCTCCGCAAAAAATCATGTACCTCGCTGCTGATTACTGGCGGAAAAACGGTTTGCTGGGCGAGGTCGCCGTGCACTTTTTCACCGGCGGCACCGTGATTTTCGGCGTTGAAAAATACGCTAAAACCCTGCAACAGGTCGTCCAGCGCTATCAAATCCAAACCCACTTCCGGCACAACCTCGTGGAAATTCGCCCAGAACTGAAGACTGCAATTTTTGACGTGGTGCAGGAGGGCAAAGTCGTTGGGCAGGTAGCCGAAGAATTTTCGATGATCCACATCACGCCACCCCAAAGCGCGCCTGATTTTATCAAAAAAAGCCCGCTGGCCAAGCCTGGCGACCCCCTGGGCTGGATCGACGTGGACAAGTTCACCCTCCAGCACCAACGTTTTGCCAATGTATTTTCGCTCGGCGACGTAACCGATACGCCCAACGCCAAAACCGGCGCTGCTGTGCGCAAACAAGTGCCGGTGGTGGTCGACCAACTCCTGAGCCAAATCCGAACCGGCCAGGCGGCTGCCGCGCAATACAGCGGATACGGCTCTTGCCCCCTCGTGACCGGTTATGGGAAACTGGTACTGGCAGAATTTGGCTACGACAACAAGGTGATGGAAACGTTCCCCTTCGATCAGGGCAAGGAACGCTGGTCAATGTATCAACTAAAAAAATTGGTTTTGCCCTGGCTATACTGGAATAAAATCCTCAAAGGCACCGCCTAAAACCAAGGGCAGGTACATTTCGCATGAAAAACGTAACTTCGGGGTTGATTTTATCTACCCGAAGTTACGTTTGCCGTGAATAATATCCCTACGCTAAGTATTTGCAACCTGGTCGGCTCCGACCCCTGTATCACTGAATTTTTGATTACCCGTATTCGCGACTTTTTGACAAAGCGCCCGAATTTGAGTTTCCCGCACCGGCACAAATTTTTCCAGATCGTTTTGTTTACGGAGGGAAGCGGCGAGCATTCCATCGATTTTAAAAAATTCCCCGTAGCGCCCCACCAGGCCTATGTAATGGGGCCCGGTCAGGTGCACTCCTGGAATTTCGGGCCCGATACCGATGGCTTTATCCTGAATTTCAACGACAGCTTCATTTCGGCTTTTTGCAACGATCCCAACTATTTGCAAAGCCTGCCGCTGTTCAATTCCCTGAGCGCCAGCCCTGCGCGTATGCTGGAGGCCGAGTGCTGCGGCGAAGTGCATCGCCTGCTCGAACGCCTGCTCCTGGAGTACCAACAGGAAAAAGATTTCAAACTCGACATGCTGCGCACCCTGGTGCTGCAAGTGCTGATCTTGCTTTCCCGGCAGCTCCCGGCAGAGGTACACCCTGGAACGACCAGCCACCAACGCACCGTGTTGCGTCAATTTGAACAGCTCATCGACGCGCATTTTCGGGAAAAGCGCCTGCCCCGCGATTATGCAGAAATGCTGTTCATTACCCCCAACCACCTGAACGCACTCGTCAATTCAGTTGTAGGCAAACCGGCCGGCGAGCTGATTCGCGACCGGGTGGTGCTGGAAGCCAAGCGCTTGCTGGCCAACTCCGACGCCAATATTTCGGAAATTGCCGATACCCTGAATTTTGAAGACAACGCCTACTTTACCCGCTTCTTTAAAAAATACACCGGGATTACACCGGAGCTCTTCCGGCAGTCTTTTTCGAAAAATGCCCGGCAGGAAGTCGACTTGCCCTAGCCGCGTATTTTGGCCAGGGCGTATCCGGCAAGCAACAAACCATTGGCCAATACCAGAATAAGTAAGCTGTCAAATGAATGCAAGATCGGCGGCACCTTGCCCGCCAGGCAGCAAGCCCAGGCAGCCGTGCCTTGAAGGAACGCGGCGGTTGCTGCCGTTTTGATGCGTGCCGGCCAGGCAGCGCTCTCAAAATCAGGCAAGAAAAAAGATAACACGGCTGTGCCTACCAACTGAACTGCCAGCCAGCCGGCGCTCCATTCCAAGGCTACACTGCTCAGGAGTAAAACGAGTGCCCAGGCTACCCAATTCGCCGGTTTTTCCAACCAGGGGCGGACAACCATTGGTAGCGCCCACAAGGGCAGCAACAAGCTCAGCGCCGGCCCAACCCAACCGGCCACATGCAAGGCCGATAACAAGGCTAAGGGTAGGCCTGCTGCTACCGGCGCCAGCTTGCCTGTTCGCCACTGCTCCGGAAATTGGGCGTTCAACCAGAAAAAGTAAATTCCGAAGACCACGAAAGCCAATAAAAAGTAGCCAAGCAGGAGTTGCCAGACTTGCGGGTGCTCGTAGCGCTGTTTTAAGGAGTTTAATTTTTTAAAGGTCGATTCGGTAATGCGCTCATTCCGTTTGACGACCCATTCGCCTTTTTTAACCGTAATCCCGGTGCTGTACACCGCCGCTATTTTTTTATTTTTTCCGGCTACAGTGAGCGAATCGTCGTACACGACGTTGGCTGTCAGCGCGGATTCCAAAACCGGCAGTAAAACTTCGGGTTGTAGCAGCGGACTGTACGGCAGGGAGTCGGACAGGATTTCCCTGGCCCGATTCAGGCTGAGCACCTGCCGTGCCTGAAGGCGTTCTTCCCGGTTGTTACGCACTAAAAAAATGGGGGCGTTGGGGTCCTCTTTTTGTAAAGCGTCCAACTTTGCCCCGGCAATACCGCGGGCAAACAACTCGTCAAGCAGTCGGAGCCCATAATTTTGATACCGGCCCGGGTTGCGCAGCAGGTCTTCATAGCGCACGTCGTTTTGGCTCACGCGTTTGCGCTCCTCAATAAAATTTTTCAATTGACTTTTCCGGGCCTGCGCCACACCGGGGTCCAGGCGGTAATACGGCGCGTGCTCCGCTTCAATTTTATCCAGTTCGGCCTGCACGGCCGCTTTAGGCTGGAGCACCTCGAAGTCGAAAGGCGCCCGCAAGGAGGCGTAATTCCAAAATCCATTCAGTTCGAACCGATAGGGAAAAGCCGATTGCCGGGGCATGATCAAGGCGGCCAGGGCCGCCACGAGGAGGCTGAGAGCGAAAGGCTGCCACAGCCAGGCGCCGGGTAGTGTTTCTGCCGGCCCATCGCCGGCGCCGAGCCGTCTTCGCCGCGGTTGAAACATATCGGGTAGAGTTCAGGCTTGCGATCGTGGTTTCCAAATGACTTCACTGGCGCCGTTCAATTGAGCCAGGTGTCGCGCCAGCACGAAAAAATAATCGGAGAGCCGGTTGAGGTATTGCAAGACCAGGTCGTCTACCGGTTCCTCCTGATGAAGGGCGACCACCTGCCGTTCGGCGCGCCGGCATACCGTGCGGCACACGTGGCAGAGCGAAACGGTCGGGTGGCCGCCCGGAAGGATGAAGTTTTTTAGTTCAGGCAAGCGGTCATCCATGGTATCCATTCCGTTTTCGAGCGCTTGAATGTCATCGGGCTGCAGATCGACTGCCGGCGCCGTTTTACCGGGGTCGGAGGCGAGGTTGGCGCCGATAGAGAACAGCCGGTGTTGGATTTGAAGCAGCAGCCCGCGGGTTTCCGCTTGTTCCACCGCATCGTTCAACCATCCGATGAAAGCATTCAATTCATCGATGGTACCGTAGGCTTCCACACGGAGGTAGTTTTTCGGCACGCGTTTACCGCCAAACAGGGCTGTCTCGCCCCGGTCGCCGGTTTTGGTATAAATTCGGAATGGCATATTATTTCGGATGGTCAGTTCCGGCGGCGTTTAGTTGCCGCCTTCCCGGCCCTCTTTATCGGAAGTTTTAGCGGGCTGGAGACTTCCGCCGGCAGGTTTAGGCGCAGGTTGATCGGCATCTTTCAGCGAACCACCCGCTTTTAGCGCGCCATCGGGCGCGCCGTTGGCGGCTTGTTCACTGGGGAAAATTACCGGACGGCCGTGCAGGGCTTCCCAGGTGTACGGCGCCCAGGATTTGATCGGCTCTTTCAGCGCGGCAATCTCCGTCCGGCTCTGGGCTTTGATCAGTCGATCGGTGCAAACTTTTTTCAATTTCGCGCCCAAGGGCTCAATGGCACGGGCCATGGCTTTGTCGCCGGCTGCCGGAATAAGTTCCAATAACGTGCGGGCGTGGGCAATGGCCTCTTCGCCATCGAGGATGCGGCTAAATTCGTACAAGTCGGCAATAGCCTGGGCATTTTGGCCGGCGGCTTTTTTGACATTGTCCTGGTAGCGAAATTTCAGTTGACTGGCCGTCGCGATAACCGCGTCGGACTGGTATACATTTTTTTGCGCCAGCAAAGCTGCTGCCGGGAGGCTCAACAAAATTGCAAGAACCACTAAACGCATCTTTTTCATGAGAAACAAACAGTTTGGTTAAAAAACAGGGCAAAGATGCAGGAATCGAGCCAAACTTTTCCTGTCTGCCTATACCGAAGCTTGTTTTTTTCTTGCAGCCAAATTGACTAATTTTGCGCGCCAAATTTTGTTTTAAAACCTTTTCCACACATGGGACGCGCGTTTGAATTCCGCAAGGAACGTAAATTTAAAAGATGGGCCGGCATGGCCAAAACCTTCACCAGGATCGGCCGCGAGATTGCCCTGGCCGTCAAAGCCGGCGGAGGCAACCCCGATTACAACCCCCGCTTGCGGATCGCTATCCAAAACGCTAAGGCAGCCAACATGCCGAAGTCGAATGTGGAAAATGCGATCAAAAAAGCGGAAGGCAAAGATGCCGACAACTTTCAGGAGGTTATCTATGAAGGCTACGGCCCCCACGGGGTAGCGGTTTTGGTGGAAACAGCCACCGACAACCCGACGCGTACGGTTGCCAACGTGCGCATGTATTTTGACCGCGCCGGCGGCGCCCTGGGCGTGTCGGGCAGCGTGAGCTACATGTTCAACCGCAAAGGCGTTTTTAAAGTAAAATCGGACGGCCAAAACTGGGAAGAACTCGAGCTCGAACTGATCGACGCAGGGCTGGAAGACATCAAATTCGAAGATGAGGATGCCGTGCTCTACACCGATTTTACCGATTTCGGCTCCATGCAAAAAGCCCTGGAAGAGCGGGGAATCGAAACAACCAGTACCCAACTGGAATGGATTCCAACCCTGGCGAAAAAACTAAACGACGACGAAGTGGAACAAGTCATCAAACTCATCGACCGACTGGAAGACGACGACGACGTACTCAACGTGTTCCACACCATGGATATGTCAGAATAGGCCTGCCTGGAACGTATTGAAATTCAGCTCATTGCTCCTGGTCCTCCTCCTGGCGGTATTGCCGCGAGAGTTCGCCGGAAGGCACATGGTCTGGTATTTCCAGTACAAAATTCGGATCCCATTCCCACAGCCGGGCTTCGTATTCCCGGCGCATCAGCACCAGGTTGTCTTCGTGTTCTTTTAATTGGACTTCCGGAAATTGGTAGCGGAGCCAAAGCGAGCTGGCATCGAAGGGGATATCGCGGGCAATGCTTTCCCGCAGGGCATAAATGTAGGCCAGACTTTCCGTGCGGCGCTGCAGCCAGTCGGCAATCGTCAGCGCCGGGTCGCCATGCCCTGGAATGAGCCGGGTAAACCAGTTGCGGTCGTGGATACGGGGCAGTTTTTCCAGCGTCTGCTCATAATCGACGCTGCTGGAGTAGATAAACGGGAATTCAATATTTGAAAGGTAATCGCCGGCCAGGCACAAACCCAATTGCCAAACGACCAGCATCATGCTGTCGGCAGTATGGCCGGGCGTGAGATAAAAGGCGATCTTGGTGCCGTTGTGGCGGTACTGCACGCCGTCGCGGTACACTTTAAAATCGGCTTCGGGGTACTCCAGCGGATAGGGCCGTTTGATGTAGTGTTTTTGGTCAAATTCGCGCATCTGCGCTACGATGGCCTCCTTGTTTGGGTTGTCGGCCATTGCCTCGCTCATGAACACTTTATCTGCTTTGAAGGCTTTGTACCCAATGATATGGTCGTAATCGGAGTGGGTGAAAATCAGGAATACGGGCCGGTCTTCTTTAATGTAGTCGACGTACTCCCGTATGCGCACCACCTCATCCGGAAGCCAGGCTGGATCGACTACCAACACGACGTCGTCAGTTTTTATAACCGTGGAGTTGGTCTGAAACAAGGCACTCTGGAAAATCGTGACGTTCGGGTCGCGAAACAGGATCTTACTCATGCGGTAATTCGGATTGGCAGTGAAGGGGCGGGTGGAACTGGAGGGAATACTCTACCTTTGCGAGCCAGTATTTACGCACAAAAATAATCAATCCGGCAACCCCACCCAAACAGCACGAAAGAAATGGGAAATATAGTGGCCATCGTCGGCCGTCCGAATGTTGGAAAATCTACCTTGTACAACCGCCTGGTCGGTTCCCGCGACGCCATAACCGACGACTTTTCGGGCGTGACCCGCGACCGAAAATATGGATTTTGCGAGTGGAACGGCAAACGTTTCACCGTGGTTGACACCGGCGGCTTCGTTCAAAACAGCGACGATATTTTCGAATCTGCCATCCGCGATCAAGCCCGCGTGGCCATTGCCGAAGCAGCCGTGATCCTATTCATCGTGGATGCCCAAACCGGCATAACCGACCTCGACGAGGAAATGGCCGCCTTGCTCCGGCGTTCCAACAAGCCGGTTTTTCTGGTCGTCAACAAAGTAGACAACCACCACAACCTGATGGAAGCCAATGAGTTTTGGAGCCTTGGATTTGAAAATACTCATTTCATCGCTTCCATCAGCGGCAGCGGCACCGGCGATTTGCTCGACGATGTGGTCGAACATATCCACAGCGCGCCGGAAGTAGAAACCGAACTGCCCAAATTTGCCATCGTCGGCCGGCCCAATGTCGGCAAATCTTCCCTGACCAACGCCTTGTTGGGGGAAGAGCGCCACATCGTCACGCCAATGGCCGGCACCACCCGCGATCCTATCCACTCTGAATACAACAAGTACGACAAACACTTCCTGCTCATCGACACCGCCGGCATCCGGAAAAAAGCCAAAGTGGAGGAAGACCTGGAGTTTTACTCCGTCATGCGGGCGATTCGCGCTGTGGAGGAGGCCGATATTTGCCTCCTGGTCATCGATGCTACACTAGGCCTGGAAGCGCAAGACCTGAGCATTTTCAGCCTGGCGCAAAAGCGGCACAAAGGCATCGTGATTCTGGTGAACAAATGGGACTTGATGTCTAAAGAAACCAACACCGCCCGCGATTATGAAGCCGCCATCAAACACCGGCTGGCGCCATTCAACGACGTGCCGGTTGTGTTTATCTCCGCCCTGGAAAAACAGCGGATTTTTCAGGCCGTGGAAGTCGCCATGGAGGTTTACCGCAACCGGACGCAAAAAATTAAAACCTCCCAGCTCAACGATTTGATGCTGCCGATCATCGAAGGCACCCCGCCGCCCTCGGTGAAAGGCCGCAGGCCCAAGTTCAAATACGTTACGCAATTGCCGACGCATTACCCGTCGTTTGTATTTTTTGTAAACAATCCGAACTGGGTGCGCGATTCGTACAAACAGTTCCTGGAAAACCAGTTGCGCAAAAACTTCAATTTCACCGGTGTACCCATCGAAGTGTATTGCCGCGCTAAATAAAAACTCCCGGAGCAGGTATAATTGACCGTTTTAAAAAATTAACCCCGCCAACCCTAACCCAACCCCGGAATGCTTCTTCAAAAATCTTAGCCATGCCAATCAAACACTTGAACAGAAACTGGGTATTCTGGCTCCTGCCGCTGGCGCTACTGGCCCAATGCAAAGACCCGGAAGAGCCGATTCCCGCCTATTTGAAAATCGAACCCTTCAGCGTCGATGCCACCGGCGGCGCCGCCTGGCAAAAAATCACCGAAGCCTGGGTGTATGCCGGCAATGAATTTCTGGGCGGGTACTCCCTGCCTGCCCTGGTGCCGGTTTTGGCGGAAGGAAACGTGGACCTGCAGATTTTTCCCGGTGTGCGCGAAAACGGTCAAACGGCAACGCCCGGGTTGTATCCGTTTCTGGACCGCTTCGAGTCGACGGTAAGCCTGACTGCCGGGCAAACCACCGTGGTTCAACCCGCCACCCGCTACACCGCCTCGGCTATTTTTCCCTGGCAGGAAGACCGCACGACTTTCGACCTCAATTCCCTGGTGCTGGAAAACCGCGACGGCGATACCGCGACGGCCTACCGGATCAGCGCCGACGGCGCTTTCGAAGGCCGGTCGGTAAACATGCAGGTAGATACTGCGCACCGGCTTATTGAAATTGCGACGGAGCCGGTCGAAAACTTGCCCAACACCGGCGACCGGCCTGTTTGGCTGGAATTGCACTACCGGAACAACATCCCGTTCGAACTCTGGCTGTTGGGTTCGCAGGGCAGTAATACCAACGAGTTGTCCCAGGCGATTTTTCAATTCGCCCCCTCCGAGCAGTGGAACAAAATCTATTTTAATCTGACCGATTATCTGGTCAACTTGCAACAAACCCAACACCGCTTGTTCTTCCGGGTACTGTTACCGGTAGACAATTCAGGCAAACCCCTTCAAGCATCAGGAGAAGTGTATTTGGACAATATCCGGCTGGTCCATTTTTAACCATGAGCAAGTTTCACCATTAATTCCGTTCCACCTTGTCGCGCGCTACTCGTCAACGCGATACCCTGCTCTATGCTGTGGCCGATTTTTTCATGGCCATGCTGGCTTGGGTTTTGTTTTTTTTCTATCGAAAATCTATGGAAGGCGCTCCGCCGTCCTGGGAAATTCCGCAGGATTCCAAGTTTTTCCTGGGCGCGCTAATTATTCCCACCGGCTGGGTATTGCTCTACGCTATTTTCGATCATTATGCCGACATCTACCGCTTGTCGAGGCTAACGACGCTCAGCCGTACCTTTTTTCTCTCCTTTTTAGGCATCCTGTTTCTGTTTTTCACCCTGATCCTGGATGATGTGGTCCGCGATTACCGCACCTATTACCAATCGTTTTTTACACTGTTTGCCCTGCATTTTTTGCTCACCGGTTTTTCGCGAATGGTACTACTGACCCGGGCCAGCCGCCGGCTGAAAGCAGGAAAGGTTTCCTTCAATACCCTGCTGGTTGGCGGCAACCAGAATGCCCTGGATTTGTACGAAGAGATCAGCGGACGCAAGAAAAAACTGGGCAACCGCTTCGTCGGGTACATCGACACGAATCAGGGCGGACAATTACTCGACCAGTATTTACCCCGCTTGGGCGCCCTGGAATCCCTGTCGGCCGTCATTGCCGAACAACAAGTGGAAGAGGTGATCATTGCCATCGAAACTTCGGAGCACAACCTGCTGCGCGACATTCTCAATACCCTGTTCGATTTCGGCGACCGGGTGCTGGTGAAGATCATCCCTGATATGTACGATATCCTGTTGGGCACGGTAAAAATGAACCATGTGTACGGCGCGGTACTCATTGAAATCCGCCAGGAACTGATGCCCAAGTGGCAGCGGGTAATCAAACGCGCCCTCGATGTCGCGACCAGCGTGGTCGTGCTGGCGTTGTTGTCGCCGGTGTTGTTGTACATCGCCATCCGGGTCCGGATGTCGTCGCCAGGGCCAATTTTTTTCCGGCAGGAGCGCATGGGTTTACACGGTCAACCCTTTACGATTTTTAAATTCCGGTCGATGTATACCGACGCCGAAAAATTCGGCCCGCAGTTGTCAACCGAAAACGACCCGCGCTGCACGCCATGGGGCGCCGTGATGCGCAAGTGGCGGCTGGATGAAATTCCCAATTTTTGGAACGTGTTGCGCGGCGACATGTCGCTGGTCGGGCCACGGCCCGAGCGCCGGCATTTTATCGACCAGATCGTAGCGCAAAACCCACACTACCGGCACCTGCTCAAAGTACGGCCGGGCATTACCTCCTGGGGGCAGGTTAAATACGGTTATGCTTCCACGGTGCAGGAGATGTTGCAGCGGCTGCGGTTCGATTTGCTGTACATCGAAAACATGTCGCTGGCACTGGATTTCAAAATCATGTTTTACACCGTGCTCGTACTCCTGCAAGGGCGCGGGAAATAAGCTGTCCAGATCGTGTCAGCGCAGCAAGGTCGTATTCCCCCGGTAATAGTCGCGGAGGCCGTCGGCAAATTCCACTTCCAGCACCCAAACATACACGCCAGGCGCTGCTTCCTGGCCCCGGTGCGTTCCGTCCCAACCCGCGTTCGGATCGTTTAAATAAAAATTGCCGCTTTCGAAAACGAGGTTGCCCCAACGGTCGAAAACCTTGAAAGCCAGCGCTTTTGTGGCATATTGCCCATGCGCTAAAAGGCGATCGTTCACGCCGTCGCCATTGGGGGAAAAACCGGTGGGCACAAACACTTTTCGCTTTTTTTCAACCAGCACCTGAATGCGGCCATTGGCCCTGCAGCCACCAGCATCCACCACGTTCAGATCAAACCAATGGCTAAATTCCAGGCCGGCTACCAGCGGGTCGAAACAATGCAAGCAACTCAACCACGAGCTGTCGGCTGCGTCCCAAAAAAACGAAACGGGTTCCTGCGCCTGCCGCACCAGCGCCTGCAATTGTACGCTTTCGCCCAGGGCAATCGGCGCAACGGTGTCGAATTCCAACAAGATGGGCAGCGGCTCCCGGATTTCCACTGGCGCCAGGCTGAGCGTGCAACCGTTTTGATCCAAAATAGCGGGCGTATGCCAGCCGGCCGGCGTTTGAAGTTGGACCGAAGCCCCGTTCCAGTTGCCGGCGCCCAGGCGGTACCGGTAGGGTGGGGCGCCCCCACTGGCGGTAATTTTGATCGATCCCGTTGTGGCGCCAAAGCAGTTGGGATTCACCCCTACGGCTGTGCCCTGAAGGGGCGTATCCGGCTGCGGCACCTGCACGCTATCGACATACACGCAGCCAGCCGCATCGGTTACGGAAAGCGCGTACCAGCCGGCCGTCAAATTTTCAATCCCGGCGCCTGTTTCGCCCGTCGACCAACGGTACTGAATGGGCTGATTGACCCCTTGAACGATCCCTGCCACGGCGCCATTTTTCAAACCGAAACAACTTACCGGGCTGACCGAAAATTTAAAAACAGGTAGCGGCGGGTTGCTCAGGTTGGCTGCAACCGTGCCTTTGCAGCCCCGGGCGTCGGTTGCCGTGACAATATACGTGCCCGCCGAAAGTTGCGTGGCCAGCGCGTCGGTCAAATGTTGCAGCGGGGCGGGCCAGGCAAAAGCGTAAGGCGCCACCCCCCCGGTAACGCGCAAATGCAAAAAGCCATCCGCTCCATTATGACAATTTGGCGAAGCCTGCGAAATGATCGAAACCGGCAGTGCAGGGCCCTGCTCCAAAACAGCCGTTTGTTGGGCTGTGCAGCCCCGACCATCCGTCACAGTAAGCCGGTATTGGCCCGGCGCCAAACCGTTGATCGTTGGTCCGGCGGCGCCCGTATTCCATAGATATTGGAACGGACCATTCCCAGCCAATACTCCGGCAAGCAGGGCCCCGTCGTCCAAGCCTTCGCAGCTTACCGGCTGTGTATCTATTTTAAAAACAGGCGCTTCCGATACGGGTATTGTCACTGAAAGGGTTCCGCTACAGCCCAAAGCATCTGTCACCGTAACGGCGTAACTGCCCGGAGGAAGTTGTGTTGCCGTAGCGGCAGTTTGTTTCAGCGGATCGTTCCAAGTAAAACTAAGCGCGCCGTTTCCGCCGGAAACCGACACCTGGGCAGCGCCATTGGACTGGCCGGCGCAGGCGGGCGTAGCGCTGAGCAACGCAAGACTGATCGGCGCCGGCGGCGAAACAAGGGCCACTGCTGTTCCGGTACAGCCTAAGGCGTCGGCTACGGTTACGGTGTACGTCCCGGCATTCAAATTGGCGGCGACCGCACCACTCTGGCCATTCGCCCAACTGAATTTATATGGCCCGATGCCGCCGGAAGCGCTGACGGTTGCCTGCCCCTGGCCTGTGCCGCCGCAAGGCGCCGGACTGGACTGCACCGTTGCCACCAGCGGCGCCGGCTGGGAGAGGGCAATACTTTTTTCTAAGCTGCAGCCCCGGCTGTCGGAAATGGTAATGGTGTACTTCCCGCTGCTCAGCGATTGAACGGTGGCCTGGTTGGGCAGAGCAGGATCGCTCCAGGCATATTGAAGAGGGGCTGCCCCGCCGCTTGCCAGGGCCGTTAAAGCGCCGTTTGCGCCGCCAAAACACGATACCGGAAGGGCAAGAAGTTCCAGATGAAGCGGTACCGCCGCTGAAATTTTTACCGGCAAAATAGTTTTACAGCCGCCGCTGTCGGCAATTTGAGCGGTATAAACCCCCGGCGCCAGGCCGGAGAAAACTCCGGTGTTGTTCGATTGGGTATCCAGGCGGAAAGCATAGGGCAGCAGACTTCCCTTGGGGCTCAACACCACCTTGCCATCGGCGGCCCCGGCGCAAGACTCATCGGTGATCGTCAAATCGACAAGCGGTTGGACGCAGTTGGCGCAACTCAGGGTAGCTACCGGCGGCAAGCAAGGCGTCGGCCCCCCGCTCCGCGCGCGCAGTTGAAGCGTGACCGTGGTATTGGGCGCTAAATGCTGAACCTGATGTTCTAACAGACCGCTGGAAGGCACCCAGCCCATCCCATTCACGTTTATCTCGTAAAAAGCGGCCCCCGGTACACCCGGCCAGCTGATCACCAAGGAACTATCGGTAAAACCGGCACAGTCCGGCTGGGGTGTTTCCAAGGGCGGAAAAACCGTCAGGAGCGCGCTGTCGGAAACCGTGCAACCAAAATTATCTGCGACAACCAGCTGGTACAGCTGGGTACTGTCCGGCTGCGCCAAAGGATTTGGGCAATCGACGCACGAAAGCCCCGCTGGGGGCGACCACTGGTACTGAAGTTCAAACGCTGGCTCAAAAACGAGCGACCAATTCGTCAGTGTACCCGAATAGCCTTTCTGGTCGTCGCGCAACTGAAGTTGCCAAACGCCGTTGGTCGGCGTGGTACCGCCGTCCCACAGATCCGACCACACGCCCTCAGCCTGCCAGTCGCCGGAAAAGGGCGCATCGAGCGCCGTTGCCTTGCCTATGGGCCGGGATGCCGTTGGGCGGAAGCAGGTGTTGGCGATATTTTTTCCATTGGCGCCGCAGTCTGTCATCAACTCCAGAAATTTCCCGTTGGGCGCCACCAGGTAAATATCCAGATCGTCGCTCCAGCCGTGGTTGATGGTCAAACATACCGACCGGATCATGCCCGGACCCAACACGGCAGGCTGCATACCGCTTACCAGGAGCGGCGCGCTGACTATTTTATGTACCGGGAAAATATCCAGCGGACTGGAATAACTAAAACCCACCGGCGCAGGCGGCGCCCAGGGCAGTGCGCCCTGAAGTTGAACCGGCATAGCGCCGAGGCATATGGTGCTATCGCTTAACGATTGGGGCGCATGGAGCGCGTTGTCCCGAATGCGGATTACCAGGGTGTCGCGCTGGCAAGGCGAGCGTTGAAAATCGACATAAAGCAGCTCTTCCGGCTCGGCCAATCCGTCGGCAATGGCCAACACCGGAATGCTGATCTCCTGGGCGCCGGCCGGGATGACCAGGCCTTGCGGAATAGCCGAAACATCCACACCCGCAGCGGCAGAGCCAAAGGTTTGAATGTTCAGCGGCACCGCTGTTGTTGCCGGCGCCGGCAGAAAAAAGCGCAGGGTTCCGGGTGCGCATCCCTCCGCGAGGCCGCCGCCCGGATGGCTGCTGATCAATTCAGCCAACAGGGTATTGGTCCCGAAACTTTTGGCTTCCAGGAATACCCCGGAGTCGTAGTTCGGGTCGCCCACATCGGCCAGCACCAGCTTGATCGTGTAGGGCTGGCAGGGCACGACCGCCGCTTTAGCGCGGAACACCTGGGTCAAACCGTCATAACTGGGCGGGCGGTTGGTGTTCAGGTTGTCGCGGTAATATTGTTCGTTCTCTGGCGGACAGAATTCCGTAGGCGTCGAATTGTTGGGGTGAATGTTGTTGATCGAAACCGGCAGGTTGGTGCCCGGAATCAGGGCTAAGTTGGTAGGCGTTGGATAATTCGGGCCCTGGATAAAAAAGCCGAAAATGTCGTTGAACTCACTGCAGGCGTATTCCGGATATTCCTCGGAAGCGAAACAATACCGGAACTGCAAGGTGTCGGCCTCCGGGATAAACGTGATGGTTATCGTCGCCAGGTCGTATAAAAAATCGGAAACCAACGGCGCCAGGTCGGGGTCGGCGCCGGGCAGATAGCCCAGCAGATTATTATTTGAAAAAATATTGCTGTGCTCGGCGCAGCCGTATTGCCCCAACAAGGGGTCGAGCGTTTCGGTCAGACCAGTGCTCATCACAATGCCCCGTTGAATGCCAACGGATTGCAACCCATCCGTGAAATAACCCAAGGCCTTCGGCAGACCCGAAAACTGAACGTCGAGCACTTGTACCCCTTCTCCTAAAAAAACATTGGAAATGAGTTCGGTAGCGGTAAAAGGCGGCGTATTGGCATTGGTCACTTGCAGGTTCTGCCCGGCCAGCCCGGCAGGCAGGCCCGTTAAACACATGCATAAAAAAGCCGGTACGTAAAGTTTTGCCTTTGCGCGATTCATCCTGGTAGGAGCCAGTTTGTAAAATTCAGAAGGTTGGCAAAATTCTCTTTTTTATCCCTAAATTTTACAATGAAATTCAGCTCCGGTCGCAAATATTCCACTCGGGGATGCCAACGCGCCAAATCCGGCTCCTTTTGCGCTACATCCCCCAAAAAACCCGGTTTATCTAATTTTAACTATGCTACGAAGTACGCTAGCGTCCTTTGTGCTGGGAATTTCAGTTTCGCTCCCCGAATCCGACGCTCCAGATACCGAACCTGTCCATCCCAGTAAACGCACACTTGAAATCCTGAATCAGCAATTAATGGCGAATCAATTATGAACCAGTTTTTTAAATTTCTTTTCGCTTCCTGCCTGGGCACGTTTCTCGCCCTGATCCTGCTGTTTTTCTTTGGCATCTGGACGATTGCCGGCATGGCCGAAAAAGCCATGGAAAAAGAAGCCGTCAGTGTGGGCGCCAACTCAGTCCTCGAACTGCAATTCGAAATGCCCCTGCCGGAAAAAACCAACAACCTCCCGCTCGACCCCTTCGCGCTCAACGAAAAAAATGTGTTGGGCCTGACCGATATGGTCAAAGCGATCCGCAAAGCCAAAGAAGACCCGGACATCAAAGGCATCTACATCAACGCGATGTACCTCACTGCCGGCAAAGCGACGACGGCGGTGTTGCGCGAGGCCTTACTCGATTTCAAATCCTCCGGGAAATTTGTACTCTCCTACGCCAATTTTTACACCCAAAACGCCTATTACCTGGCTTCCGCCTCCGATCAGGTGCTGCTCAATCCGGTTGGCGCCGTCGACTTTCGCGGCCTTTCGGCCATGATCCTGTTTTACAAGGAAATGCTGGAAAAACTCGACATTCAGATGCGGATTTTTTATGCCGGTAAGTTCAAAGGCGCAACCGAACCCTTTCGTTTGGATAAAATGAGCGATGAAAACCGCCTCCAAATCCGGGAGTACATCGGCGCCTTGTACGATGAAATGCTCGCCGATATCAGCGCCAGCCGGAAAATCCCGGAAGCCGAACTCCGCGCCCTGGCGGATAATTTCGCCGGTCAAAGCGCAAAAAGCGCGCTGGACAGCCGACTGATCGACCGGATTGCCTACGAAGACGAAGCCTACGATTGGATGAAATCCAAAATCGGGCTCGACCGAAAAGAAAAACTCACCCGGGTGGCTATCGAAGATTATTTCCAGGCCCGGGTAAAAAAATTCGAAGCCGGCGCCAAAGACAAAATTGCCGTGCTCTATGCCGAAGGCACTATCGTCGACGGCGAAAAAGGCGACCCCGGCGATATCGTCGATGCCAAATACGTCAAAATGTTGCGCCAAATCCGCAAAGATGAGCGGGTGAAGGCTGTGGTCCTCCGCGTCAATTCGCCGGGCGGAAGCGTCCTGGCCAGCGAAAACATCCTCCGCGAAATCCTGCTCTGCAAAGAGGCCGGATTGACGGTCGTGGTCAGCATGGGCGACGTCGCCGCCTCCGGCGGATACTACATCGCCTGTCAGGCCGACCGGATTTTCGCAGAACCCTCCACGATAACCGGCTCGATCGGCGTATTTGGCATCGTCCCCATCCTTCAAAAAACCATGAAAGAAAACCTCGGCATTACCGCCGATACGGTGCGGACAGGGCGCTTTTCCGCTTTCGGCACGCCGTTTTACGATTTTTCACCGGAAGAAAGCCAGCTGATCCAGCGCCGCGTGGAATGGATTTATCAGGACTTCCTTTCCAAGGTGGCCAAGGGCAGAAACTTGAGCGTGGAAGCCGTCGACGCAATCGCCCAAGGGCGGGTGTGGGCCGGCAAAAAAGCCCTCGAAATCGGCTTGGTCGACGAGCTCGGCGGCCTCGACCAGGCCCTGGCCTTTGCCGCAAAAAAAGCCGGACTGGAGAAATACCGCATCAGCGAGTACCCGCGCACCAAAACCGGCTTCGAACAGTTTTTGGAAAAATTTGACCGCAACAGCGATTCGGACGATGCGATCAAAGCCTGGCTCGTTCGTTCCGAATTGGGCGATATGTACCCGGTGTACAAAAGCCTGCGCGATCTGCGCAAAAACCAAGGCATTCAGGCCCGGCTGCCGTATGATTTGATCTTGAACTGAACTCAGAAAAGTGCGCCACAGCTATAGTCCTGTTTTCCAGGCGCACCGGGACTTGTTTTTTAAAAAAACAAGACCACACGATTGGACATATTCGGTAAAGACCTTCCAGGTTTGCGAAACCTGAAAGGTCTGAATGCACCCGAAGAACAAAATGTCGTCCAGTAGTGTGCAACAAAACTCATGCGAATCAGGGGTGAAATCTTAGCCTTGGGTTAGCAAGCAAAAAAAACAAACCGGCGGCAATCCGCTTAAATCCGTTTCAGCCAACCCGCAATG
>CAZVZH010000027.1:27878-31761 GCA_964630705.1 uncultured Saprospiraceae bacterium | reverse complement strand
TTCGGCGACCAGGAGCTGGGCAAAATGTGGGAGGCGAGCATTGGTCCGGTAAACCGCTACATCGCCGAGCGCTACAACGACCAACTTTGGTACGGCCGGGTGAATATGCATACCGGCGCGCAGGTCAGCTCCGTGGTTACCCTGTACGACGCTTTTTTTCCCGCCACCCTGGCCCTGGCCGGCGACACCGCCCGGGCGGTGGACCTGCAGCGCACCTGGGAGTGGCTGTGGAACCGCTACGGGCTCGAACCCATGGCCTATGATTACAAAAAAGGCGCACCAACCCATCCGGTGTACGACCTCAACCCGGAAATCATCGAATCGGCCTACTACCTGTACAATATTACCGGCGACGCCCGCTACCACAACATGAATGAAAAATTCTGGTCGGACATCAAAAAACACTGCCGGACCGAGCTGGCCTACACCTCCATCAAAAATGTTCAAACCATGGAAAAGGGCGATTACATGCCCACCTTTTTCTTCGCCGAAACGCTCAAATATTTCTACCTGACCTTTTCGAACGGCGCGAACGGCTTTCGCTTCGGCGACTATTTGTTCAACACCGAAGCGCACCCGTTCAAACGGAGTTATTTCAAAAAAGACAAGGCGAAAATTTACCTTGGGATAGAATGACCTTCATCACTCATACCGGATAAACGCGTACTGCAGCCCGAAATTCATCCGCAGCGTCGGGATGTACCGTGGCGCATCGGTATAAATTTCCGGGTTTTCGCTGAGCACGAAGCTGGGCCGCGCGATGATCCGAAGGTAGTCGTTGGAATGCAGTTTGAACCCGATGCCTAGGCTGTAGCTCCGGGTCATTTTTTTGAAAAGGAGCTCGCGCGGCACTTCGTCGAGCGGGCGTTCGCGGAGTTCGGCGCCCTGGAAAGCGATGCGCTCTTTGGGCCGGTCGTTGAAAAATTCGAAGTTGACGCCGGCCTGCACGTACACGCAGTAGCAGCGGTGAAAGCGGTAGTCGATCTTGAGGGGCAGCGTCCAGTACGACGGCCGGAAGGCCCGCAGGTCCGACACGTAGTAGGGCACCGGTTTTTCATTTTCGATGCGCTCGATGGTTTGCCCGGCATAGGTGTAGTATTCGTACTCCCGGTAAATTTCGTTGCCGAAGCCCGCGCCGATGGAAAAACGGCCGATGGGCACCTCCACCTGAAAAGCCGGAATGAGCCGCGGCTTCAGGCCGTCGGTAAACTGGTTGACGTCGAAGCCCACTTCAAGGCCGGCGACGAGTTTACCGAAAGCTTTTTGTGCCGGCACAGCGGCGGCCGGGGCGAGCAGGGCGAGGAGCAGGAAGTAGCGTTTTAGCATGGCGCGGAGTGTTTAATTGTTCGAAAGATAACCATTTTTCAGGATTCGTGCCACACCTAAGCCTCACAGTTTCTCCAACACATACTCCGTCAGTTTGGTAAACAAATGCCGCGTGGCATTATCCCCGTAAATGCCGTGGTTGCGGTTGGGGTAGTAGTAGGTATCGAACTGTTTGTTGGCGGCGATGAGCGCCCGGGCCATTTCCACACTGTGTTGCCAGTGCACGTTGTCGTCGGCCATACCGTGGCAGAGCAGGTAGTTGTTGCCGCGCAGGCGGTTGGCGAAGTTGATTGGCGAATTATCGTGGTAGCCGGCAGGGTTGTCGGCCGTAGTGTGCATGAACCGCTCGGTATAGGCGCTGTCATACCATTTCCAGTTGGTCACCGGGGCCACGGCCATGGCCATTTTGAACACATCTGCGCCTTTGAGCACGCAGGAGCTGCTCAGGTAGCCGCCGAAACTCCAGCCCCAGATGCCGATGCGCGCCGGGTCGACGTAGGGCAGGGCGCCCAGTTGGCGGGCGGCGGCCATCTGGTCGTCGGTTTCGATTTGGCCGAGCTGCAGTTGGGTGCATTTTTTAAAATCGCGCCCCCGGCCGCCGGTGCCCCGGTTGTCGACGCTCACCACGATGTAACCTTTTTGGGCCAGCAACTGGTGCCAGGGGCCCGTGTAGCCGTTGTACTCGTTTTTCACCGTTTGGGAGCCGGGGCCGCCGTAGATATCGAACAGAACGGGGTATTTTTTCTTGGAGTCGAAATTGGCCGGCTTCAGCATCCAGGCGTTCAGCGCGGTGGCCCCGTCGGCAGCCTGGAGGGTAAAAAACTCGATGGGCGCAAAGCCGTAGTCCTTGCGGGCGCGTTCGATACGGTCGTTGCGCACCAGGGCGCGCAGAGGGTCGCCGTTGCGGGTGCACACTTCAGCAAAGGGCGGGGTATTGGCCGCGGAAAATTCGTGAATAAAATAGTCGAAGGTAGGCGTAAACCGCGCCGCGTGCGTGCCCGCCCCGGGCGTAAGCAGGCGGGGGGCGCCGCCGTCGAGCGCGCCCTCCCATACCTGGCGGTCGAGGGGCGTGGGCGTGGCGGCCTGGTAGTAAAATTTGCCGCTCAGGCTGTCGAAACCGTAAAACTCCGTGACATCGAAATCGCCTTGGGTGAGTTGCCGGCCGACAGCCGTGGAATCGTCGACCCGGGGCAGCAGGTACAAGTGGCTGTGACCGTCGCGCTCGCTCATCCAGATAAACTGCCGGTTGCCGGGCAAAAAAGTCAGGTTGTCGCAAATGTCGAGGTCGACGTAAGCGGTATCCAGCTCGGTGAGCAGCATGCCGCTGCCCTGACTGGCCGGGTCGTACAGGGCGACCGTAAGTTGGTTCTGCAGGCGGTTGAGCACATAGAGGCACAGCAGGTTGTCGGGCGTCCAGTATATGCGGGGCAGGTAGAGGTCTTGCGCTTCGGTGCCGGGAAGCGCCTGAGTGGTTTGGCCAGTGTTCAGGTCGTACACCTGCGCGCTCACACGGGCGTTCGGCGCGCCCACCTTGGGGTATTTAAAGCGGGTTTGTTCGGGGTACAAGCCGCCAGTGTACCAGTTCAGTTCAAACTCGGGTACGGCGCGCTCATCGAAGCGGATAAACGCCAGTTTGGTCCCGTCAGGGCTCCAGGCCGTAGCTGCCATGCTGCCCTCCCCGCCGCTCACGCTGAACTCCTCTTCGTACAACCAGTCGGGCAAGCCGTTGATCACCGCGTTTTTTTCGCCGTCGCGGGTCACTTGCGTGCGGGCGCCGGTTTCCAGATCGAGCAGGTGCAGGTTGTTGCCGTGCACGTAGGCCAGCCGTTTGCCATCGGGCGACAAGAGGGCGAATTGCACCTGCCCATCGTCCGAAACGTTCAGCAGCGTTTGCCGGTCCCGGTCGTATACCTGGTAGTTGGCCAGTGCCGAGTAGCGGTACAGCGGCTCGGCGTCGGTGCGGAGCAATATTTTGGAGAAATCGCGGCTGAACACAAACTGGTCGACCGCTCCCGCTTGCTGCAAGATAGCCGCTGGCGCCAGGGTGCGTTCGCGCAAGCCGGTCGCCAGATCGAACTCCACCATGGCGCCGTCGTCCACATCGAGGTAGTGGCTGCCGTCGGGGGAAAATTGAAATTCGCCCGCAGTTTGGGGGTAAAACAGAAAATTGCTGAAACAATCATCGATGGTGATAACCTTCTGGGCGGGTAGTGCCGACACCAGCAGGACCAGCAGCGCGCTTGCAAGTTTTTTCATAATGTTGAATGCTTGTTCTTACCGGTAAAGATGGTTGGTTGCCGCCGGATTTTTGAGGATAGGAGCGCGGACGACGCAGATTTTGGCGGGAAGGCCGCTGATTTTTTTGATTTTCGGGAAGGAAACGCCGGCAATTATCTGTCCGGCGCCGCGCCGCCGCCGCTCGACCGTTCCAGCTGGCCCTTGAAACGCCCCGCCCCGATTTTCGCCGAAATTCGATCATGGCCTGTGGGTGTTGCGCCATTTTTAGGAAAAGATTTCAACCCGGCAGCCTCCCCGCCCATCAACCTTCATCAACCTC
>CAZVZH010000027.1:0-27778 GCA_964630705.1 uncultured Saprospiraceae bacterium | reverse complement strand
ATCAACCTTCATCAACCCCATCAACCTTCATCAACCCCATCAACCTTCATCAACCCCATCAACCTTCATCAACCTTCATCAACCTTCATCAACCCCATCAACCTTCATCAACCTTCATCAACCCCATCAACCTTCATCAACTTAACCATCAACGCTATGAAAAAAATCTCCATCTTCTTGCTCCTCATCGCCGCCCTTGGCGCCAACGTTCTCCACGCCCAGCTCCTTTCCCTGCCCGACGGTGGCGTCAACCAGAAATCCTGGGCCGGCCAGCGCGTCGGTGTCACCGATATTTCCATCCACTGGAACGCCCCCGGCGTCAAAGGCCGGGAAGGCAAAATTTGGGGCACCCCGGTGGCGCACTACGGCTTCGTCGACATCGGTTTCGGCACGGCCAAAGCCTCGCCCTGGCGCGCCGGCGCCAACGAGTGCACCGCTATGGAATTTTCCACCGACGTGACCATCGAAGGCAAAGCCCTGCCAGCTGGCCGCTACGGTTTTTTTATCGCCCTCTACCCCGATTCCTGCACCCTCATTTTTAATAAAAATCCCGACGCCTGGGGCGCATATTTTTACAAACCCGAAGAAGACGCGCTGCGCGTAACCGTGCGCCAGCAAAAAGACCAAGCCCAAAGCCGCGAATGGCTGGCCTACACCTTTTCCAAACCCGCCAAAAACTCCGTGGAAATTGCGCTGGAATGGGAGCGCTGGCGCATCCCCTTCACCGTGGCGGTCGATTACGAGCAAACGACCCTGGCTTCTATCCGCCGCCAGCTCTCCGGCGGCATGGGCTTCGACCCGCCCAGCATGCAGGCGGCTGCCCAGTGGTGCCTCGCCAACGAACTCAACTACGACGAAGCCCTGGTGTGGATCAACCGCGCCACCGACCCCCAGCTCGGCGGCCTACAAAACTTCGCCACCCTCTCCACCAAAGCCGGCCTCGAACGCGCCCTGGGCCGCAGCGCTGCCGCCGACCAAACCATGCAAACCGCGCTCGACAAAGCCAGCGCCGTCGAACTCCACGGCTACGGCCGCCGGCTCATCGGCGAAAAAAAATACGCCGAAGCCCTGGCCGTTTTTCAGAAAAATTATGACAAACACCAGGGCGCCTGGCCCACCCGCGTCGGATTAGCCCGCGGCTATTCGGCTATGGGCGACCTGAAAAAAGCGCTCGAACACGCCCAGGCCGCGCTCCCGCAAGCCCCCGACGAGCTCAACCGCCGGAGCGTGGAGGCGATGATCGCTGCGCTGAAGGAAGGGAAGCCGATTGCGCAGTGAGGTAGTAAAGTCAAAAGTCTAAATTTTACCCCGCTAAGGCTGGGCAGGCATTTTACATTTTACATTATATCGGTTTGCGCCAACCAGCGCCAGCATCGCCGTGTTTACCTAAAAAAAACACGACATGAAAGCCATATCCATTTTTGTTTTCGCCGCCCTGCTCGCTGCGGGCAGCCCATCCATACTTCCTGCTCAAACCGTACAATACGACGCCCCCGAAACCCTCGACTGGACGCGCCGCCAGGCCAACCGCATCGACACTGTGCTGTACAGCGCCGTGCTTTCCCAAGAACCGGTAAACCTACTGCTCCAACTCTGGTGGGCCTGGCAGGAGTTCGACGCCGTCGCCCAGGCGGGCCTGTATTGCCAAGCCGCCCGTATTGCCGCTGAAAAAGGCCGCCTCGAATGCGACTTGCTGGGCTATCAGCGCGACCAGGACGTCAACGCCATGATCGCCCGCGCCACCGAAGCCCGCCGCCAAGCCCACCGCATGCGCCTGGCCGCCGAAGCCTGCGCACCGCCTGCTACTCCCCAAGCGGCCGCTGCCGAGTCCCCCGCCTTTACCCCCCGCGACGTGCTGCTGACCGACGCCCAAATCATCGAACTCGACTTGTCCGATGCCCGCGCCGCCCACGACATGCATATCGTCGCCCAAAAACTCGAGCACGCCCTGCGGGTACTCCGCGACCTTGAGCTGCTGGCCCGGTCGCTCGACTATTGTTCCGAAGTAGTGGCTGCCGTGCCCGCCTGCCGCGAACATTTTCAGGAAGCCCGCTCCAGCGATAGCTGGGAGCAAGCCGACCCCCACCTGAGCCGGGCACTCGAACAGCTGGCTGCCCTGCGCCAGCAGATTGCCGGCTGCCGGTGAACAGGCGCCATGTTTCTCAATCAACCCTCCGGTACACGAGCAGCTGGCCACCCAGTGTTCGCTCCAGCCGGCAGTGCCGCTCCACGTGTTTTTGCACCTGGGGCGGCACGGGCTTTTCCAGCACGAAAAAGCGCGGTTTTTGCCCAATAATTTTTTGAAACTCGACCTCCGGCCGGATGCCCGCCGCTTCGATGTGTTCGGGTTTGGTCAGCAAAGTGGGGTGCACATACCGCGTAGGCGGCGTTTTTTCCAATAAAAAATACAACACCGTGCTTTGGTTGCAGTACAACCTGTCGGCCGGGCGCATGCGGGTTTTCAGGTATTCAGCAGCAGCCTCGGGCAGGTCGGGCCGGCGCGCAAACGCGGTGAATTGCAAGGTAAAACTCCAGGCCAGCAAACCCGCGGCCAGCCAGGTTAAGACCCTGGGGCGCAGCGCCCAACTTTCGAGTCGCAGTCCCGAGCCGGGCAATCCCGACAAGGCAAAACACAAGGGCAGCAGCAGTTGAAAATAGTAGTGCAAAAAGTGCTTGCCCGTGAGCAAAGCCGCCGCCCCGGCCGCCGCCATCCAAAAGCCGCTGAGGCGCGCCAACGGCCGGTCGGCGCCGCGCCCCGCAAGCAGGTAAAACACCAGCACGAAGGGCAGGTAAACCAGGTGAAATTCCAGCAGAAAATTCAGGCTTTTCAACAAGTCGAAACCGCTGGCGTACCGCCCCGGCACTTCGAAGGTGGTAAACCAAAATGCCTCGAACGGACCGGAAAAATAATAGTAGGCCAGCACGCAGGCAAAGGGCAAAGCAAAACCCAGGGCCATTGCAGCCGTGCGCCGGGCCAGCGCGGGCGCCTGCTCCCGCCAGCCGCTTTTCGGCAATGTCCACACGTGAAACAGCCAGAACGCAGCCAGATCGAACAGCACAAAATATTTGATCAAAAAGCCCGTGCCGAACGCCAGGCCGACCAGAAAAAAATTGCGGCCGCTGGTTTTTCCCAGAAAAAAAAACAAGGCCAGCGCAGTGAACAGGTTGAAAAAAATCTCGGCGTTGGCAGCGAAAGTCCATTTGTGCAACGAAGCCAGCACCGGGTAAGCCACCCCCGCCAAAGCAGCCCCGGCAAGCGGCGCGCCCCGGCGCCGGGCAGCCAGAAAAAGCAGCCAGGCCGTCAGGCCAATTATGAAGGCGGCAAAAAGCCGTACGGCCAATACCGAATTTCCAAACAACCCGACCACCGCCGCAAACACAGCGAAAATGCCTACCGGCTTGGTGTCCCACACCTCGGCATACAGCGTTTTTCCTGCCAGGATTTCCTGCGCGATCACCAGGTAGGTCGTCTCGTCGTGGTCGATCACACTCGCCGCAAACGACCCGGCCCGCAGCACAACAGCCAGGCCGGCGAAAGCCAACAGAAAAGCCCAGGGCGGCCAGCGGTTCAGGTCGCGCATCGCTCGATGGAAATACGCTTCAACAAACTAGGCGTTGGTGCCCGCCTGCGGCCGGTTCTTTTTGTTGCGCCCCCACGGGCTCCGGCTGCGGCGTTTTTTGCTGTTGCCGCTGCCGCCGTTGGAGTTGCCAAAAGCGGCAGTTTGTTGCCGTTGCTCGGAGCGGGCCGTCGCTTTGGGTTTGGGCGCCAGACTGCTGATTGCCGGCGTCGGGCGTTTGCCCTTGGGTGGCTGCAGCGGTATGGGCTCGGCGCCAGTGGCCGGCTCGTACGGATGACTGGCGCCCACAGGTATTTGCAGGCCGATCAGCTGCTGGATGTCGCGCAGGAACGCGCGTTCCTCCGTGTCGCAGAATGAGATAGCGCTGCCGGATGCCCCCGCGCGGCCAGTGCGACCAATGCGGTGCACGTAGGTTTCGGGTACGTTGGGCAGTTCGAAGTTGATCACGTGGGTGAGCTCGTCGATATCGATGCCGCGGGCGGCGATATCGGTGGCGACCAGCACGCGCAGCTCTCGGTTTTTGAAGCCTTCCAGCGCGCGCACACGGGCCGACTGCGACTTATTGCCGTGAATGGCTTCCGCACGGAAGCCCGAGCGGTCGAGGTCGCGGGCCAGTTTGTTCGCCCCGTGTTTGGTGCGGGTGAACACCAGCGCTGTTTCAATGGCCGGGCTTTCCAGCAGGTGTTGCAGCAGCGCTTTTTTGTCCTTTTTTTCTACAAAAAATACTTTTTGGCGCACGGTTTCAGCGGTGGTCGACTCCGGCGTAACCTCCACGTGGGCGGGCCGGCTGAGGATGCCCGAAGCCAGCTGCACAATGTCGGGCGCCATAGTAGCCGAAAAAAACAGCGACTGCCGGCGGGCGGGCAACTTGGCCAGTACGCGCCTCACGTCGTGCACGAAGCCCATGTCGAGCATGCGGTCGGCTTCGTCGAGCACAAAATACTCGATGCGGTCGAGGCTGATAAAGCCCTGGTTCATCAGGTCGAGCAGGCGGCCGGGCGTGGCGATCAGGATGTCGACGCCGCGTTGCAAGGCGTCGGTTTGCGGTTTTTGGCCCACGCCGCCGAAGATCACCAGACTGCGCAAGGGCAGGTGTTTGCCGTAGGCGGCGCAGCTGTCGGCAATTTGAATGGCCAGTTCACGGGTGGGGGTGAGAATGAGCGCGCGGATGGGCCGGCGCGGGCCCTGACTAGGCATCGGTTGGCCGTGCAGCAGCTGGAGAATGGGCGTGACAAACGCGGCAGTTTTGCCGGTGCCCGTTTGGGCGCAGCCCATCAAATCGTTGCCTTGCAGGACCAGGGGGATGGCTTGTTGTTGGATGGGGGTTGGGGTTTCGTAACCTTCGCTGCGCAGGGCGCGAAGGATGGGCTCGATGAGCCCGAGTTGGTCAAAATTCATTTAAAAAAAGTTACGTGAGTACCCGGAGCGGAGTCCTGCACGTCGGTTCACGGGGGCGGCTTTTGGGTAAAAACCAGGGTGTTTCGTGTGCAAAATCAAGCGCGTAAGGTAAATATGGAGCAAAGGTAGGTGTAATTTTTGGGAATGCGCCGGTTGGCCTGCCCGCACTGACCGCAATTTCCCAAATACCAGCCCGAAATCATGCCCCACGAGCACTGTTTTTTGCCGCACAAAGGATACATTTGAATTTTGAGCCAGCCCAGCAAACATGTTGTTATCAAATGATTGCGCCGTTACGGTACTGTTCACCGTGCTTCCGGAATCGGGAGAAGCGCAGCATGTGCCTGAGGCAGTCAACCGCCTGACGGCATACGAACAATCCCGGTATTTCGGCAAACTAAACCCGCTGCACCGCCTCCAGTTTCTCGCTGGCCGCCTGCTCGCCCAACAACTCTTTGCCGAACACTGCCCCGGCGCAGTTTGCTCCCTCCAAACCGACAACGCCTCCGGCAAGCCGCGCATCGCCGGCCAACCCGGCTGGGGCATCAGCATCAGCCACTCCGGCGCCCTGGTCGCCTGCGCCCTCAACCCGCTGGGGCCCGCCGGCATCGATGTGGAAGCTATCCGGCCCGTCGATCTGGCCGCTTTTCAAACTTACCTGCTGCCCCGGGAATGGCGTTTTATCCAGCGACACCACGATCCTCCCAGCGCATTTTTTACCCTCTGGACGCGCAAGGAAGCCGTGGCAAAAGCGGATGGCCGCGGCCTGGGCCTCGATTTTCAACACCTCGACGCCTTGAACCCCGACTTTCCGGTCGGGCAGGAAAACTGGTCCTGCCAGTCGCTACCCCTACAGCCCGGCTTTGCCGCCGCGCTGGCTTTTTCTAAAATAACTGCGCCTGCCGGGTCCCTCATCCGGCGCGCCGACCTGCCGGATTTGCTCGTCGACCACACCGCGCACAACGAAACATCCACATGAAGCAACAGGAAAAAACACCCGATATCGCCATCATCGGCTTGAGCTGCCGCTTCCCGCAGGCGCCCACCCCAGAGGCTTTTTGGCAAATTGTCGCCAACGGCCGCACCGTGTTCCAAGCCACGCCGGAAAGCCGGAAACTACACCACGCTCCTGAGCTGCTGGCCGGAGTGCGGGCCGGTTTTTTGGAAAGCCCCTACGACTTCGACAATGCCCGCTTCGGCATCCCCGACGCGGAAGCCATTTTTATGGACCCCCAGCAGCGGATCATGCTGGAACTGGCCATCGAAGCCATGGAAAATGCCGGCTACCCAGCCTGGAGCAACCAGCCCGTCGGCGTGTTTGTGGGCGCCGACCAACTCGCCTACCAGGAAATGATCTCCAGCCGATGGTACCGCCGCAAAACAGCTGATTACCTGCTCGAGTCCGAGGCTTTCCAACAAATTCCGCCGGACAACCGCCAGGCTCTGCAAGCCGAACTGGAAGCCTTGCGCGCTCTGGAGCCGCTCCCGCCTCATGCCCTCGTGGGCAACCTGGCCAACATGATCCCCGGTCGCATCGCCCACGAACTCAACCTGAAAGGCCCGGCCTTTTCCGTCGATACGGCTTGTTCGTCTTCCCTGGTGGCCGTGCACCTGGCCTGCGAATCGCTCAAACAAGGCGAATGCGACACGGCCCTGGCGGGCGGCGTCAACCTCAACCTCTCGCCCAGCGTATTTCAGTACATGAGTGCCGCCGGCGTGATTTCGCCCTCCGCCAAGTGCATTCCGTTTTCCCGCGATTCCGACGGCATCCTGCTCGGCGAAGGCGCCGCCATGGTGGCGCTCAAACGCCTCGACGATGCCCTGCGCGACGGCGACGCCGTCTGGGCCGTCATCCGCGGCGCCAGCATCAACAACGACGGCCGCTCGCTGGGCCTCATGGCGCCCGCCTGGAAAGGCCAGCTGGCCCTGTTGCAAAGCGCCTACGCGCGGGCGGGCTTCGACCCGGCAAAAATCACAGCCCTCGAAGCGCATGGTACCTCCACCCGCATCGGCGACGGCGTGGAGTTGTCGGTCATTGAAAAATTTTTTCCACTCAACCCGGAAAACCCCGTTTCGGTCGGTTCGGTAAAATCCAATTTCGGCCACACCCTCGCAGCGGCAGGCATTGCCGGTTTGCTCAAAATGACGCTGGCCCTGCACCACAAAAAACTGCCGCCCACCCTGCACGAAACCATCGACCCAAATAAAAACCTGGCGGAAAAAGGCATCCGCATCCAAAGCGAGCTGGCCGACTGGGTGTGCGAAGGGCCGCGCTGCGCCGGGGTCAGCTCCTTCGGCTTTGGCGGCACCAACGCCCACCTCATCCTCGAAGAACCGGCAACCGCACCGGTGTTTCACCCGGCGCCGGCTAGCCTCGGCGCCCGCAAATTTTTCCAGTACGACTTTTTCCCCCAACTGACCCCGGAAAGCCAAACCGTTACGACCCTGTGCTGGACCGAAAACCCGCTGCCTTTGCCCCCGCCCAGCTACGAGCCCGCCCATTGGCTTGTGTTCGGATTCGAAACCGGGCAGTTGGAACAAATACGAGCGCAACTAAGTCAACAAGGAAAATCGTCCTACTGCGTCCTTTGCCAGGCTGGCTCCGGACCCTCCGCCTTCACCCGCACTGGCGAGCAGGATTTTTGCATCGACGCCGGCAAGCCCGACCACTACCGCTGGCTGCTGGGCAGTTTGCCCGGCGCCGAACCGCTGGGCTTGTTGTTCCTGGCCGATGGCAGCCCGGCGGCTGAACCGGAACAGTTTATTGAAAAAAACTTGTCCGGCTTGCGCAGTTTGTTTCAGGCGGCCAAACAACGCGGCCAGGCAAAAATTTGGGTGGCCACCGCCGGCGCTTACCCGGTACAAGCCGCCGAACCGGTTCGCCCCGAGCAACGCGCCCTGGCCGTTTTGGCCGCCGGCGCCTTGGAGGAAAATCCGGAGCTGCGCGGCGCCCTGATCGACCGCAGCGTTTCGGAAGCCGCCGACTTAGGCGCCCTGTTGCCCCTGCTGGGCGTGGTGGCGCCGGGACCGCTGGCGCTGCGCGCCGGGCGGCAGTTTTTACCGGCTTTAAAACCGGTGAAAAAAAACGCGCCGGACGGTATCGCCTTGAGCATAAAACCAGGCGGCTTGTACCTGGTGATTGGCGGCTCGTCGGGGATCGGCGCTTTGCTGGCCGAATATTTCATCCGGCAATCGGCCCGAAAAGTGCTGGTGAGCGGCGCCCGGGATGCCGACAGCTTGCCCCCCAACCTCACAGCATGGATGCCCGACCGGCTGGCGTACTTCCAAAGCGATGTCAGCAAAAAAGCCGCGATGGCCGAACTCATCGACACGGTGTACGAGCAGTACGGCGCCCCCGACGGCATTGTTTTCGCCGCCGGCAGCATCAATTTCGGCGCCTTGCTGAACAAAAGCCAAGCGGACTTCGAGCGGGTGCTGTTGGCCAAAATCGCCGGCGCCAGCTATCTGAGCGATAGCCTGCAGGGCCGCCGGCCGGGCTTTGTATACACCCTCAGCTCCATCGCCGGGCTCAGCCCGCAATGGGCCGGCGGCCTGGCCGATTATGCCGCAGCCAACGCCTTTCTCGACGCTCTGGCAGAAACCAACTACCAAGCCGCCGCGCCCTGGATTTCCTGCTCCTGGGGCATTTGGGAGCACACCGGCATGGCAGCCCGGCTGGGCGAAACGGCCCGGGGGTTTGCGCCGGAGGATGCGCTGGAGATTTTTGACGATACCCTGGCGGCCGGGCGGGCGCATGTGGCCGCTTTGCCGACCGGGCAGGAAGCGCAGTTTTCGCCGGATTTTTCTGAAAAAAAAGCGGAACGGCTGCCGGAAAAACCCGTGCCAGCCCCTGTTCCTCCGCCGGTAACGCCAGCCGAATCAGCAGCGCCGCCAGCCGGGCCAAGCGGCCTCGACCTCGTCCAAATGCTGAAAAAGTACATCGCCGAAGCGGTGCAAACCGCACCGGGCGACATCGACGAGAACCACTCGTTTTACCAGCTGGGGCTCGACTCGCTGAGCGCCGTGGATGTGGCGCAAAAAATCGAAGCGCACACCCGGCAGGTGCTGCACCCCACCATTCTTTTCGAGCACGACACCATTGCCGCCCTGGCCAAATACCTGGAAACGAACCGTCTGGATGCGCCTTCGCCAGAGCCGCCGCCCGTGGAAACAAATGCTGCAGCTCCGAAGCGCTTTGCGCTGATCGGCGCGCAAAAAACCTTCTACGCACAGCAGCAATTTTTCCCGGAAAAACCTTGCAACGTGCTGGTCAACGCAGAACTGGAGCGCCCGCTCAAACCCGAAAAACTCCAGGCGGCCCTGAACGGGCTGGCAGCCCAACACGAGGCCCTGCGCCTGGCCTTCGAAATGACGAACGAGGGTCCGCGGCAGTACGTTTTGGAGAAAATCGAGGCCCCGCTCGAATGCATGGCCTGCGCCGATGACGCCGCCTTGCTGGCCCTGGAAAACGAATTGGTCAATCGGGTGTTCGATCTGGAAAAACCGCCCTTTTTTCGCCTGGCGTACGTCGAACTGCCGGAGGGCCGCGCCGCCCTGCTGCTGATGATGCACCACCTGATTTTCGACGCCTGGAGCATGTATGTGCTGCTGAAAGCCTTGCTGCGCAGCTACGAGCAACTCGATTCAGGGGAAACGCCGCCAGCCGGTGAGCCGGACCAGGATTTTGCCGCCTACGTCCAGTTTCACCAACAAGCGCTGCAGCATCGCGAACTCGAGGGCATCAAAAAATACTGGACGCAGGCGCTCGACCAGGCTGTGTGGAGCCTGCCGCTTCCGTACCGCCCAACCCGCGGCGCCGTCAGCGCATACCGGATGGAAATGGGCGAGTTGGGCCGGGCCGCCACCGAACGGCTGATGCAAGCCAACCAGAACGAGCGCCTGTCTGTTTTTCACAGCCTGCTCGCCGCCTTTTTCCTGGCCCTTCAGCGGCAAACCGGCCGGACCGATATGATCATCCGGGTCGCCAACGCTAACCGCGACGCCGCATTTCCTGGCATCGAGACGCTGGCGGGTTGCCTGGCCGACGCATTGCCGCTGCGGCTGGAATTGCAAGCCGGCGACGCGCTTCCGGACGTAGCCCGCCGGATCAAACAAAAAATGCTGGAGGCCCTGCGCCACGCCGGCTTGTCGTCGCAGGATATCGCCGAACTGCCGATCGGCCGGCAAGACGAGGGCCCGGTGGTGCTCTCGCCCGTGGGCCTGAGTTTTGTGCCAACGCACCACCTGGGGAAAGATGGCGCCATGCCCATCCGAAATATTCGCTGCCGCACGGCCCTGCCGTTCACCGACATTTCGCTGATCTGTTTTATCGAAAACAACAACCTGAAGTGCTGCTGGAACTACGACGCGGCTTTGTTCGAAGCCCAAGATATTACCCAGCTCCGGGACCATTTCCTGGGCATTTTGAACCCGCCGCACGAACCCGCGGAGCTGTTGGCGCCGCCGTTGGAAATGCCGGCAGTGCAGTTGTTTCCCGACAGCCCGATGCTGCACCAAAAGGTGTGGGCAGCTTGCGATCGTTTCGCAACACGTACTGCAGTGGTCGCCGCGGAAGGCAGCCTGAGCTACGACGAGCTGGCCCGGCGCAGCAAACTGCTGGCGGGCACACTGGCCGGCCGTTTGGCAAAAACCGAGGAAACCGTCGGTATTTTTGCCTATCCGGGTATCGCGGCGGTGCTCGGAACCACGGGCATCCTGGGCTCCGGCCGGGCTTTCGTGCCGCTAGACCCCGACTGGCCCGACGACCGCGTGGCGGGTATTTTGGCGCATGCCGGGGTGAAAACGATCGTCGCGCCAGCCGATTTGCTGGCTTTGCTGGCCGCGAACACGGCAGTGCAGGGGCAAATCCAATCTGTGGTAGTACCGGAAGAACGGGAAACGCCTTTTCCCCCGGCCGGTCGAATACCCGTCGTCGGCCTGAAAAAAACGCCGGCCGGTTCGCCGAACGGCTGGCTGGCCGCCGACCCGCGCCGCCTGGCCTATGTGATGTACACCTCCGGCACCTCCGGCGCGCCCAAGGGGGTGATGGTGGCGCACGCGGCGGTGGAGGTGTTTTTAAACTGGATTGCCGAAACCTTCCGCATCGACGCGGGCGACCGGTTTATTCACACGTCGTCACTGGGTTTCGGCGGCTCCATCCGGCAGATTTTTTCCACCTTGCTGGCGGGCGCCACGCTCTACCCCATCCCCCGGGCCGAGTTGAAAGACCCGCAGGCGCTGTACGAGTTCCTCGAACGCCACCGCATCACGCTGCTCAACACGGTGCCCTCAGTGGTGAACAACCTGCTCGATTGGGCGGCGGCACAGCCCGGCAATTTTCAGGGAAAACAAGGCTTGGCCAGCCTGCGTTGCGCGCTGCTGGGCGGCGAAACCTTGCAGGCGGAAACGGTACGCCGATGGCAACAGTTATTCGGCCGGCACACCGCGATCGTCAACCTGTACGGTTCCACGGAAACCATCGTGAACGCCACCAGCTACCCGATTGATCCGGCACAGCCGCCGGGCCCGGGCAGCGTGCCCATCGGCGTTCAGAAAAAAGGCTCGCTGGTGCGCCTGGTGCACCCGGAAGGCCGGCTGTGCGCGCCCGGCGAAACCGGACAGATTTACGTCGGCGGCCCCTGTCTGGCCGCGGGTTATTTCCGGGAAAAAGCGCTGACAGAGGAAAAATTTGTCCGGCTGGACCTGCCTGAGGCCCCCGGCATTTTTTATGCTACCGGCGACCTGGCGTGGGCCGATGAAACCGGGCTGTTGTATTTTACCGGCCGCAACGACGATCAGATCCAACTCCACGGCAACCGAATTGAACTGACCGAAATTGAGGACGCCATTTATCAAACCCAGCAGGTGAAAAACACGGCGGTGGTCGATTGCCGCACAGGCGGCCAGCACTTGCTCGGCGCTTTCGTCGAGCTCGCCCAAACCGGCATCCGGCCTACGGCGCAACAAATCCGGGATTTTATTGCCCAAAAACTGCCGGCCTACATGCTGCCGCACCGGGTGATCCTGCTCGACCAGATGCCGCTCAACCAGGCCGGAAAAACTGACCGCGCCGCCCTCCGCCGCCTGCTGGCTGAAACAGTCGAAAACAGCGCGCCAGAAGCGCCGGAAACGGCATTGCGCCCGGCAGAAGCAGCTATTGCGGCGGTTTGGAAAACCTTGCTGCAGGTAAACTCAGTTGGTCCGGAAGATGATTTTTTTCGCCTGGGCGGCGACTCGATCATGGCTCTGGAAATGCTGCACCGGCTGCGGAAAAACTTCCCCGTGCTGCCCAAGGCGGTGACTTTGTTTAAAAACCGCAAACTTGCCGAGCTGGCCCGCTCCATCGAGGAGCTGAACCCCCAGGCCAGCGCCGTGGTAGCTGCCGGGCCGGAAAAAGTGTTTGCCGCTGCCGGCCGGCATCCGCTTTCGCCCTCGCAGAAAGGTTTTGTGCTGCTGAAAAAAATCTTCCCCGGCGCTTCGCCCAATTGGGCGGGCTTGCTGTTGTTCGAGGGCAACTTTCAGCCGGAGCGGCTGGCGGCGGCTTTGGATTTTCTGGTGGTCCGCCATTCCATGTTGCGCACCGTGTTTACCGCCGAGGGCCTGCAAACCTGGCAGCAGATCGCCGAAGTGCAAAAAGCGCCGGTGCAGGCCTTTGACCTGTCGGGCCAAAGCCCGGAAGCGCAGCAAGAGGTGCTCGACGCGGCATTTTTGGATTTGCAGCGCGTCGAGTTCGATCTCGCGCAGTACCCTTTGTTTCAGGCGCGGGTGTACCGCACCGGCCCGCGCGCCGGCGCCCTGCTCATTTGCATGCACCACATTATCACCGACGGCTGGAGCACGCACATTCTCCTGAACGACCTGATGCGCGCTTACGATCAGCTGCTGGATGGCCAGGCGCCCGACTTGGGGCCGCCGCCGCCACTGTACGCAGGCTGTTTACCGCTGCTCGATTCAAAAATTTCGCCCGACGCGCTCGATGCGCACGCGGCGTATTGGAATAAAATACTCGCCGAGTTGCCGGCCTTCGCGCCCCCGCCGGGCGCCGATGCGCTTGCCAGTCCGGCGCTCAGCTTTATCCTGCCTGCTGAAACCCGGGAAAAGTTGGCCGGCTGGAGCAAAACCAACGGCATCACCTTGTACAACTTGCTGCTCACGCTCTTCGCCCGCAGCCTGGCGCAGTTGTACGGCACGGAAGACTTGTTGCTGAACACGGCGGTCAACGGACGGGACATTCCGGTGGAAAATGTGCAGCAAATTGTCGGCTGTTTCGCCCGAAACTTGCCGCTGCGCGCGGCGCTACCCCGCGATTCGGCCCTGCTCGCCGACGTGAAAACCATGGAAGCCGTTTTTTACCAGGCGCTCGAGCACCAGGATATTCCGCCCACTGAGCTGTTCAAAATTGCCACGCGCGCCGGTTTTGCCTCCGCGATTTTCTCCGCCAACCGGTTTTATTTTTCGTTCATGGACTTTTCGGCGCTGGAAAAATACGCCGGGCGGCATTTGTCGCTGCTGTGGGAAGCCTCGACCTTTTCGTTCAACGCCGGCGGTGCGGGCTCCGAGATTATGATGGGCGTGAACGTAGCGGAGCAAATCCGCCTCAACCTGAACGGTTACGCCCCGGCGGAGCGCAAAGCCGCTTTTAAAACCATTTTTTTAACTGAAATAAACCTCCTGGGCGGCGCCCCCAACCCCATCGACGCGGCGCTGATCGCCTACCTGCCCGGGCCCGACTGGCTGCAATCGGTGTTGCCCGGCGGGCTGCCGGCCGGTGAAGCGGCAGCGGCTTGGGCCGGCCGCCTCTTATCGTCGGGTCGGGCCGATCTACTGGAACGGGTGCAAACCCCGCTCGGGGTGAGCGGGGCAGTGTTTTTGCCTTTCGACGCCGAGACTTTGCGCGCCATGACCATGGAGCGGCGGGTAGCGGAAGTCGGGAAAGCCATCGATGTCGCCCGGCGCCACGGGGCCAAAACGGTGGCGCTGGCTGGAATTTTGCCGGCCATCACCAACTATGGCTACGCGGTGAATCAGGCTATGCAGGCAACCGGCGCGAACGGGTTGCCGCCGGTGACGCTCACGACGGGGCATGCCAGTACGGTGGTGGCGGTCGTAAAAACTGCGGCCCAGGCTTTGGCGGCGGTACATTCGGACATCGAAAACAAGACCGTGGCGGTGCTCGGCTTCGGCTCGATCGGGCAGGCTTCGACGGCGCTCCTGCTCGACCAGCTGGGCAGCCCGGCCCGACTGATCATCGCCGACTTGCAGGAGCAGCTGCCGCTGCTCGAGCAGGCGCTGGACCGCCTGAAAAAAAAGTATGCCGGCGAACTGACGGTCTTGGGCGTCGGAAACGAGCAGCTGCCGGATGTTTTTTACGAAGCAGATTTGATTATCGGCGCCAGCGCGTCGGGCCGGGTGCTCGAAGTGGCGCGGTTCCGGCCGGGTGCGATCCTGGTCGACGATTCCTTCCCGCCGGCAATCGATATTCGGGCGGGTATCGACCGTATGGAGCAGGCGGCGGATGTCTTGTTGTTGGGTGGGGGAAAACTGCAGCCCGGCGGCGAGCAGACCAGTTTTTTTCCGGACCACATTCCCGAAAAAATTGCCCGCCAGCTGCAGCGTTATTTGGGCGCCGAAGGCATGCCTGGCTGCCGCGTCGAGCCGCTGCTCCTGCAACATGCGCCGGAGTTGCCGGCTACTATCGGTTTGGTCGAGGAGCGCAACGCGTTGTTGTATTGGGAAAAATGCAGCAATTTGGGCGTGGAAGCTGCGCCGTTGCACCTGGCCGGCTATGCCGTTCCGGATAGCCTGACCGACCGTGTGGCGGCTTTGATCAAACACAGAAAGCAGCGCCTACGTTATGAAAACTAAACTGCATACCATGTCCTACACCCGAATGTTCCTCGCTTTTTTACCGGCGGTTTTATGTTCCGCTCTTGCCGGCGCGCAGCCGAACTACGGCGCCCGCGCGTTTCTGGCTTTCAACTACCTGGAAGGCAAACCCGACCTCAGCGAATTGTTTGTCAGTTCCAGTTCGCGCTTCGGCTATGAGTTGGGCGCTTTCGCGCAATTTGGTGAATCGAGTCGATGGCGTTTTACCGGCGAAGCCCAATACAAACTGCTGGGCTATCAAACGGAGGTTAACGCGCAGTTTACCCAAATTACCCGTTTCAATTACCACTACCTGGGCTTCACTGCGCTGGCCAGTTGGAGCAGCGCCGGCCCCGTCTCGATCGGCCTGGGGCCTTCCATCAATTTTTTGGTGAACGACCCCGGCGATCTGGCGCCGGCTGATGCGGCTGCGCGCAAAAAGATCGACCTGCCGTTAGTCGCTCAGGTCGGTTTGCGGTACGACCAACTGGAGATACAGGTCCGGTACAATTATTCTCTGGTTCCATTTTATTCCGACAATACCGGCAAGGTGTGGTTCCGCACGGCGGGCCTGGGTTTGGCGTATTATTTCCGGTAAATTGGCGAGCAAAAAACCGACTTGCTTCGCAAGTTGCTTTTTCATTTTCTCACCACTAAAGGCACTAAAAAACACTAAACCCACACTAAAATCTCTTTTTTAGTGTGGGTTTAGTGTTTTTTAGTGCCTTTAGTGGTGAAAATTCCACAATCTCCCTATTCTCCCTCAAAGGCAGCGAAGTCGAACAGCAGCGAAAAGCGCAGCGTATTGTCGAGCGGGTTGCGCTGGTTGCTGGTGGGCACCAGGTAGGAGAAGTTGAGGCCGAAAATGTTGTATTTCACGCCCAGGCCCAGGCTGAAGTATTTGCGGTTACCTTTCGAGTAGTGTTCGAAAAAATAGCCGGCGCGCACGGCAAACTGGTCGTCGTACCAATACTCGGCGCCGACGCCGGTGGTAATTTCTTTCAGTTCCTCGCTGAAGCCGCCGGGGGCGTCGCCGAACGATTTGAAGGCGCCGCGCACCGAGGAGTACTGTTTGTAGTCGGGGATCATATCGCCGTCTTCATCGATTTCGGGGCGCGGGGTGGGCACCATGAGTTTGTTGAAATCGGTGGTGAAGGTGAGGGTATTGTACTCGTCGAGGTTGACTTTCCAGGCGAAGCCGAGGCCTAGGTTGGTGGGGATGTAGTCGCGGTTGACGGAGTTGGTGTAGGTAATTTTGGAGCCGAGGTTGCTGATGACGGCGCCGATGACGAGTTCGCTGCCGTTTTTGGTCACGTTTTTCAGCGGACGCCGGTAGGTCAGCGAAAGGTCGGCGGCGCCAGCTACGCCCGGGCGGATTTCGTTGCCTTCCACCACCTGGCCGGTGGCGAGGTTGGAGTAGATAAATTTAGCGCCGATAGCTGCGGAGAAAAATTCGGAGAGTTTGCGGGCATACGCGCCGGTCACCTCGAATTCGTTGGGGCGGCCCTGACCGAGCGGGCCGCCGTTTTCGTCGGTAAACTCGATATCGCCCAGGGAGAAATAGCGCAGGCCCATTCCCACGGTCTGGAATTTATCCAGTTGGACGTAGCCGGAGAGGTAGGCCAGGTATACGTCCTGCAGGCCGAGGTTGCGCATCCAGGGGGTGTAGGTGGCCGAAATGGATACTTTTTTATCGGCGAAAGCGAGTTTCGACTGGTTGTAGTGCATGCCGTTGGGGTCGGCGGAGGTAGCAATACCCACGTCGCCCATAGCGCCGCCGCGGGCGTCAGGCACGATGCGCAGGAAGGGCACGGCCGTGGTGACGGCGTTGGCGCAGCGCTCCCCGGTGATCGGGTTGTTGCCGTCGATGCATTTGGGTTGTATCTGCGCTGCCAGCGCTGTTCCGAGGAGGACTAGGGCAACCGTAAACAGCGGCTGTATCAGGGACTTCTTCATGATTGCAAGCGAAAATTTAGTGGCAAAAGTTCTGTTTGTGTTCGGAAAGTGCGCAAAAATACGCGCCGGCCGCCGGATTTCAGCTACCGAAATGTTCTGACGCGCGGCGGGGCTGGTGGGTTGTCTGGCTTTTTGAAAAAAGCGGCGCAGCATTTAAAAAAGAATGGATTCGATGGGGGTAATAAAGCGTTCTGGTAAAAAAGTTTAAGTTTGTCAGCCTTTGAAGCCAATGAAATATTCCAACCCGGTCCGAATTTAACTCCCATCCTATAAAAAAACTGGTACTCGCCCACCTGCGCCTCCCGCTTCTAGCTATTTTCATAACAGCTTGTTCGCTTGTACCTGCCAACGCCCAGGGCACGTACTACACCGTGGCCGGCACCGCCTTAATTGAAATCACCGTTTCCGGCGGCAGTTGTTCAGCCACGCTGGATGGCACCATTTCCGGAGGCGGTACCACGCATGGCATTGCCATCTGCTCGGGCGGCCAGATTTATGCTTCTCAACTAATTGAAGTTTTGAGTGAAGGAGCAGCAAATTTATCTTTACAGACCGAAACAGTTTTTCATATATTTGTCTCTCCGTAGAAAGACAAAAATGAATAAAAAAAGTGTTTTCCAACGTATAATCGCCGATTTTGTCGAAAATGCTCTGGGAACGGTGATTTCACGGCAAATTGAGCTTCCGTTGGATGTGCCGAAAATCGTTTCCCTGTTGGGGCCCCGCCGGGCTGGAAAAACGTTTGTGTTGTTTGACCTGATCAGCCGTTTGCGCCAGCGTGTGCCGGCACACCGTTTGGTGTATATAAATTTTGAAGATGATCGCTTGTTTCCTCTGAAACTGCAGGATTTGGACGCGCTCCTGTTGGGCTATTACGAAATGTACCCGGAAAACAAGGATGTGCAGGTTTGGTTTTTTCTGGATGAAGTACAGGAAGTAGAACAGTGGGAGAAATTTGTGCGACGCCTTGCCGATCAGGAAAATTGTCGGATCTATTTGACAGGTTCCTCCTCCAAGCTGCTGAGCCGCGAGTTGGCTACCAGCCTTCGGGGGCGCACCTTACCCTATGAAGTATTTCCGTTGAGTTTTGGCGAATTTCTCCAGTTCAATCGGATTGAGGCAAATCCGAACAGCTCCAAAGGCCAGGCGTTGTTGTTGCATTGGTTGCGGCGATATTTGCGGCAAGGTGGCTTTCCGGAATTGGTTTTTCTCCCGGAAGAAGTACACCGCCGCACCATAAATGAGTACCTGGACCTGATGTTGTACCGCGACCTTGTCGAGCGCTTTTCTATCAAAAATCCGGCTTTGCTTAAGTATTTGTTGAAATACATGCTCGGCAACCTGGCCAATCCAATCAGCGTAACCAAAGTGTACCGGGACTTGAAATCGCAGGGCTATGCCGTAGGAAAAAATACGGTATTTGAATACATATCCTATCTGGAAGAAGCCTTCGCCCTTTTTCGGGTCGATATTTGGAGCCGCTCTGTTCGGGCGCAGGCTGTCAACCCCAGTAAAGTGTATGGCATCGACCCCGCATTCAAATACGCCATGAATATTGGCGAAGACGTGGGCCGCGTTTTTGAAAACGCCGTATTTCTCGCCCTGCGCCGCCAAGGCTACCCGCTCTCCTATTATCTAGATGGTCAGGAGGTAGACTTTTTTTGGGAAAATGGCCGATTGGTCAACGCTTGTTATTCGCTTTCCGACCCAAACACCCTGCTGCGTGAAACGGAAGGCCTTTTTTTAGCAATGAAAAATCTGGACCAGACGGAAAGCCTCCTGCTCAACTGGGATGAACAGCAGGAATTCCAACGGGACGGGAAAAAAATTATCGTCCAGCCGCTTTGGGAATTTTTGCTGCAAAAAAAGCCAATCGTGTAGCCTAAGCCGGGCGAATGCAGTAAAACGCGCACCCTCACTTCAAAATCACCAACTTCTCAAACGCGCTCTCCGCGGTAGCCGTTTGCCCGGCCACATCCGTACCCCGCACTTTCACCCGGTAGAGGTAGACGCCGCGGGCGAGTTGGTCGCCGTACTCGTCTTTGCCGTCCCAAGCGATATCGGTCACACGGAAACCGTCGGCCGTAGCGGTGTGCAGCAGGGTTTTGACCAGTTTGCCGGACACGGAAAAAATACTGATCTGTACGTCGAGCAATTGGCCGGAGAGGTTGTGTTCGAATTGAAAGTTGGTGTTGGTAGTGAACGGGTTCGGGTAGTTGAGCACATGCGCCAGCGCGGCTTTGCCGTCTTCAGCCACTACGAATTCGGTGTAACCTTCGCCGGAGTTGTTGGCGATGTCCCAGCCTTTCACCCGCAAGGTATGCCGCCCGGGGGCGAGGTTGCGCAGGGGGTACACGGCCTGGCCCTGTTGGGCGTTGTCGAGCGCACTTTCATAAAAATCGTTGAGCACCACGGTTTCGAGCACATTGCCGTCGAGCACGGCGGTGAGGTCGTGGCCCAGGCTGGTGCCGGTCACGTTCATGCCGTGGTCGTCGGAGCATTTGACCAGTATTTTCGGGTTTTTATCCGTGATACCGCCGTACACAAATGCGTCGGTATTGAGGAACACCTGCACCAGCGGCGGCGTGTCGTCCTGCACGAGGTTGGCCGTACCGCCGACGATGATGCCTGTGTCGGCGCCGGCGGCGTCTACCGGGGTGCCGTCTTCGGCGTAGTAGCTGATCTTGGCGTTTCCGTAGGCGTAGTTGATGTCTTTGGGCACTACAAAATTGACTTTGAAGCGGCCGCCGCTCACCGTAGCGCTGCCCCGGAAGATGATGTTGCGCTGCACCTGAAAGCTGCGCACCGGGCTGTCGGAATCTTGCCCCAGGGTTTGCAGGGTTTGTTTTTTATCAAAAAGCGTGACGTACACCCGGCCGTTGAAGCCGGGCAGGAAATTGCCCAGGCTGTCGGTCACTTCGCCTTCCAGTTCCACCGGCATGAGCGCCTTGAGCGTATCCGGCTGCGCGGGGTCGTAGTCTTTTCCGTTGATGCGGGTGGTGCGCACGCGGTGCACGGGCAGGGCCAGGTACATGGCCGGGTCGCCGAGCAGGGTAAAGCGGCGGGCGTTGTCTTCGGAGCCGCCGGTAAGCGTGTTTTTGGAGTCTTTCAAAATATCGCCGAGCGAGCGGTAGCGGCCGTTGGGCAGGCGCTGGAAAATAACCTGTTGCACGGCATCGGTGAGTTTGTTGTTGCCGTCGATATACACGGCGCGCACGGTGGTAAACATGCCCACGGCGCCCGAGCGGGTTTTGAGCAGGGCTTGCTCGCCCCCGGTGAGCGTGGTGTAGTCGTCGTAGCCGCCGAATGAGCAGGTGGCGGTAATGATGACGGTGTAGCGGTTGGTGTTTTCCCAGCCGGCAATGTCGTTGTTGTCGATCACGCGCTCTTGTGCCCAGCCGCGCGGACCGCCGTGGCCGATGTACTGGGCCAGCAGGCCGCCTTTGAAAATATTGGCGTTGATGGCGGCTTTGGCGTCGGGGATGCGCTTTTCGCTCGAGGTGGCCACTTGCTGATACGCGTCGAAGTAAATTTTTTCGGTGTTAAACCAGGTTTCGGTGGCTTCGGCGGCGTTGGCCAGTTTGTCGGCCTGGTTGATGTGTACGTTGAAATCTTCGTCGTCGCCGAAGTAGAGCAGCCGGAGGCGCCAGTCGCCCAGGGTAGCCGGACTCTTGTCGTAGTCCATAATTTTTTCAATAATCGCCTGGGCCTCGGCGGGGGTGCGGGGCGTTACGCGGCCGACGGCGATGTCGAGCGCGCCGTCGAGGGCGCCGCCTTCGCCGTCGCTGAGCAGGGCGAAATAGTCGTCGGAGGGGTACGAGTAGATCGGGTTGAACGACTGATAGGTTTCGAACACCGGGATAAAATCGAGGTTGTCGTCGCTGGCCGTGTTGTTGCGGGGGTCGAAGGAGCCGTCGCCGAAGAGCAGCAGGTAGTCGAACTTTTGGGGGTTGCGCTCCAGCAGCATGCGCGCGAAATCGCGGATGGCGGTAGGGTCTTTGGCTCCGGAAGAAAACTCGTTGTACAACTGGTCGATGCGCACCGTGGCCACGTCCAGCCCGCCGAAGCTGCGGCGGTGCTCAGCCAGGGTTTGGGCGGCGGCTTCAAAATCGGGGTGGTACACGATGGCCATATGCAGGTTGTCGAGGCCATGCAGGTTTTGGTTGGTAATTTTTCCGACGGTGGTTTCGGGTTTGGCCAGCGGGGCATTGTCGTAAAAAGCGAAGAAATTGCGCAGCACGCCCTGGGTGGGCACGCCGAACTGAACGGCGCTGCCCGAGCTCTGCGTCTGTTGTTTGCGGGGGGCTTGAGGGTTGGTGATGTCCCACACGGTGAGCGCGCCCGATACCCCGGCTATGCTAAAAGTGGTCGCGTCTTGGCTGAGTGTTTGCAGGTCGCGAAACTCCAGCGTAGGTCCGCTCATTTGCAGGCGCCGGCGGGCGTTGATCTCGATGTAGTCGAGCCAGCCTTCGCTGGGTTGGCTGGAGGGCAGGTAGCGCAGGGTAACCGGGATGCTGATGCCGCCTGCGGCGGCGAATTTGCCGCTGATGAGGCCGTTGGCGGCAAAATCGGCTTCGTTGTTGCTCACCGGTACGCCGCTGATAAGGCGGGTAAAACTGGATGAGCCGGTCTGGATTTGCAGGGTGGTGCCGGTGCCGCAGCGGCCGGCAAATTCGACGCGCAGGCGGGCCGTGTCGCCGGCAACGAGGTTGGGAAAATTAAAACTGTAGCTGCGTTCCCGGGTTTGGAAAAAATAGTCGCCAAACCAGCGTTTGCCCGAGCCCTGGGCCGAGTTGAAAAAATTGAGCAGGTTGACCTTTTCCTCTTCCAGGCGCTGCACATCGTCGAAAGTCGTGCTGGTGTAGCTGGCGGGTACGCTGGCCTGATCGGTGATGCGCAAGCCCTGGCCGTCGCCGATTTTGATAAAATAATAGGCAAAACGGTCGTACAGGTGCTGCCGGATAGTCAGCTCGGGGTCGGTAGCGCTGGGCTGGTACGTCCAGGGAGCAGGCCCCACGGCGTAAAAAAGGATGTAGTCGGCGTTGTCGAATTTGCCGTCGGCTTCGCCCACCACGGTAATGGCGTTTTCGATCAGGTCATCGGGCCGGGGGGCGTTGGTCGTTTCGGGCAGCATGGCGCCGCCGTTGCCGAACAGGCGGATGGTGCGCGGGTCGACGGTTTCGAGGTTGGCGATGCCGAGTTCGTTTTTCAGAAAATTAAAATCCAGCTTGTACACGCCGCTTTGCGCCACGCCGAATTTGTACACCGTGCCCGTGCTCAACGCGGAGGTGTAAGTAAACGGCCCGCCGCGGGGCTTGACCGGCTCGGCTTCGGGCAGGATGCGTACCTGTATGGTAAAACGGACCAGGCGCTCGTAGCCGCTGCCCGTTTTCCGGATGGGAAAAAATTTGACGCGGCCGAAAAAGCGGTCGCGCTCCTGCTCCACGCTGGCGCGCAGGGCAATGTCGGCGGTGATGGCATCGAGGTCGGAAGCGGCGCTCAGGGCAATGGGCGCGTACTCGGCGGCCGTCAGTTCGGCGCTGATGCGGGCGCGGCCGGGCAGGGCGAAGCGCTCGCTGAACACCGGAATGGTGGGGGCTTCGTCGCTGAAGCTGCAACCGTCGAAACGCCATTGCTCCACCGTTTCACCGTTGGAAAGCGGGTAGCGGTAGGGCGCCGATTGCCAGTCAAGCCGGGCTTGGATGGTGTGCAGGTTTTGCGCCGGGAGGTTGGCGCAGCCGATCAGGAGGAGGAGTAAAAGCCGGAAGTTCATCGTCGAAACAGTTTTTGCAAAGTTGCAGAGTTGGCGCCAGGCAGGCGGCTTGGGTTGCCCGGCAGCGTGGCGCTTTGTCGGAGACTAACAAAATTTCACAAAAAAAGATGGCGCGGCGCGACCGGACAGGCGGCTAAATTTTACCCGCCGGGAGTTTAGCAACCGGGATATTTCCCCAACCAGACTGCTACCTTTGCGCGCCGATGAACGACAAACTGCGCGCCTACCTCGTCCTGCATTTTTGCGTGTTCCTGTGGGGGTTCACCGCCATTTTGGGAAAAAAAATCAGCCTGCAAGCCCTGCCGCTGGTGTGGTGGCGGGTACTGCTGTGCTCTGTCACGCTGTGGTTTTTGCTGCCGCGCACCAGCTTGCGCGAACTGCCGCGGCGGGTGTTCTGGCAAATGCTGGGCGTGGGCGGCATCGTGGGCGTGCACTGGTGGTGTTTTTACGGCGCCATCAAACTTTCCAATGCCTCGGTTGCGGTGGCCACCATGGCCATGACCTCTTTTTTCGCCGCCCTGCTGGAGCCGCTTTTTTTCCGCCAGCGGCTGCGCTGGCACGAGCTGGCCCTGGGCATTTTCATCCTGCCGGGCATGGGCCTGGTGGTGGGCCACCTCGACTGGTCGATGCGCTGGGGTTTCGCCGTGGGCATCCTCAGTGCCCTGCTGGCCGCCGCATTCACCGCCCTGAACAAACGCCTGATCGACCGCGCCGCGCCCCCGCCCCTGGCCATGAGTTTTGTGGAACTGTTCGGCGCGTTTTTGTTTTGCTCGATCGTGCTGCCGTTCGACCTGATTGAAAATCCGGGGCTACAAATCGGCCTCCAGGGCGAAGACTGGCTGTGGATGCTGCTGCTCGTATGGCTCTGCACTATCCTGCCCTATTACCTCTCTTTGCGCGCAATGCGCTATATTTCCGCTTTCGCCACCAACCTGACCATCAACCTCGAACCGGTTTACGGCGTTGTATTGGCAGGCCTGTTTTTTCAGGAACACCGCGAACTCGCCCCCGAATTTTACCTCGGCGTGCTGATTATTCTCGTGGCGGTTTTCAGCCACCCGTTTTTGAAAAAATACTTCGAACCGGAATGATTGGAATGCGGAGTACGGAGTACGGAATGCGGAATGCGGAATGCGCGCGCGCCGCACAGGCGGGGGAATACGGAATTTTAGAACGGCGATTTAAATAATTGATCATGCTGCTAAAATGGCTCTTCACCATACTCGCGATCATCTGGCTGTACCAGGCCTTGCGCCCGATTCTGGGCGCGCAGCAGGGGCCAAACCTCCGGCAAAAACCGCCGGAACCGCCGCCGCCAAACCACGACGACGACAAGGGCGAGTACATCGATTATGAGGAAATCAAATGAGTGGAAAAAGATCGATAATTTATGGTCAACCATAAATTATCGACCCATAATTTATGGTTGACCATAAATAAACTACCTTTAGGATAAAAAAATGATACCTCGTTTACTGGAAGCCAAACTTTTGGACAGGCTACTCTCCTCGGATAAAGTAATCGTACTTTATGGCGCAAGGCAAGTCGGAAAAACGACGTTGGCAAAAACAGTGCTCGAAAAAACAGGGCTTCGGGTGTTGGAAATTAATGCCGACAGAAATCCGTACACTGACGTTTTGTCGAGCCGTGATTTTGAAAAACTAAAAGGCCTCGTCAGCGGATACGACATTTTTTTTCTCGACGAGGCACAGCGCATTCCCGATATCGGTATCAACTTGAAAATACTGTACGACGGCCTGCCGGGCTTGAAAATTTTCGTGACCGGTTCCTCTTCCCTCGACCTTGCCAACCGAATAAAGGAACCCCTGACGGGACGAACCTGGACCTACCATTTGTTTCCCATTTCGGTGGCGGAATTACAAGCCAACAGCACCCTCAACGAATTTGAAATAAAATTGAAACTGGACGAATGGCTGCGTTTCGGACTGTATCCAGAGGTATTGAAATTTGACAATTATGACGAAAGGCGGGAATACCTGAATGAACTTACCAGCGCCTATCTCTATAAAGACATCCTCGCGCTCGCCAACATTCGCTACCCCGAAAAACTCCGGCAGTTGCTCAAATTATTGGCTTTTCAAACCGGCAACCTCATTTCCATTCACGAACTCGCCATTAACCTCCAGGTAAACCGGGATACTGTCATCAATTATATCGACCTGCTGGAAAAAGCCTTTGTCATATTCCGGCTCAGCGGCTTTAGCGGCAACCTGCGCAAGGAGGTTACTACCATGGATAAAATTTACTTTTACGACCTCGGTATCCGCAACGCCCTGATAGAAAATTTCAACCCTGTCACAATCCGCCAGGACGCCGGAGCGGTCTGGGAAAACTTTCTACTGGCGGAAAGAAGAAAAAAGAACGCCTACGGCAGGGTTTTCCCCAATACCTATTTCTGGCGCACCCATTCCGGTGCGGAACTCGATTATGTGGAGGAACGGGACGGCGTGCTCGACGGATTCGAATTTAAATGGAAAGCCCAAAAATCAAAGTCTTCCAAAACCTGGCTGGATACGTACAACAATGCGCGCTACCAACTAATAAACCAGGACAACTTCCTGGATTTTGTCGTCTGACCTGCTTTTTGATACCCGGAAAGTCATTCCCACCCTCAGCGCACTACCAAAGGCACCGCCCGCCAAGCCGCGCCCGGAATATGCACGGCATACATGCCCGGCGCCAAGCCGCTCAGATCGATCCGGCACTCCGGCTGTTCCATCCAGCCATCGCGCAGCAGACGGCCCTGCAGGTCGAACAGTTGCCAGCGCAGGGGCAAGGGAACGCCCTGGCCTGCCAAGAGCCAGGTTTCGGAGCCGGCCGGATTGGGTTGCAAGCCCAGCGGCGAATCGGTCAAAGGCTCCTGTACTGATACTTTCGGCGTGATTTCGTCCAGTTTTTGCAGCACCAAGCGGTCGGGGAAGCGCCAGTTGCCGGTCAGGTGGTGGCCAAAGTAAAAATGGTCGCGGAAACGCGCGAAACCGTAGTAGGTGTTGCTTTCCCACGATTCCGGCAGGCGCAGTTTGAGCCAATGCGCCCCGGCGTCGAGGCTGAGCATGACGCCGCGGTAGTACGTCAGCTGGCTCGACGACAAGTGCGCCACCAGCATGTCGTCCAGCACATCATAGCCCACCGAGTAAAGCGTCGAGTTGATGCCCAGGTTGGTCTGCTGCCAGCTCTGACCCCGGTCGGCGCTGGCCCAGGTGACCAGCCGGTCGGCCACCAGCACGAGCCGGTCGCCCTGCCGCAACAGGCTGAAATACCCGGTCAGGGCAGGCATAGGCAGGGCCTGCCAGCTTTGCCCCAGGTCGGTGGAGCGCCAGAGCTGGTTCGGACTGTAGTTGACCACAAAAAGCGTGTCGCCGTAAGCCAACAAGCGCGGGAATGTTGCGCCCGGGGGCAGGGGCAGCGTTTCCCAGTTTTGCCCCAAATCGGTTGAGCGGCGTATGGTTTGGTAGTTGTGCCAGTACAAACTGGTGGCGCTGGCGCTCAGCCCGAATTCGTAGCCCTCGTTATGGACGGTATCCACCAGCGCCCAGTCGCCGCCGTCGGGCTTGGTAAAAATGGCGCTGATATCATCGAAGTAATCGCCGATCCGGCCAGTGGCAAACAGGCGGTCCTGGTGCCGGAAAATACTCCGGGCTTCCAGCCAGCCGGCGCCCTGCAAGCCCGGCGAGCGCAGCGGCTGCCAGTCCAGCCCGTCGGCGGTTTGAAAACAAGCGTAGGCAAACGAACTATACAAGGTATCGCCCGCGGCCTGAAACGACTGCGTGCCTTCGCCGGGCAACCCTTTCGAAAAATCAGCCCAGGCATCGCCCTGTGCATCCAGCGGGCGCAACAGAGCCGAGCCGCCACCCGACACCCAGGGCAGCCCGTCCGGTTCCGGCGCATACAGCCGCACGGCGATGGGGTGGAAACAATCCTGATACTGGTAAATGGGCGTCCAGTCCTGGTCGGGTTCCGCGGCAGAAAACAGGCCGGCATTGGTGGCGAAAAACCAGCGGCCCTGGCGCCAGAGCACGTCGTTGAGCGCGGCGTCGGGCGGCAGGGAGCGGCTCTGCCAGTCGAGGCCGCCGAAGGCAGAAAAGTAAAACAGGCTGTCGTTGCCATTGAAAAAAAACAGCGTGTCTTGCCGGGCCTCGAGCGCCAACGGATAACAAGACGGCAGCGGCGCGCGGGTGGCGTTGTAGCCGGTAAACTCCGGTGTCAGCGACCAATAGAGCGAGTCGGGTTCCGGGTTGAAAATGCCGGTACCTTCGTCGAAATGCACGTACAGGTCGCCCACCCGGCAGGCGGTCGCCAGGCTGTTTTTTTTAAAACTCAGCGCTTTCCAGCTGACCCCGCCGTCTTCCGACACAAAATTTTTAAAAGGGCCAGTGGATATCCCGGACGAAATTTCCAAAGAAAAATAACACAACTGATCGTCGACGACGCGAAATTGGCCATAGCGCTCGGAGTCCAACCCCTCCTGATCGGTCAGGGTCAGGTCCAGCGCCAGCTGAAAAGCGGCGGTATCCTTTTCGCTGCGGTAAATCCGGTACCGGAAATTGTAGCCCGGAAAGCCGTAGTCGATCCGGAGTGTCTGCACCAGCACCGCGTCGCCGGCATCGGCCAGGCCGTACACCACTTCCATGGAATCGGCCATGCGGAGCGGCGCCCAGTCGCCCCCGGGCGGGCGGTAACTCGCGCCCTCATAGCGGGAAAACGCGTAGCAGTAGCCGTCGGCGCAGGCCACTGCGTCGGGCGTGCTGGCGCGCAGGGGTTGCAGGGCTTCGAGCCCTTCGGGAGTGTAGGGGGTGATGGTGGAGATTTGAGCGGGCAGGGTTGTGCAGCAGCACAGAACCAGGGAACAACAGGCAATTTTTCGCAGCAGTGGAGTCATAACGCGTATTTTTTCAGGTTAAAATCAAGGCGCCAGCCAACGACGAGTAGGAAAAGCAATACCCTCCGGCACAAGCCACCACATTGGGCGTGTGGGCCCGCAGGGGTTGCAGGGCCTCGACATTTTCCGGTTTAAACGTTTCGATCGAAGTCAATTGGCCGCGCACAACAGCCGGCAGGGCGAGCAAAAACAGGTAAAAAAGGCGCATAACGGGCAATATTTGCCACCAAAATAAAAAATCGCTCCCGCAGCCGCCCGTTTTTTTCCGCCTTTGGAAAACTAGCGGCACAAAAAACCCTGCGGTCTGCC